>CAMGHE010000009.1 GCA_946055775.1 uncultured Bacteroidales bacterium
TCGACGCTCCGGTGCTCTATGCCAAGTCGGTCAACGGCCTGACGTTCCGCGGCAATACCATCCGCCAGAACCACGACTTCCCCGCCTTCCACTGGAACAAAAAGCGCTTCCTGCTGGAGCGTGTCACACACGCGGAAATAGAAGAATGATAACCTGCCCCGACGGTGGCGCACGGGCTTTTCGCACGGGCGGCAGACTCGATATGACCGCCAAAAAAAGGGGGGCTATCACTTCACGTTGTGCGCACGAGTTTCCTATCAACGGCTGTTTTCAGCGAAAAAAGTTTAGGAATCTTTAACGCTCAACGAGGCCTCCGGGCGACCGGCGACACGACCTGGGCGATAGAAATTACGACCTGGGCGATAGAAATTACGACTTGGGCGACCGTTTTTACGGTCGCCCAAGTCGTTCTAAAGGCTTTTTCGCACGAAAAAAGGGCCCCGTCAAGGGCCCTTCTACTTTCCTGAGCAAAGATAATACATTGACGAGCGAAATGCAAATTGGCCTCCGCGGCCACTTTCGTTGAAAAAAGGGTGTTGGGCGAAGAGCGTTTCCTATCGCGCGGGGGCCAAACTGGCTGTCTTCGTTGCTGTTCATGGCTTGGGCTGCAACTGCTGGAGCAGGGCGTTCATGCTGGCCACCACCTTGGGATTGCTCTCGGCGACATTGGTCTGCTCGTCGTCGGCACGCCGCATGTCGTAGAGTTGCGGCACGGGGGCATTGCCCGTCTCGATGCGCGGGCCCCAGGTGATCATCGGGCCGCCGTCGTGGGGCGGGATGAACTTCCAGCGGTCGGTGCGCAGGACGATGTTGTGGTTGGCGGCATACTTGGCGGCGAAGGGGCGGCTCTTCTTGCTCTTACCCAGCCAGGTCTTGAGGGCATCCTGACTGTCGGCGGCAGCGCCCTCGGGCACCTCGGCGCCGATGAGGCTGGCCAGCGTGGCGACATTGTCAATCTGCGAAACGAGGGCGTCGCTGGTGCGGCCGCCGCGTACATGGCCGGGCCAGTGGACGATGAAGGGCACGATGCTGCCGGCCTCGAACGAACTGTACTTGCCGCCGCGGAAGGGACCGCCGGGGCGGTGGTCGCCGGCCAGGGCGATGGCCTCGTCGGCATAGCCGTCGTCAAGGACGGGGCCGTTGTCGCTGGTGATGATGAGCAGGGTGTTGTCCGACAGGCCGAGACGGCGCAGGGCATCGGTGACCTGACGCACGGTCTCGTCAAACTGCAGGATGGCTTCGCCACGCAGGCCCATAGGACTCTTGCCGCGGAAGCGCTCGTGCGGCATACGGGGCACGTGGATGTCGTTCGTACAGAGGTACATGAAGAAGGGCTGGTCGCGGTGTGCCTCGATAAATGCGACGGCGTGGCTGGCGATGCTGTCGGCGATGTCCTCGTCGCGCCAGAGGGCTTTGCCGCCGCCCTTCATGAAGCCGATGCGCGAGATGCCGTTGACGATGCTCTGGTCGTGACCGTGGCTGGGGCGCAATTTGGTGAGCAGTTCGGGGTTGTCGCGCCCCGTGGGCTCGCCGTCAAAGTTTTTGCGATAGCTCACCTCCACAGGTGCCGAGGGGTCGAAGTTGGCAATGCGGCCGTTCTCGATGAAGACGCAGGGCACGCGGTCGGCCGTGGCAGCCATGATATAGTGGTACTGGAAACCCAGGTCGCGCGGCGACTGGTCGAGTTCGCCGTTCCAATCCTGCTGCGCCGTACGGCTTCCCAGACCCAGATGCCACTTGCCCAGCGCGGCCGTGGCATAGCCCTGAGAGGCAAAGGCATCGGCCACGGTGTAGGTCTCGGGGTGGATAATCATGCCCGCATTGCCGGCGGCCACGTCGGTGCCTTTCTGACGGAAAGGATAGAGGCCGGTGAGCAGGGAGAAGCGCGACGGCGTACTGGTGGAGGCGGTGGCATGGGCGTCGGTGAAGCGCAGGCCGGCGTTGGCCAGACTATCGACGCAGGGCGTGCTCACGCGGGTGGCGCCATAGCAGGAGAGGTCGCCGTAGCCCAGGTCGTCGGCCACAAGCAGGATGACGTTGGGGCGTTGCTGCGCCTGAGCTACCATGCCCAGTGCCAAAGCGGGAAGGAGGAGGGGAGTCTTTTTCATCGTATCAGTCTAAGAAGAGTTAGGGGGATCATTGCATGCGTTGCCGCTGTGAGAGGAGCAGAACCATGACCACAGGCACGCCCACCAGCGGTGTGACGATGCCCGGCGGCAGCGTGCGGCCGTCAAGCAGGTGGCCGGGCAGCGTCGCGGCCAGCAGCAGGCAGGCGCCCCAGAGGGCCGTGAGGGGCAGCAGGGCGAAGTGGCTGTGCGTACCGTGGACGAAGCGCGTGATATGCGGCGCCGTCAAGCCGATGAAGCCGATGGGACCGCAGAGGGCCGTCACCGCCGCACAGAGCAGGGCCGACAGCAGGAGGAGCAGCGTGCGCTCACGGCGTATGCTCACGCCGAGGTTGGCGGCATAGCGTTCGCCCAAGAGCATGGCGTTGAGGGCTTTGGCACGGGCAAAGAGCAGCAGCAGGGGGATGGCCACCAGCGTGAGGAAGGCGGGCAGACGCTCGGCCGTGATGCCCGTCAGGTCGCCCATGCCCCAGAGCATATAGCCCTGCAGACCCTCGGCCGAGGCGAAGAAGCCCATCACCGACACCGCCGCGCCGCAGATATAACTGAGCATGACGCCGGCGATGAGCAGGCGGAAGGCGTCGGTCAGTACGGCGGAGAGCAGCAGGAGCAGCGCCGTCACCATCACCGCGCCAATGGCGGCGCAGAGCATCGTGGCGACATAGCCGCCCGTGGCTGTGCCCAGAAACGGCAGTGCGGCGCCCGGCAGCAGCATGGCCACAGCGGCGCCCACGGCGGCACCGGCATTGATGCCGAGGAGTGAGGGGTCGGCCAACGGATTGTCGAAGACGGTCTGCATCACCAGTCCGGCCACGCCCATGGCGGCACCGGCGGCCACCGCACTGGCCATCTGCGGCAGACGCAGGTGGCGCACGATGTAGGCGGCGGTACTGCCGTCGTCGGTCCAGAGGGCGCTCCAGGCCTCGGCCACAGGAATATCGACGCTGCCCCACAGCAGCGCCGCTAAGCACAGCAGGGGAAGGAGGAGCAGGGGGAGGAACAGGAGGAGCGGATGGCGGCGGCGCATCATTGTCGGGAGACGTTAAGGCATGGGATGATAGTAGGCCGGCTGTGCCTCGGCGTCCACCTCGGGATGGAAGATGGCCACGAGGTCGCGCAGCAGGCGCTCGGGGTGGAAGGGGGTCTCTTCGTAGTAGGGCACGGCCAGCGTGTTGCAGGCCCAGACGCGGCGCTCGCGCCAGGGACGCAGGCGGCGCACGGGGGCGTAGTCGGCGGCTAACGAGGCATAGGTCCGGGGCTCGGCCTGACCGTATTTCACGATCCACACGTCGGCCTCGGCGCCCTCGGCCATGACGGTCTCTACGCTGAGGGCCACGGACCCGCTGCCGCGGTGGCGGGCAAAGACGTAGTCGGCACCGGCATCGGCATAGAGGCGCGCCAGATAACTGTCGGCACCGGGCACGTACCAGGCGGCAGCCTGCTTCATATCGACGATGAGGCGGGGCCGCGGGCTCCGGGCCTCGGCGGCGGCGCGGCACAGGCTGTCGTAGGTGCGCTCGGTGGCGGCAAAGAGGCTGTCGGCACGCTCGCCGCAGCCCCACAGCCGGCCGTAGAAACGCATCCACTCGGCGCGGCCCAGGGGCGTCTGCTCCATGTAGTCGGCGCACTCGATGAGCGGTATGCCCGTGGCGGCGAGGGCGCCGTAGCCCGTATGCTCCATCGGCGACACCGTGACGGCGTCGGGCGCGAGAGCTACGAGGCGCTCCATGTCGGGGGCGAAGGAGGCGCCGAGGGCGGCGGTGCGCCCGCTACGCAGGTCGGCGCGCAGCAGGGGGTGCATAACGTAGGCGGTATCGCAGAGGCCGGCCACGAGGTGGCGGCAGCCCAGATCGGCGGCCAGCGCGGCATGGACGGACGAGGTGGCGACCATGCGGCGCAGGGGAGTGCGCACCAATGTGCCTTCGGGCAGACCCGCGGGCACGCTGTCGGCACGGGGCACGAGGAGGTAGCGGTGCATCACGCGCCCTTCGTGCCACGGGTCCATCACCTCGGCCACCGTGGCCGTGCCTTCTTGGCGCATACGCAGCAGGCGGGCATGCTGCAGACCCTCGGCCGTGCCGGCGCCTTCGGGGGCGCAGGCGGTGCAGAGCAGGACCGTCAGGACGGTGAGCAGGAGGGGGCGCAACAGGTGGAGCATGGGAGGGAGGGAGAGGAGAGAGGGGGGTGAAGGGGGGGAAGAAAAAAAAAGCGAGGGAGCGCGCCGCGACGGCTGTCAGACGGTGATTTCGCCCGCCAGACTGCGGCTCATGCGGCGCTTCACTTCGTCGGCCGGCAGGCCGTGCCCGAGGAGGAACATCAGTTTGGTCACCGTGCCTTCAAGGGTGCTGTCGTAGCCGTTGATGACGCCGGCCTGAAGGAGTTGCAGGCCCGTGCCGTAGCGGTGCATCTCGACCGTGCCCTGCGAGCACTGCGTGATGTTGACCAGCACGACGCCGGCGGCATTGAGGCGGCGCAGGATATCGATGAGCCACGGCTTCTGCGGGGCGTTGCCCGAGCCATAGGTCTTGAGCACAACGCCCTTGAGGCCCGGCATACGCGCCACGGCGTGGACATACTCCTCGCGCAGGCCGGGGAAGATGGTCAGCACGATGACGTGGTTGTCCATGAGGAAGTGGGGCTTGAACAGGGCGCCGCGGGGCGGGCGGTAGAGCAGGTTGTGCTCGTAGCGGATGTGTATGCCGGCCTTGGCCAGCGCGGGATAGTTGTGCGAGCGGAAGGCATTGAAGCCTTCGGCATTGATTTTCGTGGTGCGGTTGCCGCGCATCAAGCGGTTTTCGAAGAAGATGCACACCTCGGTGACGATGGGGCGGCCGGCCTCGTCCTTGTCGGCGGCAATCTCGATGCTGGTGAGGAGGTTTTCCTTACCGTCGGTGCGAAGCTTGAGGATGGGGAGTTGGGAGCCAGTGATGATGACGGGCTTGCCGAGGTTCTCGAGCATAAAACTGAGGGCGGAGGCGGTGAAGGCCATGGTATCGGTGCCGTGGAGAACGACGAAGCCGTCGTAGCGGTCGTAGCAGTCGGCTATCATGCGGGCCAGTTTCACCCAGTACTTGGGCTCCATATCGCTCGAGTCAATGGGCGGGTCGAAGGCGGTGAAGTCGATGTCGTACTGGAAGCGGCCGAGCTCGGGCACATGGCGGCGGAGGTGCGCCAGGTCGAAGTTTTCGAGGGCGCCCGTCTCGGGGTTTTCCATCATGCCGATGGTACCGCCGGTGTAGATGATGAGGATGCTTGACACGGGGGGATGGGGGTTAAGGGCAGGGATGGGGGATGGGGGCTAAGTCTTCTAGAATTTCAAGATTTTCTAGAATTCCTAGATTTTCTAGAGCCTCTAGAATTTCTAGAACCTCTAGAGATTCTAGGATTTCAGGATTTTTCGGGCTTTCCTTTCAGGCTGGCGCGGATGTAGGCGGCGGCGCGCTCGGGGGCGCCGGGCTCTCCGAGCCGTTGGCGCATGTCGTTGTAGCCTGCCAGCACCTCGGCGCGGCGTGTGCCGCCGGGCAGCACCTTTGCCAGTTCGTCGGCCACGCGGCGGGGCGTCATGCCGTCGGCGACCAGTTCGGTGACCACCTCGCGCCGGCACACCAGGTTGACCAGCGAGACGTACTTCACCTTGAGCAACAGGCGGCGCAGCAGCGACACCAGGCGTCCGCACGCCACATAGTAGCAGACCACCTGCGGCACGTCCATGATGGCCGTCTCAAGGGTGGCCGTGCCGCTGGTGACGAGGGCCGTGCCGGCGCGGCCGAGCAGGGCGAAGGTGTCGCCGCGCACCAGGTCGATACGACCGCTGTCGATGCCGCTGCGGTCGATGAGCGCGGCGTAGAAATCGTCTGTGATGGCGGGCGCTGCGGCGATGGCCAGGCGATAGCCCTCGGCGGTCAGGGGCAGCGCTGCGCGCAGCATACGCTGCAGGTTGTCCTTGATTTCGTGCGTCCGCGAGCCCGGCAGCAGGGCAATCAGGCGCTCGTCGCGCACGACGGGAGCATGGCTGTCGCGCCAGGCGGCAATCTCATCGACGGTGGGGTTGCCCACGTAGGTGACGTCATAGCCGTGGCGTTGGCGGAAGTAGTCGGGCTCGAAGGGCAGGATGGAGTAGAGGGCATCGATGTCGCGGCGGATGGCCTTGATGCGGCCTTCCTTCCACGCCCAAATCTTCGGGGCTATATAATAGTGTACGGGGCAGATGGCGCGGCGCTTGACGTAGCGGGCTATCTTGAGATTGAAGCCAGGGTAGTCGATGAGGATGAGCACGTCGGGCCGCCAACTCTCTATCTGCTGCTTGCAGCGCTTCATGCCGCGCAGGATGGTGCGCAGGTGCAGCAGGACGGGGATGAAGCCCATGTAGGCCAGGTCGCGGTAGTGGCAGAGCAGTTGGCCGCCAGCCTGCGCCATGGCGTCGCCGCCGTAGCAACGGAAGACGGCCTCGGGGTCGTGCTGGCGCAGGGCGCGCATGAGGGCGGCGGCGTGCAGGTCGCCGCTGGCTTCGCCGGCAATGAGAAAATAGCGCATGGGGGGAAGGGAGAGAGGGGGATGAAAATGGTGATGCTGTGCCGCCACTACTGGCCGGCGGCGGGGCTATCTTCGCTCCAGCCCTGCAGGGCGTCCTTCAGGCCATAGTGGGTGACGTCGAGGTTGACGGGCGTGATGGCCACATAACCATGGGCCAGAGCCCAGCGGTCAGTGTCGGGCGCCTCGGGCTCGAGCTCGCGACATTCGCCGACGAGCCAGAAGTACTTCGGACCGAAGGGGTGCTGACACATCTCCACTTCTTTCTCCCAACGGCTCTTGGCCATACGGCACACGCGGATGCCGTTGAACCGGCTGCACAGGGGGAAGTTGATATTGAGGCAGGTGAAGGGCTGCATGTGCAGGTCGAGGGCCTGCTGCACCAGGCGAGGCAGGTAGGGGCCGAGGGGCGTGAAGTCGGCCTTCGGGCTGAAGTCGCAGAGCGAGAAGGCCACAGCGGGCAGGCCCTGCAGGGCGCCCTCGGTGGCGACGCCCATGGTGCCGGAGTAGTGAGCGTTGACGGAGGCGTTGTCGCCGTGGTTGATGCCGCCGATGACCATATCGGGCCGCCGCTCGGCCAACACGTTGAGCGCCAGCTTGACACAATCGACGGGCGTGCCCGTGCAGGCATAGACGCTCAGGCCGGGCTCGCTGCTGACCTCACGATAGCGCAGGGGCTGCGTGGAGGTGATGGAACAACTGAAGCCCGAGCGCGGACCGTCGGGTGCCACCACCAGCAAGTCGGCCATGGGGCGCAAGGCCTGGATGAGAAACTGCAGGCCGGGGGCATTGACCCCGTCGTCGTTGGAGAGGAGAAGGTAGGGACGTGTCATAAGGGAGGGAAAGAAAACGGGCGACACATCGCCACCGTGGCGATAACGATGCTGCCGCCAACAAATTTACGAAAAAAACGTCGCCGAGAGGGTGTGTCAAAATGCAAATTTGACGCGCACTCGAAGGTGCGTCAGAATGGCTGGGATGCAAGGCGCTGAGGCTGAGGGCGCAGGGAGTGTACTAAAGTACATGACCAAGCCCGAATGCCAATAGCAACGAAGCAGATTGGCCATTATAACACACCGTCCTGCGCGAATGTGCCCATTTCTTGTTCTCGCCCAATCATTCTGGCGGCGGGGGCATTGGGAAGGGTACTGCCGCGACACGCGTTGCCGGTCGCCGGTCAGTCGTCGGTCAGGGCGCGGCACACGCGGTCTTGAAAGGCGCGTCCCTCGGCGGTGCGCTTGAGGCCCTGGTTCATGATGGCGAAGCAGAGCAGGTGGCCGTGGGCTGTGGTGGAGTAGCCGGCGAGGGTGCTGACGCCGGTGACGGTGCCGGTCTTAGCCACGACATTGCCGCAGGCGCGGCTGTCGCGCAGGCGGCGGCGCAGCGTGCCATCGACGCCCATGATGGGCAGGGAGGGACAGAGATGGCGACGGATGGTCTCGTCCATCCAGGCGTAGCGTAGGACGCGCACCAGGAGCATGGGCGTGGTGTAGTTGTAGAGCGAGAGGCCGCTGCCATCGGCCACCTCGAAGCGCTGGGGGTTGCCGCCCAGACGCTGGAGCACCTTACCCACGACGCGGGCGCCTATCTCATAGTTGGCATAAGGGTGGCCGGTATGGGCCGCCAGATGGTAGAACAGGGCTTCGGCGCACTGGTTGTCGCTCTGCTTCATCATGGGAAGGAGCACCTGGTCGATGGTGCGCAGGATTTCCGTCAGGGGCGTGACCTCGGTGTCGGGACGTCCGTAGGCGGCTGGGGCGCCGAGGCGGATGCCCTCGTCGGCCAGAGCCTGCTGCAAGCGCACTTCCAGACCGTCGCGGCGGTTGTAGAGCAGGGGCGTGAGGGGCGCCTCGTCATCGTCCCAGCACCAGCCCCACCCCAAGAGCAGGGTGTCCTTCATGCTGCGGTCGAAGAGGATGCCGCCCGTAATGCTGTCGATGCCGGCCTGACGAACGGCATGGACCATACGCCACACGTCGTCGTCACCCAGCAGGGGGTCGAAGCCGCCGCGCACCACCAGGCGGCCGTAAAGCGTGCTGTCGGTCACCTGTCCCTCGTAGCCGAGCGGCGTGCGCAGCATGTAATCGGTGCCGAGCTGGGCCAGGGCGGCCACGGCGGTGACCACTTTCTGGCACGAGGCGGGACGCATCATCTGCCGGGCGTTGTGGGCGAAAAGGGGGGCGTCGGCCGTCAGGTCATAGACGTAGAGGCCGAGCTGACTGTGTTCCAACAGGTCGCTGCCCAGCAGTGCGGTCAAGCGCTCGACGATGACGGCGCCCATGCTATCGGCGGGCGCGGCAGGGAGGTCGGCGGCGAGGGTGTCGCAGTCGTTGACGGCGGGAAGGGGCAGGCTGTCGGGCAGAATGCTGTCGGGGCAGCACAGGACGCCTTGACCAGCGGCAGAGAGTGACGGAACGGCGAGGCACAGGGCGATGAGGAAGCGGGAGAGACGATGCTGGCGCATGGACTTGGGAAGTGTGGGGGTCATACAGAAAAGAGGAACTGGAGCGTCGTGGTCAACGAACGCCTCAATTCCTCTGTGTGGGTGGCTATGGGGCTGCCGCAGCAGCGGGCTGCGTGGCCTGCTGGCGAGCCCTATCGGGTGGGGGGTTATCGCTGGGTGCCGGCAGCAGGTGTCGAGCCTGCGGCAGGCTGCGTAGCACCGGCAGCGGGCGTCAGGGCGGCCAGACCGAGTTTGTCCATCACCTTGCGGGTGACGTCCTCGCTGAGGGCTTCGTTGATGACGATGCCGACCTGCTGCGAGGCGTTCTTGTCAATGATATAGATGTAGTTGCCCTCCTTGGCCACGCTGTTGACAGCGTCCATGACCTTCTGTACGATGGGCTGCATCTTGCGGGCCTTGGCCTCGTCGAAGGCGCGCTGGTTGTCGGTGAGTGCCTGCTGGTAGCGCTCCTGCAGATCCTGAATCTCCTGAGCGCGGCGGTTGCGGATGTTCTCGGGCGTCTGTTCGGTGATTTCGTTGCGGAACTTCTCCATCTTCGCATTGATTTCCTGCTCCATGGCGGTCAGTTCGTCGGTGTACTGCTTGCCCATGGCTTCAAGTTCGCCCTGTGCCTTCTTGGTTTCGGGCAGCGAGGCCATGATGGAGTTGTAGTCGAAGTGGGCAAATTTCTGGGCGGCGAGGCTCAGAGGAGCTGCTATGAGGAGCAGCATGAGGATTTTCTTGAACATGATATTTGGGATATGTTTTGTTTTACTTGTTGTGGGGGTGTCGGGGCCACTGGGCGGTCCGTTGGCCGGACGGCAGGGGTCTGTGGGACAGACGGCTGCAAATTTAATGCTTTTGTGCCATTTGCGGAAACGTTTTGCCGAAGATTTGCTCCCTACCCTCTGGCTGGAAGGGCTGCGGGACGGGGTGAAGGGGCACGGCAGGGACTAAGTGGCCTACTTGTCGTAGCCGAGCTTGGCCAGCACGTCGTTGCTGATGTCGATGGAGGGGGAGGCGAAGATGATGCCGGCGGTTTCGGTGGCGCGGTCGAGGACGAGCTGGTAGCCGCGCTGCTGGGCAATGCCCTTGATGGCGTTATACACCTCGTCCTGGATGGGCTCGATGAGGGCGATGCGCTTCTTGTAGAGTTCGCCCTGGGGGCCGAAGTACTTCTTGCGCAGTTCGCTGGCTTCCTTCTCCTTATCTACGATGGCCTGCTCGCGCTCCGTCTTTTGGGCCTCGCTGAGGAAGACTGCCTCGTTCTGGTAGTTCTTATAGAGCGTCTTGGCCTGGCTGTCGAGGGCCTCGACTTCGGCCTGCCATTTCTTCGACGTCTGGTTGAGTTGCTCGTTGGCACGCTCGTAGGCGGGGATGTTGCTCATGATATATTCCATGTCAACCATCGCAAACTTCTGTGCTGCTGCGGGGAGCAGGCAGCCCAGACACAGGGCGGTAAGGACAATAATCTTTTTCATCTGTCTATATGTTAGGGGATTTATGTGTTTAGAATTCCTGGCCGATGATGAAGTGGAACTGTGAACCGCCGGCGTCGTAGCCGTTGATGCGCTTCTGGAAGCCGTAGGCCCAGTCGATACCCATCAGGCCGACCATGGGCAGGAGGATGCGGACGCCCATACCGGCGGAGCGCTTCATGTCGAAGGGGTTGAACTTCTTGACGTCGGCCCAGGCATTACCGCCCTCGACGAAGGCCAGGGCGTAGATGTTGGTCTGACCCTCGAGCATGAGGGGATAGCGCAGTTCGAGGCTCATGCGGCTGTAGGCGTAGGCGTTGCCGCCGGTGTTACCGGCGAGCGAACCGTTGTCGTAACCGCGCAGACCGATGGTCTCGGTGGCGTAGCCGGAGGAATAGCCCGACATGCCGTCGCCGCCGACGTAGTAGGTCTCGAAGGGCGACTTCTTATAGCGGTTGTAGGCGCCCAGCAGACCGAACTCGGCGCGCGTCATGAGGACGAAGGGCTTGTTGCCGTTGGTCACGGCGGTGAACGAGCGGAACTTCATCTTCCACTTGTGATACTCTATCCAGCGATACTTCTCCTGAGCCTCGCGCTGGTAGGATGCGCTCTGGTAGTTGTTGGCCAGGTTCTTGTAGTCCTTGCCGTCCCAGAGCGAGTAGGGCGGGGTGAACGACACCGACGCGCCAAACTCCGAGCCGAAGCGCGGGAAGAAGGGGTGGTTCGTGCTCTGGCGGTTGAGCGAGAGGGTAATGTTGAAGTTGTTACAGTTACCGTCGGAGATGAGGAAGTACTGCCAGTTGCGCAGCATATAGCGCGTGTACGACACCTCGGCCATGAACGTAAAGTAGTCGTCGGGCCAGCGCAGGCGCTTACCCAGGCCGACGGAGACGCCAAACTGCTTGACGTACTTGTCGGGGTCGTAGTAACTCGAGTAGTCGTAATAGCTCGAGTTGGTGCCGTAGCCGTAGTAGTAGTTATAGATATTGTTATAGTTGGAGTAGTAGCTGGAGTTGACGTCGCTCTGCTTGGAGTAGTAGATGGAGAAGGAGAACTGCGTCGGGCGCTTGCCGCCAAACCAGGGGTCGAGGAAGGAGAGGGCGTAACTCTGGTAGTATGTACCGTTGGTCTGTGCGCTGATCGACACGGTCTGGCCGTCACCCTGAGGGATGAAGCCGGCGCGCTTGTCGCCGCGGCGGAAGAGGTTCTGCACGGAGAAGTTGGTAAACTTCAGACCGATACGGCCGGTGATGCCCACCTGTCCCCAGCCAGCAGAGAGCTCAACCTGGTCGCCGCCCTTACTCACCAAGGGGTAGGTGATATCTACCGTGCCACTGACGCGGTCGGGCTTGATGCTCTTCGAGAGGCCGGCCTGCAGGGCTTCGGCGTCAAACTGGTTCATATTGTTGAGGTCCATCACCGTGCGCTTGATCGACTCCATGGAGAAAAGGTCGCCCGGCTTGGTGCGCAGTTCGCGGCGGATGACATTCTCATAGACGCGGTCGTTGCCCGAGATGCGGACGCGGTTGAAGGTGGCTTGATTGTTCTCAACGATGCGCATTTCCAGGTCGATGCTGTCGCCGTCGATATTGATTTCCACGGGGTTGAGATCGTAGAACACATAGCCGTTGTTGTAGTACTGCTGGCCCACGGCATCGTCGTCGCTGTTGAGGCGACGGTCCAGGAGCGTCAGGTCATAGACGTCGCCGCGCTTCATGCGGAGCATGTAGTTGAGTTGTTCGGTGGTATAGACCTTGTTGCCCACCCAATCGACGTTGCGCAGGTAGTACTTCGTGCCCTTGTAGAAGTCGAGATAGACGTCCACCTTGCCGTCGGGGCGGTTGGCCACGCTGTCGGAGAGGAGCAGGGCGTCGCGGTAGCCCCAGGCGTTGAGGCGGCTGACGGCGTTACCCTTGTCCTCGTCGTACTTTTCGGGGATGAACTTCTTAGAGCGCAGGAAGTTGCGGAAGGTTTTCTCCTTCGTCTTCTTCATGGCGCCCTTGACTTTCTTGGCCTCCTTGTCGGTGAGGCCGGTGATGTAGATGCGGTGTACCTTGACCTTCTCGTTCTTGTTGATACGGATGTCGAGCATGACATTGTTGTCGCCCGTGGCGTCTTCGGTCTGCTCAATATCTACGCTGGCATTCTTGAAGCCTTTCTCGTCGAAATAGCGCTTGATGTATATCTTGGTGCGGTCCAGGACGTCGGCCGTCACCTGACTGCCGACAGTCAGGCCCACGCGGCGCTCGAGCTCCTCGCGCTCGCTCTTCTTCACACCGCTGTAGTTGATGCTCGTGATGCGGGGGTGCGGACTAAGGTAGATGTGCAGGTATATCTTGCTGCCTACGATGCTGTCGGCCTCGATGCGCACGTTCGAGAAGAGTTTCTGGCGCATGAAGCGGCGTATGGCATCACTGATGTCGTCGCCCGGCACGTCATAGACCTGTCCCACCTCTAGGCCCGACAGGTTGAGCAGCAGCGTTTCGTCGATGTCGCCCCCTCCGTCGATGACCAGGCCGCCCAGGATGTAGCGCGTGTTGTTTTGGGAGTAGGAGATGGTCGGCTTCACCTGCACGGGCACGTTGTCCTGTGCCTTTGCGGCGATAGCGGTCAGGATGAGGCAGAGGGTAAGGAGTATGTTGCGTAGCGGGTTCATTCGCAAGATAAAGGCTTGTGGTGATAGAGTGTTAGGAGTATTGGCAGGGGATGGTATGAGTCGCGGGCGAGCGTGCGGAGCGTTGTCAAGCCTGCTCGGGCGCCACCTGTTCGCTGGTTTTGCCGTAGCGCCGTTCGCGTGCGGCATAGACGCTGAGGGCCTGCATGAAGTCGGCCTCGTGGAAGTCGGGCCAGAAGGTATCGCAGAAGTAGAGTTCGGAGTAGGCGCACTGCCAGAGCAGGTAGTTGCTCAGCCTGACCTCGCCACCCGTGCGTATGAGCAGGTCGGGGTCGGGCATGAAGGCCGTCTCGAGCGCCTGACTGACGCTCTGCTCATCGATGTCGGTAGGCTTGAGGTTGCCCTCGACTGCCTGAGTGACGAGGCGTCGTACAGCCTCAGTGATTTCCCAGCGCGAGGAGTAACTCAGGGCGATGACGAGCGTCATGCCCATATTGTCTGCCGTGCGCTGCTCAAGACCCTCGATGGCCTGGCGCACGTCCTGCGGCAGGCGTGTGCGGTCACCAATGACGCGCAGACGGACGTTATTCTTCATAAACAGTTCCTCCTCCATGGCTGTGATGACGAGCGACATGAGCGCTGCCACCTCGTCGGCCGGCCGGTTCCAGTTTTCGGTAGAGAAGGTGTAGAGCGTCAGGTATCTGATGCCCAGCCTCGAGGCCAGGGCGGTGATTTCGTTCACCGTGGCCACGCCCTGCTGGTGTCCCATGCTGCGGTTCATGCCGCGGGCCTTGGCCCACCGGCCGTTGCCGTCCATGATGATGGCCACATGGGTGGGAACCTTGCTTGGCGTGTTGTGGGTTATGGTGTCCATCGCAGTAGTGATGTTAGTGTCAGGAGTTTCGTCGGCCGCCGTGCCGTCAGTCTTTGTTGCAGGTGGGGCACAGGGGCGATATGTCGTAGGTTAGGGTGAGAAGGGTCATGCCGTAGTGGTCCTTGTTCTTAAACCCTGACGAGGGGATGGTCAGCGGGGCTTCGAGGCCGTCGAGTTTGTCGCCCGTGGTGAAGTGCATCTGCCACTCCAAGGCGATGTTCAGGCGGCGTCCGGCCTTATACTTCAGGCCGAGGCCGAGGGGCACCTGCATAGCCAGAGCCTTGCTCTCCTGAGCATAGGTCAGACCCAGACCCATCTGGATGAAGGGCACTAAACGGCTGTAGCCCTGGTAGCCGCGCTCGTAGCCGTAGGGCAGGAAGTGGAGCTCGTACAGGGCGCTCAGGTCGTAGTAGTTGCCGCTGGCGGTGAAGTTGAGGCGTTCGGCCGACGCCTGTGTGCCGTCGGCGGGCAGGAAACCTTTCAGACCGAGGCTGTTGCCACCGGTCTTCGCATAGAGCGCCTGCGTCTTGAGGGCCATGCGGGGGTTGATGACGAAGCGGAGCAGGGCACCCGCCGCGGCACTGTTCTGACCGTAGAGGCGAGCGTTGACGTCGGTCACGGTGCTGCCTATACCTAAGGCGCCGCCCACCTCCATGCGATAGACCACGTCGTCCTGGGCGCGTGCCGAGGGCACCAGAACCAGCACAGCGATGGCGAGGGCCAGCGTGCGCAGCAGGACCGGCATGTGCGGTGTCAGGGGGAGGAGGCGACTCATCTTCAGAGGGTTTGGGGTGCGGGAGCAACCAGAGGGACAGACGGGACCGCGGTTCACTGGGCCTCGGCCCAGCCCAGGCGGTTGTGGCGACCGCGCCACAGGCGGCCGGTGGCCGTCTCGGTGACGTAGATGAAATGGTCGGCACCGACGGCGGCGCCCACGGCATTGGGGGCGCTGGCATCAAACGGCAGGGCGTCTATGCTGGCCAGCTGCCAGGTGCGGCCGTTGTCGCGCGTCGTATATATAGGTGCTGCTGTGCCATCGGCCTGCTGTCCGAAGAGCAGCAGACTTTCGTCGTAGGGCACGAGCGTCATGCCCGTCAGGTGGGGCATCTGCATGGTTTCACTGTCGGTCTGAGGCATATAGAACCAGTTGAACGTGGCCTGACCGGCCAAATCGTCCGTGCGGCGCCACACCACGGTGTGCCCTTCGGCGTCATAGCCTACAACCACCAGGTCTTCCAACTGGCTGTCCGTGCGCGAGGGCAGCACGGCGCCGGTCATGCCGCTCACGGGCAGGCACTGGGGCTCATCGGCTTCTTCGGCGGTCCAGGTCTGTCCGCCATCGGCCGAGGCCATGAAACCTTCGGAGCCCATGCCCACAAGGGTGCGGCTGCCGCAGAGCAACAGGTGCCGGGGCACGGCGTTGCTCGCGACGGCGGTCCATGCCGTACCGTCGGTGCTGGTCATCAGACCAGTGGCGCTCAGTCCGTACATCCGGCTGCCATCGGGGGCGGTCACGATACTCTCGGGGCGCAGGCCCTGAGGCAGAGGGGTCTGGGTGGCGTCGCCCTGCCAGGGTACGGTCACGGCGACGGCCTCGCCGCCACACTGCCCGAAGACAACGGGCACGCCATCGGTGCGCACGGCCATGCGCAGGCCGGGCTGCATGCCGCTCACCATACTGGCGGCGGCGCTATGGGTGCCCCAGCGGAAGGTGTTGCCGTCTTCGCGGTGCACGTTGAGGTGGAGGGCATAGCGACGCACCGACACGCCATCGTAGGCGTGCACCTTGATATAGCGCACGGTGGAGCAGTCGAGGGTGTCGTTCATACTGAACACCGTATCCTCGCCGGTCACGTCGCTGACGAGGGTCACGGCACCCGTGGTGGAGAAGGTGGAGAAGAGCACCTTGCTCGGGTTGGTGCCGGCGGGCAGCGAGTCGGTGTTGAAGATGCGGGCATTGATGTGGTCAATGTGCATGGGGTAGTAACTGCCGGTGACGGTAGTGGTATAGGTGCTGTCCTTGCCGGCCGGGGTGACGGTGGTCACCTGACGGTAGAGTGTGCCGAGGACAACGTTGTTGACGATGCAGTCGTTATACTCAGAATAATCGACGGTGGTGGCGTCATCGTCGTCGAGGCACGAGGTGCAGGTCACGCCTGCCAGGGCCACAAGGACGGCCATCATGAGGTGTACGTATCGCTTCATTGGGGTCGTTGATGGGATAAGGCCATAATCAGCCGACTGCAAAAGTACGGCTAAATTCCCAAACCGAGAAATAACCGCCGCTGTTTTGCATATTTTAGGACAGGCGGGGCGTCACGCGGGGCGGCCGCAGCAGGGGGCAATAGGGCGGGGATGGGCAGCATCGGTAGGGAAAGTTTGACTCGCGCAGAAACGGGCGGCGGCACCAGCGCGATAGAAAACCATTGCTGTCCGCTAAAGCTCAAAAGTGCACAAATTATGATTCCGAAGCCCTTATACATAGGACTTCGGGCTTTTCTTTTCAAAAAGTTAGCCCCCCTAATCAAAAAGGCTTGGCTCAGGAGTGTGGACCCTTGACACGCTGAATGGCGTGGGAGTATCGCACACAGCACTCCCTGAGAGTACTCTGCCGACCTGCCGCAAAATCGGCAGACGCCCTGGGCATTTCCTTGCGGCACTCTGGCCGCCTACGGCACATACCATTCGCCGCCGTCGTCGTCGGTCTGGCCCTTGTCTTTGTTGCGGTCCATCTCGTCGAGTTGCTCGGGGGTGTATTCATCCTCGTAGTGCTGGTCAACGGGCTGCGAAGGCATGTCGAGCGGCAGGGCGGGGTCGATGACGAGGGGAGCAAAATGCTCGTCGTAGAAGCGGGCATAGTCGTCGAAACTCCATACGGTGCCGATGAGGTCGAGGTTTTGTGCGGAGATGAGGAAGAGGCGGGCGCCCTTGAGGCGTGCAGCGATGATGGGGTCGGCATAGAGGCGCTGGGCGTAGGCGTGGACCTCATCGTAAGAGCGGAAGCCTGTGATGCGGAACTGGGTGAGCATGGGGTCGCGCGCCAACTGTATCTCGAAGTTGCGCAACATGAAGGCGGTGAAGTTGAAGTGGGCCAGTTCGTAGAGCACCTTGCCATCGGCCAACGAATCGGTAGGATAGGCCACGAGGCATACGAAGGGCACATTTCGCTCAGCGGTGAGGGCACGCTGGCGACCGGCTGCATCAACCTCGGCATTGGCCACGGCGGTGCGCCGCGACCAAAGGCCCGTGGGGTCGAAGCCCTCGGCGGAGAAGGTGCGTCCGCTCTCGAGCCCCTTGACCATGGCACCGGCGAGCGTGGCGACATCGCTCTTGGGGAAGGCGGTGGCCAAGTGGCGCAGTTCGGCCACGATGGTATCGGTGGGCACGTGTCCCAAGCGGCTCATGGCGTGGACGAAGATGAACTTGGGGCGGTTGAGGCCGTTGGGGTACTCTTCCGTAGAGCGGCGGAAGAGGCGCTCCACCTCGGCATTGTCGCGGCGGCGGTAGGCGGCATAGGTGCTGGTGTAGAGCGAGTCTTCTATCTCGCGGCCGTGGCGTGCCTTATAGAGATACTGCGGGTCGGTGATGAGGCGTGTGGGGGCACCGTCGGGATATTCATGCGCCAGGCGGTTGCGCCAGGCATCGGCCTCGGCCGTGCGTTGCCAGCGTGCGTAGAGCAGGAAGAGTTGGTAGAGCAGGTCCTCGCGCTTGTCGAAGGCGGGGTAGTCGTGCTCGAGGCGCAGGAGGGTGGCGGCGGCCAGAGGGAAGTCTTCGAGTTGGTCTTTCTCGATGATGCCGGCCTGATAGAGGGCCTCCTGTATGATGGCATGGGCAGCGTCCTTGGCCTCGGCGGTGAAGGGTATCTGCGCCATGTAGTATTCGCGGGTGTGGGGGTCGGCGGCGGCGCTGTCGGCCACGAGGCTATCGGCGGCGGCCTCGGTGCTGAGGGTGTCGGTGCTGAGGGTGTCGGCGTCGTAGTCGTACTCATCGCGACCGTCGGCGAGGGCCAGCACGGAGCGGTTGGCGCGGCGCCAGTCGTCCTCGTTCTTGCGCTGTCCCCACAGGCGGCGGAAGGCCGTCTTACCCTGCTGCACCATCTGCGGATTGTAGAAGTACCACTCCCCTGCCCCACTGGCGGGTGTCTGGCTGTCCTGCTTCTGCGAACCGCCACCGCCGCCCTGGCTGCGTCGGGCCTCGGCCAGCGAGTCGGCACGGGCGCGGCGCTCCTGCTCCTCTCGGCGTTTGAGTTCGGCGATGACGCGGTCGATGGCGGCATTGCGGTCGTCATCGCTCATCACCGAGAGGGCCAGCAGACTGTCTTGCAGATGGATGGCCGAGGTGTGGGGCACGAGGGCGTCGAGCACGCTGGAGCGGCGCACCATCTCGTCTCGACCGGGGTAGGTGTTGTCGAGCAGGCCGACGGCCTCGGCATAGCAGGGCTGCGCCATGTCGTAGCGGCCGCGCTGCCAATAGAGTTCGCCCAGACGCAGCAGCAGGACGCCCTTGTCGATGCCGTTGCGGGTGCTGGCGGCACGCCCGCGTTCGTAGGCCGTGATCGCCTGGAGGGTGTCCCCGCCGTTGAGGTGGATGTTGCCGATGGCATAATAGACCTGGTCGAGATAGTCCTTGTTGTTGGGTGAGTGAGCCATGCGACGGAGTCGGCGCAGCATGCTCTTGGCGCGCTTGCCGGTGGCGGCGGCCTGGGCCTGCGCGATGCGGGCATTGAAGGCCATGACGTAGGGCGGATTTTGGCGTATGCTACGGCCATAGGCGCGGTAGGCGCCTTCGTCGTTACCCAGGGCGGTGCACACCTGTCCGCAGAGGAAGTAGAGGCGGGCGCGCTGCACGCTATGCTTCTCGCGGCGTGCGGTGCGTTCGAGCAGGGGGAGGGCATCGGCCAGACGGCCCTGACGCAGCAACAGGTCGGCCTCGGTGGCTTCACGCTCGCGGCGCAGACGGGAGGGCAGGCTGTCGGCGACGGCCTTGGCCAGGGCATCCTCGGCATCGTAGAACCAGTCGAGTTGGGCATAGCAGCGGGCCAGCCACAGGCGGGCCTCGGCGGCTACCTGGGGCTCGGCAGCATAGCGGCGGGTGATGTAGGCAAAGGTGGACGCGGCCTCAAGAAACTCGGCCTTCTGAAACTGGGCCTGACCCATGAGCAGCCAGGCGTTCTTGAGGAAGGGGTTGTACTCCTTGCGGTTGAGGTAGGCGCGCACCTTGGCCGTGCGGGCGCGGCCGGCGGGCACGCTGGGACGCCGCGTGATGGAATGGAGTTGGATGGCCTTCTGACATTTGGTGATGGCGGTCTCGAAGTTGCCCTTGCCCACGCTTTTGACTTTATCGTTGGCAGCGATGAAGAGGGGCAGGCGCTCGGTGTAGTTGTCGCTGACGGCGCGCTCTTTCTCGCGGACACCGGCCTTGTAGGCTTCGTGACCGTTATAATAGGTGTTGTAGCGTGCCGTAAAACTGTGCCAGAAGCGGGTACTCGCCGTGTTCTTCTTGGTAGAGCACGCAGCAAGCACCGCAACGAGGGCCGCGAAGACGGCCGCAAGGGTGAGGGGGCGACAGGTGGATTTCACGCTAACAGGGAATGAGGGTCAGGTGGTTATAGAACGGCTGCGCACCGCCTTTATTGTGCGGCACGCCAGATAGAGCAGGATGGAGACAAGGATAATGGTGGCACCGCTGGGTATGCCCCAGACAAACGAGAGGCACAGGCCGGCCACGCAGGCGGCATAGGCCAGGAGGGCGGAGAGCACCACCATGCGGCCGAAGGTGCGAACGAAGAGGGCGGCGGTGACCTGCGGCACGGTGAGGAGCGAGATGACCAGGACGATGCCCACGGTGTGGAGACAGGCCACGATGGTCAGGGCGGTGAGGATGGTCATCACGGTCTCGATGGCGCGCACGGGGAGATGCCGCGTGCGGGCAAACTCGGCGTCGTAGGCCACGAGGACCAGAACGGGCAGGCACAGGGCATAGAGCACGCCGCAGACGAGGGCCAGAAGGCTGGTGGCCAAGATGTCGGCTGGTGTGACGGCGAGCACGTCGCCAAAGAGGTAGGCGGGCAGGTCGGTCATGAAGCCGGGGGTGAGGTAGGCAAAGAGGATGCCCACGCTCATGCCGAAGGTCCAGAGCATGGCCACGGCAGAGTCTTCGCGCACACGCTGGCGCTGCAGGGCGCTGATGCCCAGTCCAGACAGGACGGCGAAGAGGGCGGCACCGAGCAGGGGTGGGAATCCCAGATAGGCGCCCAGTCCTACGCCGCCCAACGACGCATGGGCCATGCCACCGCCAGCAATGACGGTGCGCCGGGTGACCATGTAGGTCCCGACCATGGCGCAGAGCAGGCAGGCGGGCAACGTGCCCCACAGGGCATACTGGAAGAAGGTATATTGAAACACGGGCTGAGGGACGATAGGGATGAACGGCGAAACTTAAACGCCGGCGGGCCGGGCGGCATGTTGCGCGGCCTCGTCGATGAGCATGAGCACCTCGTCCTTGAGGGCGTCGGGCAGGGCGATGCCACGCACCTGAAGGGCGCGGACCCAGGCGGGGACCTCGTCGGGACGCATGGTGTAGAGCACCTCGCGGAAGGCTTCTTCCTCGTCGGGGCTGTAGGCATGGCTCTCGCGACCGCGGTAGGCGTCGAGTTCCTCGTCGGCGAAGTAGTCGGCCTCGGTGGCGGTGGCGGCGGCGATGAGGAGTTCTTTCTCACACACCTCGTGCTGTCCGCAGCAGCCGTCGGGACGTGCGGCGCGGGGCGGCGGCAGGGTTTCGCCCTTGCGGCGGGCCCGGCGGGCGGCGATGAGGCCGGCGATGGCGGCAATGAGGCCGGCGGCCAGTATCATGAGCAACAGGGGTATCATGCGCGGTCGGCCTCCTTACTGTCAATGACGGCGCCAACGTGGCGCAGGTGGTCCCAGTACTCGGGATAAGACTTGCTCACGACGGCGGGTTCGGCGATGCCCAGGCCGGGCACGAGGGCGGCACAGGGGGCGAAGGCCATGGCCATGCGGTGGTCGTCGTAGGTGCTGATGGTGGGGACAGCGGCCACAGCGGCGGCTTCGGCGGCGCTGTCGTAGGCTTCCACCCACAGGCTATCGCCGTCGGCGCCCATGGTGACGCCCATCTTGGCCCACTCGGCCTGAAGGGCGGCGATGCGGTCGGTCTCCTTGATTTTCAGACTGTGAAGTCCGGTGATGCGGAAGGGGATGTGCAGGGCGGCACAGGTGCTGACGATGGTCTGGGCCAGGTCGGGGCAGTCCTCCAGATTCATCTCCTTTATGCTCGTCACGGCGTCCGCCTTCGTCAGTACGGCGCCTTCGTCGGTGAAGGTGGTCCGGACGCCGAGCGACTGGAAAAGGCCGGCGATGGCGCTGTCGCCCTGCAGACTCTCTGCCGTCAGGCCCTTGAGGACGATGCGGGTGGCGGGGTCGGGGCTGAGGGCGACGAGTTCGTACCAGTAGGAGGCGGCGCTCCAGTCGGGCTCGACGGCATACGCGATGCAGTCGGCATAGCCCGTGGCGGGCACTACGATGGTGCGCTCGTCAGCCCACCGGGGCTGTGCGCCGAAGTGGGCCATCAGGGCCATGGTCATGTGGATGTAGGGCATGGAGGCCACGTCGCCCTCGAGGGTAAGGGTCAGGCCGTCGGGCAGGATGGGGGCCACCATGAGGAGGGCCGAGATGTACTGCGAACTGACGGTGGCGGGAATGCTGACGCTGCCGCCGGTCATGTATCCGCCTTCGATGCGCAGCGGGGGGAAGCCGTCCTGCCCGAGGTAGTCAATGCGGGCGCCGAGGCTGCGCAGGGCCTCGACCAGCAGACCGATAGGCCGCTGCTGCATACGCGGCGTGCCCGTCAGGGTGTGGCAGCCGCTGTCGGTGGCAGCGAGCAGGGCGGTGAGAAAGCGCATGGCGGTGCCGGCGGCGCCGATATTGATTTCGTCGGGACGATGTTGGAGGGCGTCGAGCAGCACGCGGGTGTCGTCACACTGCGACAGTCCGCTGACATGGCTGTTGTGGGCCAATACAGACAGGATCAGGGCGCGGGCGGAAAGGCTCTTCGACGCCGGCAGCTGAAGGCTGGCGTCGATATGGCGTGGCAGGGTTAGGTGGTATGCTTGCATCGTTGACGTTTGTTCTGTGGCAAAGTTTTTGTCTGTAATCAACATCCCTGCCTGTGTCGGCCGTGGGCTGGTACAGGCAGGGATGGAGGTGCGGCGTCTGCGCTCGCTTATTTGTTTTCGTCGGCCATTTTCTCGCGGACGGCCTTTATTTTCTCCTGCAGCATGGCGGCGTCTTCTTTGAGGCGCTCCAGTTTGCGGTTGATGTCGTCCACCAGCGCGTTGGCGCCCTTCGACTTGGCGTTGAGGAAGGTGAGGTTCGTCTCGTAGTTTTTCACCTCCTGCTTCTTGGCCTCGAGGGCACCGGTGAGGCGGTTGAGCTCGCGTTGCAGTTCGTTGCCCCCCTTGTCGGCCACGCCCTTTCGGAAGTTTTCGAGGTTACGGCGTCCGGCGTGGCTGTGCAGTGCGCCATAGATGCGGTCGCAGGCTTCGCGGTAGCGCTTGTATATGCGTTCCTTCTTGCGGAAGGGCACGTGTCCTGTCTCGTTCCACTGTGCCTGCAGGGCCTTGACGTCGGCCATGACGGCTTTCTCGGGCTCGGCGGCCATCTGCTCGAGGGCGGCGATGATTTCGTTTTTCTTGGCCAGGTTGCTCTCCTCTTCCTGCCGCACGCCGGCGGTGGCGGCGTTTTTCTTCTCGAAGAAGGCGTTGCAGGCGTTGTTGAAGCGCTTCCATACGGCTTCGCTCTGCTTGTGACTGATGGGGCCGATGGTCTTCCACTCTTTCTGGAGGGCGACAAACTTATTCGTCGTGGCGTTCCAGTCGGTGCTTTCTGCCAGGGCTTCGGCTTTCTCGCAGAGGGCTATCTTGGCGGCGTAGTTGGCCGAGAGGGTTTCGCGGGTGGCCTTGAAATAGGCGGTCTTGGCGGTGAAGAAGGCGTCGCAGGCTGTGCGGAAGCGGTCGAAGATTTTGGTGTTCATCTTCTTGGGCGTGAAGCCGATGGTCTTCCACTCCTGCTGCATGGCGATGACCTCTTGCGACTTGGCGTCCCAGTCGGCAAAGGTCTTGAGGGCGGCAGTGTCGATGGCCTCTACCTTCTCGCAGAGGGCGGTCTTGAGGGCCAGATTTTCCTCTTCGCGGCTCTTGAGGGCTTCGAAGTGCTCCTGATGGCGCTTGTTAATGACGGTGGAGGCGTCCTTGAAGCGCTTCCACAGGTCTTCGCGCAGTTCTTTGGCCACGGGACCCGTTTCGCGGTATTCCTGATGCAGTTGCTGGAGTTGGTGGAAGGCGGAGACGGGGTCTGGGAGCTCGGCCAACTTCTCGGCGCTCTCGCAGAGGCGTGTCTTGATTTCCAGGTTCTTCTTGAAGTCGTAGGCGCGGAACTCGTGGTTGAGGCGGAGCTGGTCGTAGAACTGCTCGACGTAGAGCTGGTAGTTTTTCCAGAGTTCAGTGGCCTTCTCGGCAGGAACGTTCTTTGTCTCCTTCCACTCGGCCTGAAGAGCCTTGAAGGCGTCGTAGTTTTTGTCGGCATCTTCGGGCGTGGCGGCCATGCCCTTGATTTGCTCAATGATGGCCTCCTTGCGTTCGAGGGCGGCCTGACGCTCCTTCTCCTGCTCTTCGAGGGCCTTGGCTCTCATCTCGCGCAGGCGTCCCATCTGTGCCTTGAAGCATTCCTCGTCGGCATCGGCGCTGGGCATGAAGGTTTCAGCCTCGCCGCCAGCGGCGATGAAAGCGTCGCGCTCGGCCTGGGTCTCGGCCATGCGCAGGCGGTAATAGGTTTGCTTGAGATACTCCATCTCGGCGCGCTCGGGCACGTCGTCGGCGATGACCATCTCCTTGAGGCGCTCGAGCACCTCGGCCTTGGTGGCGTAGGGCTTGCGGGGAGCGGCTTCCGGGGCTTCCGCAGCCTCCGGATTTTCCGGGGATTCCGGGCTTTCCGGGCATTCCGTGGCAGCCGCAGTTTCTGCTGCGGCGGCTACGCTTTCCACGGCTTCGGGTGCCGTCTGTGCGGCGGCCTCTATCTGGTTTTCTTCGATGGGGGTTTGCTTGGTTTCGTCCATTGTGGCTTGATGCTATGTAGTGGCAGGGGAATGTTCGTGTTTACGGCTTGCAAATAAAGCGATTTTTCCTGGTACAGCCAAGGTTTTTCTGAAAAATATGGCTAAATCCACGCTTTGCGGCGGAAGAGGAGGGAGAAGGAGGCCGTCACGAGGATGGTGAGCAGGATGACGGCGGGGAAGCCCCACCAGTGGTCTTCGAGGCCGGAGATGAGGTTCATACCGAAGATACTGGCCACGAGCGTGGGGAACATGAGGATGATGCTGACGCTGGTCATCTGCTTCATGGTCTGCGAGACGTTGTTGTTGATGACGCTGGCGTAGGTCTCCATCGTGGAGTCGAGGATGTGGGAGTAGATGTTGGTAGTCTCTCGGGCCTGGTTCATCTCGATGGTGACGTCTTCGATGAGGTCGGCGTCGAGCTCATCGACGGGCAACTTGAATTTCAGTTTGGAGAGCAGGGTCTCGTTGCCGCGGATGGAGGTGATGAAGTAAGTCAGACTGTCTTGCAGGCGGGAGAGGCCAACGAGGTCTTCGTTGTCGATCTTGCGGTCGAGGTTGCGCTTGGCCTCTTCGATGAGCACGTTGATCTGCTTCAGGCGCTTGAGGTACCACACGGCGGAGGAGAGGAACAGGCGGAAGGTGAGATCAACGGAGTCGGTGAAGCCGAGGTTGCGCTTCTGCTGGTACGAGACGAAGTCGATCATCATGTTGGTCTCGTAGTTGCAGACAGTGATGCAGATGTTGCGGTTGAGGATGATACCCAGGGGGATGGTGGTATGTGGTGTTCGCGAGCGCACCTCCTTGACGTAGGGTATGCGGAGGATGATGAGCGACCAGCCCTCGTCGTAGTCGTAGCGTGAGCGTTCGTCCTTATCTCGGATGTCGTCCAGGAAGTAGTCGGGTACCTTGAGGGTGTTGAAGAGGAAGTCCTCGTCGTCGGGCGTGGGGCAGGTGATTTGCACCCAGCAGTTGGGCTCCCATTCGTCGATGGTGCGCAGTGACCGGTTGTAGTTCCAGTAGGTTCGCATAGGGCATTGTTTCTCTGTGTGGAGCATACGTTGTGCAGGGATAGGCGGAGAAACGTCCGTATGCGTGGGCCGCTCTCCGTATCAGTCGGTATGTTCCGCGTAATAGTCGTCCATCTTATGGTGTGGCTTTGGTTTGTGGGGGCAAAAGTACTATTTTTTTTGGAATAGGGGCTATGTCCGGACGTATTTTCGGGCTTTACTGTGGCTTGGTGAGCACTTGGTGAGCACCGCAAAAATAATCCCCGTCGGCCCAGGAAAGGCTGACGGGGATAAAATAAAGTTATTCGTGGCGTGTGCCGAGATGCTTACTCAGCGGGAGCCTCAACCTTGACCAGTTCGGAGATACCGATGTGGTCGATAGAGAGGCCATAGTTCTTGCCGGTACTCTGCTGAGCGAAGGGGGTGAGATGCTGAGCGTACTGGGCATCGTAGAGCGAGGCGCTGTAGATAACGATGTACTTTTCGCCGGTTACGCCGAGGGGAATGTCAAACTGCTTCTCTTGCGTCAGTTTCTTCTGCGTACCGAAGTTGTACGAGCCCAGGAGCGTGGCGGCCTGCATCTCCTCGATGGTGGTCACGGGAGCGTCGGCCAGATAGACGGAGTAGGACGAACCGATGGAGAAGTCATTTACCATAGCAGCACCGAGGTTGATGGCGTCGATGTGGAGAGCGGCGAATTCCGTGCCAGTGAAATCGACCTTGATATTGGCCACACCTTCAAGTACGGGAACCTGGAAGCCGGTGAATTCATCGTCAAAGATGGTAAAGTCGATAGCGGGTAAGAAAGCGATGTCGAAGGGGGCGCCGATGTTTCTTACTGCGGGTCCGTAGGGAGCGAATTTGTTCACTGAGATTACCTTCTCGTCGGTGATGTCAATCTCCTCGGTCAGCTGACGCTCGAAGTCATTGCTGCCGGTAACCTGCTTCACCTCGCCGCGTACCAAATTGCCGGCCACGTAGGCGTAAGCCTGTACGTAGTAGGTCGTGCCGGGCTCGAGGCCATTGAGGGCGATGGCCGACGAGCCACCATTTTCAATGCCTTTGATAATCTGACGGCTGACCTTATCGGATGTAATGTCCAGGTCGGCCTGAGTGCCATAGAGGAAGCCGGCTTCTTGTACTGCCGAGCCTTCGGGCACGCTGACGGTCATTTCGGCCTTGGCCAGCACGCCATAGCCCTTTACGTCGCCCGTGGTCACGCTCACGCCGGCAGCAGCGCTGGCGTCGGTGGGGCGATAGTATTCGTTAAACTCGTAGTCGTTGGCGCAGCCCACAGCCATGAGCATGGTGCCGCAGAGCAGGAGCGACTTGAAAATATTGAGTTTCTTCATTGTCGTAAAATCTTGTTGTGGTGTATCATGAGGTCTGTGCCGTCCCCCTGCCGCCGCTCGGGCGGCAGGGGTTCAGGCGCAGGGTCCTGTAGTCTTATTTACCTGTCCACACATTGCCGCTGACGGGGTTCTGGTCTTCGGGCGAAATGTTTTCGTTATCGTTGATTTCCGACTTGGGCAGCTGGTAGATGAAGAGGTAGTCGTCGGCATCGACGTTGGTCTGCGAGCCGGCGGGCTCGTTGGTGCCTTCGTAGGTACGCTTGAGGGGCTGGTGCATGCGGAGCATGTCGAAATAGCCGAAGCCTTCACCCCAGAGCTCAGCGCGGCGCTGGTTGTAGATATAGTTCTGCGTGAGCACGCCGGGAGCGGTCCATGCGGCGTCGCGGTTGGCCATGTACTCGGCCATGACGGCCATGGCCTGGGGGGCATTGCCGCTCATGAGCAGACCTTCAGCCTCGGTGAGGATGAGCTCGGAGGAGCGCATGTAAACCACGTTGCCGAGCCACTGCGACACGAAGGGGAACTTCATGTTGGCATAAGCGGGGAAGCCCATGCTGTCGTCGCCGGGGGCAACGAAGAGCGTCTTGCGCACGTCGGTGTCGGAGAGGCTGTTGTAGAGGGCAGCGTCAATGAGCTGCAAGCAGCCTACCTGCGTACCGCCGTAGCCGGGGCCATCTATGCTGTGCCAAGAAGCCCACGAAGCATAGTAGCGGGTGGTCTCAAGCGTCGGAATCATGGCCCAGAGCACTTCCTGGTTGTCGGCGTCCTGGTAGTTCCAGACGCCGGCTTCCTCGATGTTGTTGAGGGGGTAGCCCTGACGAGCGTCGTGTGCCATCTGCGCAGCCTCGGCCCACTTGTTCATCACGAGATAGACGCGAGAGAGGAGACCCTGAGCGACGCTCTTGTCGATGGTCATCTTGCTGTCGCGCTGGAAGCCGTCGAGGTAGTCGATGGCCTTGAGCAGGTCTTTTTCTACCTGAGCATATACCTGAGCCACGGTGGCGCGGCCGGCAATGCCGCCCTCTTCCTTGGCGGAGAGCACGATGGGCACACAGGGCAGTTCGGTGCTGGCCTTACCGCCGTTGTTGTAGTCGTTGATATAGGTGCGCTGATAGAACTGTGCCAGATAAGCCAGGGCGATGCCGCGGAAGGCGTAGGCCTGACCGACCATGGGCTTGGCCGACTCGGCCATATCGTCTTCGTTCACTACGCCGATCACGGCGTTGGCATCGTTGATGATGGCATAGAACCAACTCCAGACCCAACGGGTGCGGACGTACTGCTCTGCACCGTAGTCGAGGGCGTGGTCGAAGTGCCAGGGATCGCCGCCACCCAAAGCGAGCGAGATGTCGTTCGACATGGCGTCGGAAAGCATCATGATGCCGCCGAAGCCGACGCTCATGTGGTCGTTGATATTGCCGGCGCTGGTACCACTTCTGTAGTTCCAGTCGGTGTAGCAACCCTTAAGTTGCGAACCGAGTACTTTCTCGGGATCTTCCTTCGATACCTGCTCAATCTGGTCCTGCGAAACGCTGGTCGAGGAGGTCTCATCGAAGAAACTGTCGCTACAAGCGCTGACCATGCCTCCGCAGAGTGCGAGGGCAAGATATTTAGTAAGTTTCATGGATTCGTTTGTTTGGATGAATGATGTGTTAATTATTCTCCGTGCATGTATTTCCTTTGGGCCCCGGGCTTAGAAGTTGAGCGTCAGACCGAAGGAGAATGTGCGCAGGGCCGAGTAGGAGTGGCTATCGACGGTACCGCTGAGATACTGACGGGGGTCGAGACCCTTACGCTTGCTGCCGAGGAAGAGGTTGTCGCCCATGGCATATACGCGTACCGAGGTCAGACCGGGCACGTTGGCCACGATGTGCTGCGGCAGGGTGTAGCCCAGGGTGATGTTGCGGATGGAGAAGTAGTCCGAGCGGGTGAGGAAGCGGTCGTTGGTTACGCCACCGGTCATGCGGTAGCCCGTTTCGAGGCGGGGCACGTCGGTGATGTCGCCGGGCTTCTGCCAGCGCTTGTAGATGTCGGTGCTGTAGGTACCACCGTTGCTCATGTTGTCGCCCATGAGGCCGGCGTAGTTGCCGTCATAGGTCCAACCGCCGAGCGAGTAGGCCATCTGTACGCTCAGGTCGAAGCCGTAAGCCTGTACAGAGGTGCTGATACCACCGAAGAGGGCGGGCAGGGCCGACTTGCCGAGCTCATAGCGCGTAGCCTTGTTGGCATCGTTGGTGGTCTGCATCTCGGTGTGGGTCATAGCCACGCCGTTCTCGTCGAGTTTGGGGTTGCCGGCCTCATCGAGGGTGGGCACTTCTACGTCCATGAAGTAGAGAGCGTCACCGTTGTTGGGGTCAACACCGGCGTAGCGTGCCATGTACCAGTCGTAGTAGGAGTTGCCCTTCTTACGCCAGTAGTCGCCGCTCTGGTAGCCTTCGGCGGGACGGCCTTCCTGCAGGCGGGTCATCTCGTTCTTGTAGTGGGTCATGTTGACCTGTGCGGTCCACACGATGTTGCTCTTCTTGATGATGGTACCGCTGATCTGAGCCTCGAAGCCGGTGTTGCGCATGGCCTGCTCGTTGGTCAGGATGCTCGAGGGCGAACCCTGCGAGGAGGGCAGCGAGTGGTAGCCGATCATGTCGTCGGTGTTCTTCACGAAGAAGTCGAACTCAACGTTCAGGCGGTTGTTGAAGAAACCGGCTTCCAGACCTACGTCGAAGGTCTTGCTCTTTTCCCACGTCAGCTCGGGGTTACCCAGATAGGTCTTCACAACGGCAAATTCGGGATTGTCGTCCGTACCGGCGTTGGAGACGCTGTAGTGGTCGAGCCAGCCGCCATATACGCCGATACCGTCGTTACCCTGCGTACCGTAGCTGGCGCGGAGCTTGAGGTTGCTGACGATGTGGCCCAGGCTCTGCTTGAACCAGTCTTCCAGACCGATGTTCCAAGCACCACCGACAGACCAGAAGTGGCCTACGTTCTTGTCGGGGTGGAACATGCTGGAGCGGTCGCGACGATAGGAGGCCGAGAAGTTGTACAGGTGGTTGTAGCTGTACTCGGCGCGGCCCAGGTAGCTCTCCAGGTGGTAGTTGTTGTCGCTGCTGGAGGGAGCATCTGCGTTGAGCAGCGAGTAGGAGAAGTTGTTCTCGTTCAGGAAGAAGTACTTGCGGTAAGCGCCCAGACCAACGCTGTTCTCGGTCTTGGTCTCGTGGGCAGCCATGAGGGCGATGCTGTGCTTGCCGAAGGTCTTGTCGTAGTTGAGGCGCTGGGTGGCGTTGACCACCGTGGTGCGCTCCATCTCCTTGTAGCCATAGCCCTTAGAGGCAGCGGCGTCGGCGGTGATGGGGCTGGTGAACGAGTTCCACTCCGAGTTGAAGTTGTCCACACCCAGGTCAACGCGTGCCGTCAGACCGTCGAGGATGGCCACCTCGGCATAGGCGCGGCCGGTGAAGGCGTCGCGGCGGGTAGCCTCCTGGTTGTTATAGACGTTGATGAGGGGGTTCTGGCTCAGCGAGAAGAGACGGGTGCGGCCATAGGCGTTACCAAGGTCAAACTGGGTATTGCCGTTGGCGTCGAGCACGAGGTTACCCTGCTGGTCGCGCAGATATACGGGATAGATGGGCGCGATGTGGTCGGTGAAGCTGAAGAGGTTAGCAGCCTTACCCGACGCTGACGACAGACCGTTGACCGTAGAGTTGGCATACGATACGCTGGCGCCGAGGTTGAGCCATTCGAAGGCCTTGTGGTCAATGCGCAGACGGCCGGTGAGGCGCTCGAAGTCCGACTTCTTGACGTAGGCCTTATCGCTGAGGTAGTTGAACGAGAGGTAGTACTGCGTGCGGTCGTCACCACCCGACATACCCAGGTTATACTCCTGACGCATGCCGTTGTGGAAGGAGGCGTCTTCCCACTCGTTGCCGTAGAGCAGGCTGGCGGCGGGGTTCACCAGACCCGTGAGGGGGTCGATGAGCTGGTTGTCGGCCACGTTGAAGGCGTTGTAACCGCCGAGGGTCTTGACCAGGTCGCGGCTGGCGCTGATGCGTGCCTGCAGGTCGCTCATGCCGTTCTTGTTGGCATACTGGTTGCGGAGGCTCTCCCATGCAATCTGGTAGTAGTCGCCGGCATTTTCGATGGTCTCATACTTCGACACACCGCGTTCGTTCCAGCCCCACTTGGCGTCGAGGGTGACGCGGGTACGGCCGGCACGACCTTTCTTGGTGGTGATATAGAGGATACCGTTGGCACCGCGGGCACCGTAGATAGAGGTAGCCGAGGCGTCCTTCTGCAGGTTGATGCTCTCGATATCCATGGGGTTGATGCTGCTCATGGCACCTTCGTAGGGCGTACCGTCGAGGATGATGAGCGGGGCGGTGTTGGCGCTGATCGAACCGATACCGCGCACAAAGATGCTGGCGCTGCTACCGGGCTGACCCGTCGAGGACGTGGTCTGCAGACCCGGAATCATACCTTCAAGTGCCTTGGTCACGTTCGATACCTGCACCTTCTCGAGCTGGTCGCCCTTGACAGCCGTTACCGAACCGGTGAAATCGCCTTTCTTCACCTTGCCGTAGCCTACTACGATGGCCTCGTCAAGGGTGTTGTCGTTGTCCTTGAGCACCACGCGGACGTTGCCCGAGATAGACACCGTCTGTTCCTCCTTACCGATGTAGGTGATGCGCAGGTGCTGAGCCGAAGCGGGCACGTTCTGCAGCTGGAAACGGCCTTCGCCGTCGGTCACAGCCACGCCCTTGTGTCCGGCCACACGTACGGTAGCGCCGATGATGGGCTGGCCGTCTGTGTCGAGCACACGTCCCGTCACGCGCTTCTGGGCGGAAGCACTGGCTGCCGTAAGCAGCATCGTTGCTCCCAAGAGCACTAATTTTTTGTTCATAATATAACCGTTAAATTAAACATTTGTATGTTTCGTTCCATTTGTCGGGCGCCGCGGCGGCTACTTCGTGCCACACCGCGCAGGGGGTTTCTTCATCTCAATCCGGTCACCAACACTTAGGCCCGGCGGGCTTCCGAGGCGTAAATAAGCGTCCCAACAAGCGGCAAAGGTAGCACTTAATTTTTATTAACCAAACATTTAGTTATGTTTATGTTAATTTTCATAGCATAGAACAGGGTGTTACGCACACAAAACTGCACACAGAGATAGCAGAATGTTACATTTTCCCATTACAAGGACTGCAACCGCCGCCACCTCAGGCGCTATGGGCGCTAGACCCATTACATCATCGCGCGTGCCACCGCTACTCCTATATATAATATGGTGTACACCAAATATTCTGTGACTCACATTGTGACTCACCGTTCTAGTCAAACTCTCATCCATCATGCCCAAAAAGACTTACCTCAAAGACCCCGTCACCATACAATTAAGGAAACTGGCGAATGGGCGAAAGTCCATCTATCTCGACATTCATCAGCACGGGGAGCGACGCTACGAGTTTCTCTGCCTCTATCTTTGGCCAGCACGCAGCGGCGACCATGCCATGCGGCAGCACAACAAACTGGTGTTGCAGCAGGCCATGGCCATCAAGGCCAAACGCACGCAGGAGTGTCTGTTACACGACGGCCCGCTTTTGGTCCGACCGTCTCACGACCTGCTGCTCACCGAATGGCAACATCCGCAGCACACAGATTTATGCCGACATCGTCATGGGCAAGAAGGTGGAAGGGGGCAGCTGGTTTGACGAGGTGTTTGCACGATAGAGGCCGTTTCTGTGACTACGTCTGTGACTGGTCTCCGCCCGACACCTATACCTTATTATATATAGGAGCAGCCTCCCCCGTTCCACGTATCAGGTTATATTATGAACAAGAATAACTGGGCAAAACAGCCTGTGGCGAGAGGTTTCCATGCCCATGCCACAGACAAAGTTACCATTTATTTATACGCGGCGGACAAAGGACGGGTGATACACCCATAATTATACTATGGAATATACAAGGGCGACAGCAGGCTGCGTCAACGCGGGGTATCAGTCGCGGCGCCAGTTGCGGCGCCTATGTCGCCGAAGTAGCGGCGCAGGACGTCCACCTGCTTGGGGGTGAAGCGCCGGCTGTAGGGACGGTAGCCGGCGCGCTGCATGTCACGCCGCATCTCGGGGTCGCTGTGCACCCATCGGCGCAGGCGGGCCACGGCAATCTCGGGACGGCTGTCGGAAAAGCACTGGCAGGCCACCTGACGGCGCGTAGGGCCAAGCATCTCCCGACGCGTGGGGCGCCGCAGGCAACGACGACGGCGCGGACGTTCAGCATAAAGCGAAGTATGGTCTATGAAGAAGGTAAACATAAGTCTAAGTGTGAACAGGTTGAACAAAAACAAGAGACATGTAAAGGGGCCTCATTCCCCATGCTCCTCATTTCCCCGGTGTGACGACAGGACCGGGCGTCATACGCCAAACTGCTTACGCAGGTCGTCCACGGCCTCGGGGTGGATGGTCATGCCGGTCTCCTGGCGGGCCATGGCCGACACCAGGCGGCCTATCTGCGGGCCGTCGGTGCGGATTACCTCGTCAGCCCCGAGGCGGCTACGGCCGCAGACGGCGGCAATGTAGAGGCGTGTGTCGTTCTCCGAGGGCGGGGCCCATCGGGTGATGATTTTGGCGGGCGTGTTCAGGCCGTAGCGACGGATGTAGGTTTTCATCAGCACCACGGCGGCGCGGTAGCCGTGGGCCATGCTGACGAACTTGCAGAAGCCGCGCACATTGGGCGTGACGGGATGAAGACCCACCCAGCGGTTGTGGGCACTGTAGCGGATGTTGAGCGGATTGCGGTTTTGCTGTCCAAGGTTGAGTGTTGCCATGTCGTGTGGTAAGGTAATAAACAGGTTAATGGAGTGTGGCCTCGCGGCAGCCGCGTGACCATCGGTTGTATCCTCATTCTTTATTCTCTGGGAGACGCCTGCCGACGCGGATGTAGGCGACGGCGAAGGGCGCTTGTGCTGCAGCAACGATGCAAAGGTAGGACGGCCGCTTCCGATTTTCTCGGACACAGCGACCAAAAACGCCGTGGCGCCCCTCCGTGGCGACGACGCACCCACACGCGGTGATGCCCCACAAAAAACCTCAAAATTCCCGGTTTGCTACCTTGACCTGCCAAATACGTTGCAAAGCATACAAAAAATGTTGCATCCGCCGCGATTTTAGCCGCCAATGCAACGAATTTAGTTGCCATCCCCCACCCTACTCCCTACCTTTGCACCCGTCAACCCCGGCAAACATTTGTAATAGGGTAAATAATGAATAGATGTAGGGTGTCTGTCACTGCAGCGGAGTAGAGACTCCGCTGCATGACATCCCAAAAAACTGCTTCTCATAAAAAAGGTAAACATTCTCTGCCGGGGTTACCCCCATACGGGCGGCGCGCCGCCCGAAGCCATTAACCAACAACAAGAACTAGACTTTCGTCTTTTCCTGCCCGTGAGGGTCGGCAAAAGGAACACACTGCGAGCCAGGACACGGAGGACGCTTTCTCCAGATGCCCGGTTCGCTTTGTTTTTGTCTGGCCGGCGGGGTGCATACAGGCTTTTCAGGGCATCCTGCCGCGTTCTCGCGGGCGTTCTCGCCCACGGCGGGCAAAAATCTTTCCGCACGGAAAATAGGGCGTATATCAAAGGAAAAGCGTACCTTTGCAGAGATTAGCCGCAGCATGCGCGGCCCCTGATTCAGATATGGAAGAAATACAGAATAACGGCGGAAACTACTCCGCCAGCAACATCCAGGTGCTCGAAGGCCTGGAGGCCGTGCGCAAGCGTCCGGCCATGTACATCGGCGACATCAGCGAGAAGGGCCTGCACCACCTGGTCTATGAGACGGTCGATAACTCCATCGACGAGGCTCTGGCCGGCTACTGCACGCACATCGACGTCACCATAGTCCAGGACGGCAGCATCATCGTCCAGGACAACGGCCGCGGCATCCCCGTGGACGAGCACCCGAAGGAGCACCGCTCGGCCCTCGAGGTGGTGATGACGGTGCTCCACGCCGGCGGTAAGTTCGACAAGGGCTCGTACAAGGTGTCGGGCGGTCTGCACGGCGTGGGCGTATCGTGCGTCAACGCCCTGTCCAAGCACATGCTCTCGCAGGTCTATCGCGACGGCAAGATCTACCAGCAGGAGTATGCCAAAGGCCACCCCCTCTACCCCGTCAAGGTGGTCGGCGAGACCACACTGCGCGGCACGCGCCAGCAGTTTTGGCCCGACGACAGCATCTTCACCACCACCGAATATAAATATGACATTCTGGCCAGCCGCATGCGCGAACTGGCCTACCTCAACGCCGGCATCACCATCACCCTGACCGACGAACGCCCCGACGACGAAGGCAACATCCGCCGCGAGACCTTCTACTCCGACCTGGGCCTGCGCCAATTTGTGCGTTACCTCGATTCCTCGCGCACCCACCTCTTCGACGACGTCATCTACCTCAGCACCGAGAAGAACGGCATTCCCATCGAGGCCGCCATCATGTACAACACGTCGTACAGCGAGAACCTGCACAGCTACGTCAACAATATCAATACGATAGAGGGCGGTACCCACCTCGTCGGTTTCCGCTCGGCCCTGACCCGCGTGCTCAAGAAGTACGCCGAAGCCACAGCACAGAAGCAACTTGAGAAGGCCAAAGTCGAGATTTCGGGCGAGGACTTCCGCGAGGGCCTCACCGCCGTCATCTCGGTCAAGGTGGCCGAACCGCAGTTTGAGGGCCAGACCAAGACCAAACTGGGCAACAGCGAAGTGGCTGGCGCCGTCAATCAGGCCGTCGGCGAAGCCCTCAGCAACTATCTGGAGGAGCACCCGAAGGAGGCCAAACTCATCATAGACAAGGTGATTCTCGCCGCCACAGCACGCGTTGCCGCACGCAAGGCCCGCGAAAGCGTGCAGCGCAAGAGCCCCATGTCGGGCGGCGGACTGCCCGGCAAACTGGCCGACTGCTCGTCGAAAGACCCCACCGAGTGCGAGCTCTTCCTCGTCGAGGGCGACTCGGCCGGCGGCACGGCCAAGCAGGGACGCAGCCGCGCCACACAGGCCATCCTGCCCCTGCGAGGCAAAATCCTCAACGTAGAGAAGGCCATGTGGCACAAGGCGTTCGAGAGCGACGAGGTGAACAACATCATCCAGGCCATGGGCATACGCTTCGGCGTAGGCGAGGGCGAGGACAGCAAGGTGGCCAACCTCGACAAACTGCGCTACCACAAGATTGTCATCATGGCCGATGCCGACGTCGATGGCCAGCACATCGCCACGCTCATCATGACGCTCTTCTTCCGCTACTTCCCCCAGGTCATCCAGGACGGCTACCTCTACATCGCCATGCCGCCCCTCTACCGCTGCAAGAAGGGCAAGATTGAAGAGTACTGCTACAACGACGCTGAGCGCCAGCGCTTCATCGAGACCTACGGCGACGGCAGCGAAAACGGCATACAGACACAGCGCTACAAAGGTCTTGGTGAGATGAGTGCCCACCAACTCTGGGAGACCACCATGTGCCCCGAGACGCGCATGCTCAAGCAGGTGACCATCGAAAATGCCGCCGAGGCCGACTACATCTTCTCCATGCTCATGGGTGATGACGTAGGCCCGCGCCGCGAGTTTATAGAGCGCAACGCCACCTACGCCAACGTGGACGCCTAACGGCGGAGATATACCTATTATATATAGGTGGGCGGCGCGGAGGACGGCTGACGGCCATTCACTCCCTCCGGATTCAGCCCGCCCGCAGGCATAAACCGCAGGAACACGCGGGAAAATGCACAGGCACAGAAAAATATGGGCAAAAAGTAGGCAATGAATGAAAATAAAGTCGTACTTTTGCCCCCGCTAAGAGTCCGAAGGGGCAAAAGAAGCGGCTGCGGGTGCAGTCCGCCTCCCGGAAAAACCCGTTCAATACATAGTCAAAACAACAATGTACGCAATCGTAGAGATTAACGGTCAGCAGTTTAAGGCAGAGGAGGGCAAGAAGCTCTTCGTCAACCACATTGCCGAGGCCGAAGCCGGCCAGACTGTTGAATTTGAGAAAGTGCTGCTCATCGACAACAACGGCAGCGTAACCGTAGGTGCTCCCGTCGTTGACGGTGCCAAGGTGGTATGCGAAGTTCTCTCGCCCCTGGTAAAGGGTGACAAGGTGCTCGTCTTCCACAAGAAGCGCCGCAAGGGCTACCGCAAGCTCAACGGCTATCGCCACCAGTTCACACAGCTCTCCATCAAACAAGTAATCGCTTAACTCTTAAAAATTAGAAGAAAATGGCACATAAA
>CAMGHE010000010.1 GCA_946055775.1 uncultured Bacteroidales bacterium
TGACAGCGGCTATACAGCCCTTCGGCTACAACATGAAGTATGTGGACAGAAAAGGGCTGGCTTCGGCCAACGGCATCGATGTCGGCAAGCACTCGAAGAGCACCTACGGTTCGAACATCACCATGCGCCACGAGTGGAACATCGCCAAGAATATCTCGTGGAAAAGCCGTCTGTACTACTTCACCAACTACGAGCGGGTTCTCGTGGAGTGGGAGCACTCCTTCAAGTTCTCCATCAACAAGTACCTCACCACCGACCTCTCGCTCTATCCCCGTTTTGACGACAGTGTCAAGCATGAACCCGGCGACTGTCTGCTGCAGATGCAGGAAATGCTTTCGTTCGGTCTGTCGCTGTCGCTTTAAGCGCCGCCTTTGATTCGGCGCGGCATAGCCTTCCACTCCCACACCCGCCATGAAAATCTTTACGACCTATAACAACTATCCCGGCGTGCCGCCGCTGCACCCCGCGCTCACTGGCGACGAGCCCAGCGTAGCGTGCCTGCCTGATACGGCCCTGCTCAAGGACAACAAACCCTTCTTCATCCCAGATTGGGCCGAGCCCTGCGTGGCCTATGCCTCGCTGGTGGTCCACGTCAGCCGCTTAGGCCGCTGCATATCGCCGCGCTTCGCCCACCGCTATTACGATGCCGTGACGGTGGGACTCTCGCTGGTGGCGACCCCTCTGCTGGACAAGGCCGTCTGCAGCGCCGCCCCGTGGTCGGCCGCCGTAGGGTTCGACAGCGCCGCCGTGATAGGGAGTTTTATGCCCCTTGGCGATGGCGGGCAGATAGGCGACATGCCTTTCCGCGTGACCTGTGACGGGCAGGACGTCTTGACCCCAACGGCCCAGAACGCCCCCCGATGGACCATCGACGACCTCATTGCCCATGTGAGCCGGTGGTCGATGCTGCGCCGCGGCGACCTCATCTACCTCGGCTACCCCTGCCAACCCCTCACGCTGACGCCCGAGATGCACTTGAACGGTTACCTTAACGATACGCTGGTGCTCTCGATGAACATCAAGTAGTTACTCTACCATATTCCCCATTACAACATGACGCTACGCATTCTTCTTTCCATACCCCGTAGGCTCCGCATCGGCCTCTGCCTTGCTGCCCTCCTTATGGCCGCCATGCCCCTACGGACCCAGGCCCAGCAAGGCGATACTGTATTCACCGACCTACCCGTGGACCAATATCCCGTGACGGCCGAGGGGCTGCCGCGATATGCCTGCCAGTATCGGGTGGATGCCCGCACCTGGCCCGCCATGGCCGACAGCGTACGACTGATATATCCCGTCTTTGAGCCGCTGTCGCGCGAGGAAGTGACCATCATTCGGGAGCGCGGGTTACAGGTAGCCTCCGAACTGCGGCCCGTGGTGACCTACGGCATCAGTCGGCGGCAGGGGCTGGCCGACATTGCGTTCTGCCCCATCGTCAAGCGCAATGGGAAGTACCAGCGCCTAGTGTCGTGCAAAATATATATGCCCGACCACGCCTACCAGACCGCTGCCGCACGCTCCGGCGCGCTACGCTCGGCGCTGAAGACTGGTGACGCCGCAGACGAGCGCTGGGCAGCCCATTCGGTGCTGGCCAGCGGGAAGTGGGTGAAAATCCGTGTGTCGGCCGAGGGCGTCTATGAACTGACGGAGAGTAAACTGCGCCAGATGGGCTTCAACGACATCCACCGCGTAAAGGTGTTCGGCTACGGTGGTCGCCCCCTGCCCGAAGACTGGACTTTCGGCACAAGTCAGGCCGTCCCCGACGACCTCTGCGAGATTCCACTCTACGCCAAGAGCGGCGCGCTGCTGTTCTTCGCCGAAGGTTTGGTGAGGTGGCACTGGAACACGTCGCTCAACCAATGGACGCACCAGGCTAATCCGTACAGCCGCTACAGTTACTACTTTGTCACCGAAGGCGACAACCCCAAGCGCATGCAGCCCCTGGCCGCAGCGGCAGCAGGCGAGACGGTCAGCGAGATACAGCACCACGCCCTATATGAGCGTGACGCTGCTGCCCTGTACGAGGGCGGGCGCGAACTCTACGACCCTACCGACCTGAGCATATCGTCGCAGCAGGTGTCGCTGGCCACCCCCGACATCGTGGACGAGAGCACGGCCCGCGTCTTTATCAGCATCGGCGGGGTGGGGCAGAAGGCCTCTGTCCCCGTCCAACTGACGCTCGAAGGTGAGACGCTGGGCAGTTTCAGCCTGTCGGCTACGGCCAGCAACGAGTCTGGCGCCGAGACCCGCCGCACCTTCACGACCACCAAGTTGGCTGCCAAGAATAACTTCGGCATATCGGCGCAGACCGTCACGCAGACGCGCCTCAATGCCCTCCGTATCACCTACCAACGCCGCCTCAATGCCGCCTCGGAGGTCTATAGTTTCTGTCCGCGGAAGTCCGGCAACATCACGCTGAACATTGCCGGAGCATCGGCTACGACGCAGGTGTGGCGCCTACAGGACGCCATGAACGACGCTGCCATCCTCTCGGGTGTCCTGGCCGACAACACCTATAGCGTCTCCTGCCCCGACGGCAATCTGCGCTACGCCATCGTCGATGTCAGCCGCGCCTATCCCGCTCCTGAGGTGGTGGGCAACGTGGCCAATCAGGACCTGCACGCCACACCCCATGCCGACATGGTCATCATCGTGCCGCCCTCCGGCCGCTATGCCGGGCAGGCCGAACGTCTGGCTCAGGCTCACCGAGAGAAACAGGGACTCCGGGTGGAGGTGGTCAACGCCACACATATATATAATGAGTATGCCTCCGGCGCCCCTGATGCCACCGCCATCCGCCGCTATATGAAGATGCTCTACGACCGTGCCCAGACCGATGCCGACATGCCCCGTTACATGCTGCTCTTCGGGCCCTGTGCGTGGGACAACCGCATGCTCTCCGACGGCTGGAGCAGCATGTCTGCCGACGACTACCTGCCGGCCTTTGAGGTGAGCCACGGCGCGGCGGAGCCCAGCAACACCAACATCGCCATCGGCCCGATAAGCAGTTACGTGACCGACGACTACTATACCTGGTTGGACGATAGAGAAGGGACAACCTATCAGCGCAACAAGCCCGACGTGGCCACCGGCCGCATACCCTGCACCGACGAGAAGACGGCCGCCGCAGTGGTGGACAAACTCATCGCCTATATGGATGGCAAGCAGGCTGGTGCCTGGCAGAGCCGCCTCTTCGTGCTCGCCGACGACCTGAACAACACCCTGCACATGAAGGCCGCCGACCGCGTGGCCGCGGCCATGTCGGCGACGGTGAACGAACGCCTGCGCCTGCGCAAGGTATATTGGGACGTCTATCCGCGCACTTATACGGCTACCGGCTATTCCTATCCCCAGGCCACGGCACTGCTGCAGACCCAGATGGAACAGGGCGCGCTGCTGTTCAACTATATCGGCCACGGCAGTCCGGAACAGATATCGCATTCGCGCGTACTGGTGACGGAAGACTTCGCCAAATCGTCGTCGGGCCGCTTCCCCCTGTGGATTATGGCCTCGTGTGAAATCAGTCCATACGACGCGCCGGGCGATGACATCGGCCGCGTAGCGCTGGCCAACCCTACTGGTGGCGCCATCGGCGTGATTTGCGCCTCGCGTTCCGTCTATGCCGACTATAACGAGCAACTCAACACGGCCCTCTGCAAGCAGTTGTTCCCCAGCAAGAGCGATGGCACGCAGAAGACCATCGGCGAGGCCCTGCGCCTGGCCAAGAATGCCGTCATCACAGATGGCACGGACGTGAGCATCAACAAACTGAAGTATGTGCTGCTCGGCGACCCGGCCCTGCTGCTGGCGGCGCCCAGCAGGCAGATGTATATCGACAGCATCAACGGGCAGCCCCTGCGCAGCGGTCAGGTGATGCCGCTGGCCGCAGGTTCGGTGGTGACGCTGGGTGGTTACGTGTCTGGCACCAAGGGCGGAACAGATGCAGCTTATCGCGGCACGGTGACGCTGACACTGGCAGACAGGATGGAGACCATCACCTGCCAGAACAATTCCGGCGGCGACAACGTCATGACCTTCAACGACCGCACGAAGACGCTCTTCGAGACTACCGACTCCATTCGAGCCGGCCGCTTCAGCCTACAAGTCCGCATTCCGCGCGACATCAGTTATTCGGACGAGCGTGCCCTCATCTCGCTCTATGGGCAGTCGGCCGACGCGCTGCCGGCGGCCGCTGGTAAGTGCGAGCAAATCTGCCTCAACGGCTCTGTCACCGCCGAAGAGCCCGACACGCTGGCGCCGAAGGTGATGCTCTACCTCAACGAACCCGACTTCCCCTCCGGCGGCCTGACCGATCCGTCGCCCGTCTTCGTGGCCGTGGTGTCGGACGACAACGGTCTGTCAACTGCTTCGCTCAGCGCCGGACGAGGCATGGAACTGGTGGTCGATGGCGAGACGGGTTCGCCGATAGACATGAGCAGTTACTTCGCCTACGATTTCGGTTCGTATCAGAGCGGCCGCGTGACCTATCCCCTGTCCGACCTCACGACGGGCCCCCACAGCCTGCGCATCCGCGCCAGCGACATTGATGGCAATGTGACCACTGAAACCCTGGCCTTCCATGTGACAGATGAGATGCCGACAGCCTTTGCCGTCAGCGCCACCGACAACCCTGCCCATTCCGCCACCTCACTCGTCACCGTCGGCGTGGCTACGGCGGCAGACAGTCCGACGACACTCACCCTCGAGGTCTATGACCTGTATGGAAATTGCCTCTGGCAGCACAGTCAGGTGGTCACCACGACGCACCATGTGGTAAAGTGGCCGCTGACCACTACTGCAGGCAACCCCGTGCCCTCCGGCCTGTACCTGTACCGGGCAGTCAGCGAAGGACCCAACGGCAAACAGACCACCGATGCTCAGAAGATAGTGGTGGTGCGCCACTGAGGGCGCCATGCACGCGCTGGAGTAACCACTCCTCCAGCCCTGGCTTCATAAAGCATGCAAAAAACGCTGCCGGCGCACAATAAAAGGCCGACCGGCGCGTTAAAACCAATGTGACAAAACGCAGCGGTTACACGCTCCTATTCGATAAACACAGGCAGACGTCGCGGAGAACTTTACACCATTCCGCAAGAGTCTGCCTCACAACAGATCTCTTCCCTTCATGAAACCCTTACGATTTCTGACGCTCGCCGGTGCCCTTTTAGCCATTGTGGGCCAAGGATATGCACAAGAAGACCTGAAAGACCGATTCAACCCAATCCTGACGGCCGTTACCTCTCAGACCATCGCCCCCGACGCCCGGGCAGCCGGTATGGGCGACATCGGTGCGGCCACTGAACCGGATGTGCATTCGCAGAGTTGGAACCCCGCCAAATATCCCTTCACCATCAGCAGGGCCGGCATCGCCATCAACTATACGCCGTGGCTTCGCGAACTGGTCAACGACATTGCCCTGCTCAATGCCGTGGGCTATATTCGCCTCGGCGACTACCAAGCCCTCAGTGCCTCGGTGCGCTATTTCTCGCTGGGCGACTTCACCGCGGGAACAATGACGGTGAAGCCCTATGAGTTTTCGGTGGACGTGGGCTACTCGCGTATGCTGAGCGAGACGTTCTCGGCTGCCGTAGCCCTGCGCTACATGTACTCGGACTTGTCGGGGCATTCGGACGACAACACCACGCCGGGCTCTGCCTTCGCCGCTGACATTGCCTGCTACTATAACAATTATGTCATGATGGGCAGTCGCGAGTGTCTGCTGGCCCTTGGTATGAACATCAGCAATATCGGTAGCAAAATAAACTTTGGCAGCGACTACAGTTATTTTATCCCGACCAACCTGCGTCTCGGATTGAGTTATACCATGCCTATCAACGAATATAACCGCTTTTCTATCTCAGCCGACGCTAACAAACTGCTGGTGCCCTCCATGCCCCTTCAGCGCGAGGACGAGGATAACGAAGCCTATGAGCAGCGCATCCGTGACGAGTATTATGATATGTCGGCCATCTCCGGCATCTTCAAGAGTTTTGGCGACTCTGAACGTGGCTTCAAGGGTGAACTGGAGGAAATACAGTGGAGCATCGGTGCGGAATATACCTATAATGACAAGTTCAGTCTGCGCGCCGGCTACCACCACGAGAGCGAGATGCAGGGCAACCGTAAGTATTACACCGTCGGTGCCGGCTTGCGGATGAACGTGCTGAGCGTCGATGCCGGCTATGTCATCGCCACTACGCCCAGCAACCCGCTCGATGCTACGCTGCGCGTGTCGCTGTCCTTTGATATGGACGGTATCAAGAGCCTGTTCCGATAAGGTCCTACTATGTGAGCAGAGGGCAGGTCAACAGGCTTGCACTCAGCAGGTTCAATAGTCTTTACAATATAAACCATTCTGCAATGAGCAAAATAAGAGTAGGCATGGGGTACGACGTTCATGCCTTGGTGTCCGACCGTCCGCTGTGGCTCGGAGGCATCCGTCTAGAGCATACCCACGGTCTGAAGGGACATAGCGACGCCGACGTGCTGATACACGCCATCTGCGACGCCTTGCTTGGCGCCGCCGCCATGCGCGACATAGGTTTCCACTTCCCGGACACTTCCGACCAGTTTGAGGGCATCGACAGTAAGATCCTCCTACAGCGCACGGTGAAACTGATTGCGGAGAAAGGATGGCGTGTGGGCAATGTAGATGCCACCGTCTGCGCCGAAGCCCCCAAACTTCAGCGCCACATTCCCACGATGTGTGCCACGCTGGCCCCTATCATGGGTGTGGACGTGGACGACGTTAGCATAAAGGCCACTACCACCGAGCGTCTGGGCTTTACGGGTCGCCGTGAGGGGATATCGGCCTATGCCGTCGTGCTCATTGAAAAGTAAGTACAGCGACAGCAGGTCCTCCTCCTCAATATACGGTGTCTTCGTCGTAGAGCGATGGATATCATTTGCTGCAAACATGTGGAGATGAGTAGATTGGCGGCGCTCAATCTGCCTCATTCTATTGGATGTTGCCAGATTGAGGCTAAATATGATACAAGTTTTCCCTTATGATGCAGATGCCAAGACGAATGCTCCTAAACTTTGCAGCGGTTAAAAGATTCAGTTATGCTGGCGCTGAACTTCACACTGATAAGGGCCACGTCAAGAACGCAGGCAAAAAAGCCGTGCCTTCGGACAAGAAAAATTAGGTAAACTATTGCGAGGGTGGGATAATTTTTATAATTTTGTCCGCAACGAAAGTTTAGAATAACAAAATATTAATTTACTATGGAAGACCACAAAAGAGTCTACACCTTTGGCGCTGGCAAGGCAGAAGGCCGTGCCGACATGCGCAATGAGTTGGGTGGCAAGGGTGCTAACCTTGCCGAAATGAACCTGATTGGCGTACCTGTGCCTCCTGGTTTTACAATCACTACCGACACCTGCAACGACTACTATAAAATAGGAAAGGAAGAAGTTGTAGCCCTCCTCAAGAGCGAGGTGGAGAAAGCACTGCATGGCGTTGAGGAACTGATGGACTCCAAGTTTGGCGACGTTCAGAATCCCCTCCTTCTCTCCGTTCGTTCGGGTGCCCGTGCGTCGATGCCCGGTATGATGGATACAATCCTCAACCTGGGTCTCAACGACGAGGTTGTTGAAGGTCTGGCAGCCAAGACGGGTAACCCCCGTTTTGCCTACGATGCCTACCGTCGCTTCGTACAGATGTACGGCGACGTGGTGCTTGGCATGAAGCCCGTCAACAAGGAAGACGTCGATCCCTTCGAGGAAATCATCGACGCTGTGAAGAAAGAGAAGGGTGTGAAGCTCGACAACGAATTGGACGTTGACGACCTGAAGACCCTCGTAGTTCGTTTCAAGGCTGCCATCCAGGAACGTACCGGCAAGGCTTTCCCCACCAACCCCATGGAACAGCTTTGGGGCGCCATCTGCGCCGTGTTCGATTCGTGGATGAACGAACGCGCCATCCTCTACCGCAAGATGGAAGGCATCCCCGCAGAGTGGGGTACCGCCGTTACCGTCATGGCCATGGTCTTCGGTAACATGGGTAACACCTCTGCTACTGGCGTATGCTTCAGCCGCGATGCCGCTACCGGCGAAGACATCTTCAACGGCGAATGGCTCGTCAACGCTCAGGGCGAAGACGTGGTGGCAGGTATCCGCACGCCGCAGCAGATTACCCTCGAGGGTAGCCGCCGCTGGGCCGAACTTCAGGGCATCAGCGAGGAAGTGCGCAGTTCGCAGTATCCTTCGATGGAAGAGGCTATGCCCGAAATCTACAAGCAACTTGATGCCATTCAGACCAAACTGGAAGAGCACTATCACGACATGCAGGACATGGAGTTCACCGTTCAGGAAGGCAAACTCTGGTTCCTCCAGACGCGTAACGGTAAGCGCACCGGTGCCGCCATGGTCAAGATCGCTATGGACCTGCTCCGTCAGGGCATGATTGACGAGAAGACGGCTATCAACCGTTGCGAGCCCGCCAAACTCGACGAACTGCTCCACCCCGTATTCAGCAAGGATTCGCTGGCCAAGGCCGTCGAACTGACGCGCGGTCTGCCCGCCAGCCCGGGTGCTGCCTGCGGTCAGATTGTATTCTTCGCCGACGATGCTGCCAAATGGCATGCTGACGGCCACAAGGTTGTTATGGTTCGTATCGAGACCAGCCCCGAAGACCTCGCAGGTATGGCCGTTGCAGAGGGTATCCTGACGGCACGCGGCGGTATGACCAGCCACGCAGCCGTAGTAGCCCGCGGTATGGGTAAGTGCTGCGTCAGCGGTGCCGGCGCCATCAACGTGGACTACAAGTCGAAGACTGTCGAAATCGATGGCGTAGTACTCAAGGAGGGCGATTACATCTCGCTGAACGGTACGAACGGCCGTGTATATAAGGGCGAAATCAAGACGCAGGCTGCCGAAATCTCCGGCGACTTCGCCGCTCTGATGGACCTCTGCGCCAAGTATTCCCGCCTCCAGGTACGCACCAATGCCGATACGCCCCACGATGCTGAGGTGGCCCGCAAGTTCGGCGCCGTAGGTATCGGTCTGTGCCGCACCGAGCACATGTTCTTCGACAAGGAGAAGATTGTTGCCATGCGCGAGATGATTCTGGCCGAAGACGTAGAAGGCCGCCGCAAGGCTCTCGCCAAGCTCCTTCCCTACCAGAAGGAAGACTTCAAGGGCATCTTCCGCGCTATGGACGGTCACCCCGTAAACGTACGTCTGCTCGATCCTCCTCTCCACGAGTTTGTTCCCCACGATGCCAAGGGGCAGGAAGAGATGGCCAAGGCTATGGGCGTTACCGTTGAGTACATCCGCCAGCGCGTAGAGAGCCTCTGCGAGCACAACCCCATGCTCGGTCACCGCGGTTGCCGCCTGGGCAACACCTATCCCTGCATCACACAGATGCAGACCCGCGCCATCCTTGGGGCCTGCATCGACCTGAAACGCGAAGGCCTCGACCCGCATCCCGAGATCATGGTGCCTCTGACCGGTATTCTCTACGAGTTCGAAGCACAGGAAGATGTTATCCGTGCTGAAGCCAAGGCCCTCTTCGAAGAGGAAGGCATTGAGATTCCCTTCAAGGTTGGTACGATGATTGAGATTCCTCGCGCAGCCCTGACTGCCGATCGCATCGCCACTCACGCTGAATACTTCAGTTTCGGTACGAACGATCTTACGCAGATGACCTTCGGCTACTCGCGCGACGACATCGCCAGCTTCCTCCCCGTATATCTCGAGAAGAAGATTCTGAAGGTTGACCCCTTCCAGGTTCTCGACCAGAACGGCGTAGGTCAGCTCATCAACATGGCCGTAGAAAAGGGCCGCAGCGTACGCCCCGACCTGAAGTGCGGTATCTGCGGTGAGCACGGCGGCGAACCTTCGTCTGTGAAGTTCTGCCACAAGGCCGGCTTGAACTACGTCAGCTGCTCACCCTTCCGTGTGCCCATCGCCCGCCTCGCTGCCGCACAGGCAGCGGTTGAGGAATAACAACCGGACACTGATTTAGTACGAATTAGGCGGAAGTTCCCTAAAACCAGGAGCTTCCGCCTAAGTTCGTAATTAGCGGTTCATGGGATGAGGACAGTGGGCTAAAAGCAATCGTAGTCTGACCATAAGTAGGCGCCGTGGAGCGAATTGGTCGTAGCATCGCTTAACTTGCATCCCCGCCATGTTCGACGGCCCAATGTACAGTTATGGCTCAATGCGCTCATCTTCCGCAGCCGAGGGCCGGAGCGTCAATGCTAACTTGCGGCGGGCAATCTCTGCCTGCATCTTGCGGATGGTTGATGAATTGTGGACGTCAGTGGCTACGTTGTGGTTTTCAGCGGGGTCTGTGCAGTGGTCGAAGAGCATCTGCGCCTTTACCAGATGCTGTTTGTCGTACCATTCGGCATAACTATGGCTTTCGGTGACGAGGTTTACTCCCGTTCCCCACTGTATGAAAGCGCTCGGGCGGTGGCGCTTCTTTGGATGTTGCAGGACGCTGAGGAAACTCTGGCCCTGAAGGTGCGAGGGTTTGACAATGCCGCAGGCTTCGCACAGGGTAGGGTAGAGATCGACAAACTCAACAATGCTTGAGGTCCTGGCGTGCTTGCCTTGGGGCGTGGCTACTAGCAGCGGGGCGTGCGTGGCCTGCTGCATCAGGGTGTGCTTGCCCCAGAAATTGTGCTCGCCAAGGTGCCAGCCGTGGTCGCCTAGCAGTACGATGATGGTGCTGTCTGCCAGTCCTGTCTGTCGCAGTTGGTCGAGCACAAGGCCAATTTGTGCGTCAATGAAACTGACGCAAGCAAAATAGGCATGGCGCGCCTCGCGGTGAAATTCCGTAGAGGAGGTGTTATCTGTGCGGGTGTATTGGAAAATCTCGCGTGAGGATGCTACTTGCTGGGGCAGCTTGTCGGGGCGGTAGCGGTTGTCGGCGATGGCGATGCTGTCTCGTTGGTATAAATCCCAATAGCGTTTCGGCGCGATGAACGGAAGATGCGGTTTGCGAAAACCGACAGCCAGAAAGAACGGTTTCCCTTGTAACTTCAATTCAGCCAGTGTGCTGACAGCCTTTTGGGCAATCTGGTTGTCCTCGTAGCAACTGTCGGGCAAGTCGGCCGCCTCGAAGTAGGGACCGCGATGGTTTTGTGGGTTGAGTTCGTACTCGGCCAAAGGTTGCTTCCATACGTTCCACTTGTTATATACCGCCCAGTCGCCGCTGGCCGGACTGACAATCCATGGTGCTTCGCTCCAACTTTCGGTACGGTCCTGATAGTGGTGGAACACCTTGCCAATCGACAGTGTGCAATAGCCCGCCTGCTTGAAGGCCTTCGGCAGGGTAAGTACGTCAGGCAGGTCGCGTTCGGCGTATGTCTCGGCATCAACGAAGCGGCCCAATCGGAAATCTGGATAGACGCCAGTTAGCAGGCTTGCCCGCGACGCACCGCTCACGGGCACGTTGCAGTAGGCATTGCTGAAGACGGTGGCGTGCTTCGCTAAGTCATCAATGTGAGGCGTTATGACTTGAGGACTACCGTAGCATCCCAATTCGGGGCGAAGGTCGTCCACGATGATGAAGAGCACGTTGAGGGGCTGGTCTTGCTGCGCCATGGTTGTCAGGGCGGTAGCAGTCAGTGGTATGAAAATGGCCTTTTTCCCAGAGGTGAACATGTGGTGTTTTTGTGAAATTTGCTTGATGATACAAAGATGATGGGCTCAATCCCTATCATGTGCAAAGATACAGGTTTCATTAGAAATGCCGAAAAGGCCGTGCCCCATCTTATCAATCATTGACTGTATGCCAGCCCTTTCATGCACGCTCGCTCCGAAAAAATGCGTTGCGCGCCACATTTTGTCCACGCTGTTATCCTTTCGAAGTCATATATTCAACTGTGTCCTCATCCATTGAATCGGGTTGGAGATGTTTCTACGGGACTTGCACCCTTTAGACAATGCTCCCGCAGAGCGTACTAACAAAGAATCTCGCGGGTAATTCGCGAGATTCTTTGAATGGATTGTCCAGACTATCAAAATCGAGTCCGGCTTTGTTTGCTTCGTAGAGGCGTTCAAGCCAATACAGTTGTTTTCTTTAGCCCAACTTCAACGCCGAATACTATTTTTCAATCTCAATTCAGCCTGATTCGCCCACGCTCATATGTACAATACATTGAGCAACAATGCCCACTCTCTGCATAGTCCTTGCCAATTGCCTTTGTAATACCCACAGAAGTGGAATTTATGTTGTACCTTCGCGCCGAGGAAGAAACCTCATCGTTCTCAGAGCGAAGGTGCGGATGGCCTTCAGCCATCCTGCGCCTCAAACCGCGTTGTAGCCTCTTCGCAGCGAGAATGTATCCACGTTACAAAAACGAAATCTGTAGACATGGCACCGGGAGCGCAGCTTAGTAGTGCCATGTCCATTGACATGGCACCGGGGCGCAGCCGCGTTTTTGCGGCAAAGAATAGGTGTCGCGGCCGACGTCGCGACGCGTGCTGAGTGCCACGTCAATGGACATGGCACTACTACGCGGCCTCACCCATTGACCTGAGCCCTCCACCGGCACAATCCGCACAGGCACCTACGCCCGGCCACTAATAGACGCGGGGAAAGAAGCCGGGGGCGTAGTAGAATTTGTAGGACTCGTATCTGGCCTTGAACCAGGCGTCGTGAGAGGGGTTGTTGATGCCAGAGGGGATGGTGCCAGCCACCAGGTGCTCATAGAAGGTCTGTAGGCCCTGATTGAGGCTTAGGTGCTGCATGTACCATTGTTCGTCACCAATATCGTGTGTGAGGATGGGCTCCGTGCCGTTGACGAACTCGTTGGACTGTATCATTTCGATGCTGACAGGGAAGCACATCTTGCCGTGTACCAGTACGTCGAAGTCGGACTTATCCGGGTCGGCATCCTTGTTGAAGTAGCAGCAGTAGGCGAAACTGTCGTCGGGGTCGTACTTACCCACGCCGGCATAGGTGTGGTAGTGTTCGTCGCTGCCGGCCAGGTTTTTCTCCTTGCCGCTGTGGTAGCAAGAGAGGAGCAGTCCCTTGTTGTAGCCCACGAGACCGCCGATGACGCCATCGCCCTCGGCCCATGCCTCGACATCACCCACATGGGCGCAGGAGATAAGCCCACCTTTCTCACCCACGGTGCCGACGAGGCTGCCGCTGTATATGGCATTGTTGGATGGTACCTTCTGTCGTATGGTGCCTTCGGCAAAGATGGCGGCGATGAATCCGTCGCTCTCGTTGGCCACGAGGCCGCGGCCGTCCACCTCGATGACGTCGTAAAGGTGAAGGCCTTCGACGACGGCCTCGGAGCCCAGACGGTCGAAGAGGGGCTTGCCGTAGAGGTGGCGTATGGAGCGTTTGCTGCCCAGGAAGTTGCCATTGAACATACATGTGCCTTCGCCGATGCTGCACCACTTTACCCGCTGGTCTGCGGTGGCGAAGAGCGAGGGCTGGAGCACGATGTCGGCATCGAGATGGACGTAGTAGCCCTCGAAGTTGAAGCCGTTGGTCAGCGTGGCCTCCGTGCCGTCTAAGCGTGTGTAGGTGGAGGTGACGCGGTCGGTACCCTTCACCTCATGGGCGAAGGACACCAGTTGGCTGGCCGTGGTGATGCTGAAGGGCGCCGCGGCCGAGCCGTCGTTGCCGTAGATATCGACCAGCTTGTGCGTGGTGGGATGGATGTAGAGCCATGTGGCATCGTCCTCATTGGCCTTGGGGTCCCCCGCCAGCGTAAAGTTGCTGCGTTCGAGCATGTCGGCTGTGAGCAGTACGGTGTTCTTTTTCAGTTCGCTGTTGTCGGGCGTCTCGACATACTGCCAGTCCATGTATTCAGCGCCGACGGTGATTTCTTCGTTTTTATGGTTGAGGCTGATGTGGATGGTGGTGCAGTAGCCCGCACGATATTCGATGGGCGCGATGGCGGCGCGGTAGGTCTTAGTGAGCATCACGTCGGGGTTCATCGGGTCGGGATAGGACACGTCGAAGGTCATCTGCTGGCTGACGTCGGCACGAGGCACCGCCAGGGCGTAGAAGACGAACTGCTTGCCCACGCCCGTACCGGTGCCGTCGGGGCGGGGAATCCACATGCGCGTGTCGAGCGTCTCATTGTCGGCATGGGGCAGAGGCGTGACCCCCGTTGACTGCTGCATCCAGCGGTAGCGCACGGGCATATCGCGTAGCACCATGTGGCTGACCACCGACCGCGTGTCTGCGGCGTCGTTGCTGGCCGAGAAGCCCTGGATGTTGACGATGACGCGGACATTGGCCAGCGCGTGGTGGAAATAGAGTTTGGCCACAGATCCACCCGTTTCCGACACCTTGTCGGTGTCGTAGGTGAGGAGCAGGTCGTCCGCCTTGATATTGGCATCTGTGGTATGATCGACGAAGCGCGTGACCACGTCATCTATGGTCTCCGAGCCTATGGAGCGCAGGGTGCCGCTGTAGATGCCGTGCTCGCCCAGTGTCCAGGCGAAGGTTTCGCGCGGCTGCGGCAGACTGTAGCCGATGTAGGTATGGGGGTTGGTGGCGTCGCTCCAGTAGATGGCGTCGGGCACCTGTGTGGGGTTGGCCTCGGTGCCGCCGCGATTTTCATCGCGGTCCCACCCGCCGGTGGTCTGTCCCACGCCCACGGTATGGTTAAAGACGATGTCCGAGTAGGTGAAGCCCGGTATGGGACTCATCGTACGCTTGATGGTGGTGAGCACCATTTGGTCAGCGTTGACAAAGACGCTGCGCCCCACGTGATAGTCCTTGTCCAGCGCAGGGGCGCGCTTGGCGGTGCTGCCATAGACCGAAGCCTCTATACCAGTGAGGGGGACGGCACCGATGTCGGCCGGCCCGGTGAGGGCGTCGTCGGCCGTGCAGGCTGCCAAACACAAGACAGAGAGAAGGAGGTATAGGAAACGGATCATCATGATGCAACGCGAAAGGGAATGGGTGAGGGAAGATAAATGGGGTGAGAGAATATGGGAGATGGCTTAGGGAGCAGGGGGGACGGCTATAGGGTCGGCCAGCGTCACCTTGATGGGATACGAGTGTCCCTCCTCGAAGGAGGTGATGTCGAGCGTGGCGCTATAGCGGCGCTCCCCGTCGCGCAGCCAGAACACGGCCTTCTGCGTGAGGACGCAGGGCGGCACATAGAGCAGGTAGTGTAGGCGTTGGTCGGGGTCGGCATAGGCCGTATAGGTGGCCGTGTTGGACACGGTGCCCACCACGCGGCTATTGGCGCCGCCCGGATTGGCCGGTCCCCCCGTGAGCGTGGCGATGCTGGAGCGCCGTTTGGGCGTCTCTTCCAGCACCTCGATGCCCAGCACGTGGCCGTTGTTTTCGTAACTGCACGAGGCCTTCTCGCGGTAAGAGTAACTGTCGTTCTCGTAGCCGCGGTCGGCATAGTAGTCGCCGATGACCAGTTCGGCACCGTCGATGTCGGGCATCCCCTCGAGAGTGAGTAGTGCCGCGTCGGTCAGCGGATAGGGCTGCGGCACACCATCGACGGTTTGCGTGAGCGCCGCGTCGTCGATGGTGATATCGAGGCGCGCCACCTTGTGGGTGAAGATGAGGTGCACCTCCTTGGCCCCCGTCTGGCGGATGGCCTGCGCCCAGATGACGTCGCTCTGCTTGAAGTCTTCCAGTTTGCTTTGGTCGGCGCAGAAGAAGTTGCTGGGCCGTGTGTAGCGGTAGTTGTTGACGACGAAGATGCGTGTGCCCGTGGTGTTTTGTGCCGTATAAACATAAGTCGTGGCCTGCGCCTCGACGCTCTGTCCAGTGCTGATGTAGGTGGACCCCGTGCCGTCGATGGTGAACCCGTAGTAGCCCGAGCCCCACAGTTCGCCGCTCTGGTGGTCGTCCGTGTGGGGGCAGATGACCTTCATGCGGAACTTGTCGCCATTTTCCATGCTGAGGCCGTCGGTTGAGGTGCGCAGGGCCGGTTCGCCCTTGAAGGGGGCCAGGCTCAATTTGAGCGTCACGCCATCGTCCTGCGGCGTCAGCAGGTCTATGTCGTCGCCTGAGCATCCCGCCGCGGCGATGGTGGCGGCCAGGATGAGGCTATGGGTGAAGAGAGTATGTTGTTTCATGCGTTGAAAGGCAAAGTGAAGAGAAAGCCCTTTATCATAAGCGTAGCATTTCGGTCGCAGGTCGTGCCGATTGGCCACGCTTAGTTGGGCTGCTCGATGGGGTTCCAATCTTTGACGTCGTTGGCAGAGAGTTGTCCCTCAACGAGTTTGGGGTAGCGATGGACGTAGGTGGTGCTCTCCGCCGCATAGTGCATGGTGCAGGGGTGGTGCGAGCCGCGGTTGGCGTTATACCACCAGATGGCATAGTTCATGGCATGGTAGGGCGCCAAACCATAATACTGTTCGTAGTTGGCCTGCTTGAGGAGTGTGGTCATGGGGACGTTGTGCACAAGGTAGTCGTTCTTGGCGCGAAGGATGTCGGTGGTGCCGCCGCGGATATACTCCAGCAGCGAGTAGTCGTCTGTGGTGTTGCCAACGGCATTGGCCGCAGGGGCAATCTGCTTGTCGTAGTAGTTGCACATGAAGTTGCGGAAGGCTGGGCGCTGTGCTGCCACCTGGCTGTTGGCCTTCTGTACGCTCAGTTTGATTTGCGGTTTGAGTGTGCCCTCGATGTCGGTGCCCACCAGGGCACCGCCTGTGATGTCCTTGGCCGCCTGCATACATCCCAGCATATTGATGCTGCCCGCCGTGCCCACCAGGGCGCCTCCCCCGTCGCCCACATGGATGCAGCCCACGACGTAGGATGTGCCGCTTACGCCCTGCTCCATGGTCAGGCTGGTGGCGATGCTGTTGCCCGTGCTCGGTGCCAGCAGGGAGATGCCCGCCAGGTAGATGGGATTGACGCCCTCGTTGAGCAGGGCTGTAGCGTGCGTGCTCTCCACGCGGAGGTTGGTGACGGCAGCCCCGTAGGGCGCCTTGCCGTCCATGTAGCCGAAGAGGTATTCGTCCCTCATGTGGAGGTTGCGGAGGCAGTGGCCGTCGCCGTCGAAGCAGCCCATGAAGGGTGTGGCCGCGCTACTGCCGATGCTCTCGAGCGCCCAGTCTTTGAGGTCCAGGTCGCTGGCCAGCCGGACGGTGAAGTTCATGCGCAGGTTGTCGTCATAGAAGGGGAAGGCCCCTTTCAGGTAGTCGCGCTCAGAGTGTGCCGCCTTGTCGGCATTGGCGGGGTAGTAGTGGTCGTAGAAGATGTAGCCCATTTCCTCGGCCTCCTCCTCCTCAATCCATACGGGGTTGAACTGGCTGTTGGTCAGCGACCACCCGTAGGTGTCGGGCTCGCGGATTATCTGCCCGCCGACAACCGTCTCCTTGTACGTCTTCACCAGGCGGTAGAGTCCAGACGTTTGTGTGGCCGCTGTGCCGTTGACCAGGCGGATGAACTCAAGAAACTCCTTTTCGTTGCTGATGACAAACTCGGGGTTATAGTCGGTTGTGCCCGCATTGCGTATGGCTGTGGCGATGGCGTCCTTCCACCAGGTGTAGTCTTTCGTTGTCGAGACGGGCTGCTCGGCCCCCTGATTGGTGCCTTCGCCCTCAGTCTCGGGCTCCTCGGTCCACGACAACTTCTTGTCTGCCACAACGTAGAGGCTGCCGTAGCGATAGCCCACACGGAAGGTGTAACTGGTGCCCGGCGTCATTTTCAGACCGTTGGGGAACGCCGGGATAGGTTTGCCGTTGGCGTCGGTGATGACCTTGCCATTGCTGTCGCGCTCCACGATATCGCGCAGCGAGAAGATATGGTAGCGCCCCTCGTAGCCTGGCGTGTTGAAGCCGTCGCCATTGTTGACGTCGTACATGTAGATGCGGAAGCGCGTGCAAGGCGGCAGCACAAGGATGTCGCCTTGTGCCTCGCTGGTGCTCATGTCGTAGGGGATGGTGATGAAATACTGGCTGCCGTTGATGCCGCAGAAGAAGGGGCGCTTGGCCTCGGTGGCGATGGCGTCGGCATCCTTGGTGCCGTAGGCGATGAAGATGTTGGGGTCTTGGTCTTCGAGGCGGCGCACCTGATCGTTGCTCAGGCTGCTCCAAGCCTCGGTCTTGACGGCATAGAGCGTACCGCTCTGCATGTTGACACCCGCCGGCATGCACATGCGGCGGAAGACCGCCGTCACGCTGTCACATTCGGCTTGGGCCAAAGCGTCGGGCTTGCCCGCCTCGGTGGGGGCATTGTCATTGTCGGTGATGTCGGCGTTGTCGGCATACTTATAGTCTTGCCAGCCGTCGAGGCGCTCTGTGCCATTGGGGTTGATGCCCGCGCATAGTTCAATGCGCTGAATCTGGTTGCCGCTCTGGAGCACGCGGAACACGATGCGGCTGCCCAGGTGGTTCAGTACGAGAGGGATGCCTGCTGTGGGGCCCGAGGCATTCACCCAGCCCGCCATGCAGAAGTCGGGGTAGAAGTAGGTGGGGGTGGCGTTGCGCAGCACATTATTGTAGTTGCTTTGGCTCCAGGCGCGGAAGCGCAGCGTGCGGCCGTTCTCCCACGTCAGAGAGTCTGCCTCGGTCTGTGTGAACGTCGTATAGATACCATCGCCATCCTTATCGTCATAGCCCTGACGGCCAGACTCGGGCAGCCAGTCGATACCCAAGTGGATGTCGCCCGCGGCATATTTATGCATCAGGTAGTAGGTGCGATAGACCTCTGCACGCTCCCAGTTGCCGTCCTGGCCCAGATAGTTGCGGTAGATGCGCATGCGGTCGTTTTGGTTGAACGAGCCGTCGTCGATGGTGGTATAACTGGTGGCGCGTTTGGCGAAGGGGTCGGCCACCGATACGTTGAAGTTGACGGCGCGGCCTATCCACGCACGCTGGTCGGGCGACAGGGCGGACACGTCCAGGTCGTCTTGTGAGCATGCTGAGGCCATGGCGACCAGCAGCAGGCAGAGAATATGGTGGAAAATCTTCATGGCAGGCTAATATTTGGGTAAGGCGGGAATGCGGTCCGTCACTTTGTCGGTGCCGGCAGCGCCATCCTTACAGTTTTGCACGTTGCCTGTGATAACGGCTCCCTCTTTGAACAAACGTGCGCCTTTGACGGTGAGGTTGAGCACCTCGGCGCGCCATCCTGTGCCCGTGGCGGCATCCTTGTAGGGCAGCCAGTAGGCCCCCTCCTTGTGGACGTTGGCCAGCCATGGGCCAGCATAGGCAGGGTTGTCTTCCTGCGGTGTGGTGTAGGTACCGTTGAGGCCGGCGAAGAGTGCCGTGCACGATGTGTGCTGGACGATGCGATAGAGCACGGTCGGCTTGACATAGGGCGTGTAGGCCGAGCCGTTGTAGGTATAATAGGTCGTGGTGCCCGTCATCACCTGCTCCACCGTGGGCGTAGCCTCGTGGTAGGTGTCGTAGGCCTCCGTCTTGATAGTGGCTGTGGTGGCCTTGATAGAGGACGATAAGACATTGTACCCCTTGAGGTCGCCCACTTTGGCCACCTTCGAGTCGTCGCGTACCACCCATTTACCCTCTGTAGAAGGTTGGAGCACGAGGGTGCTCTTGTCGTAAGTCGTGCCATCCACCTCGACGATGTCGTCGGCCGTGTAATAGACCGGCTGGAGTGTGGCGGTGACGTAACTTTCACCGTTGACGATGGTCAGTTCGGCCGTCGTATAATAGACCGCCTCGTGGTGGGTCTTGGTGTAGAGTTGCGGCAGGGCGAAGGGCGTTGTTTCGATGTTGGAGTAGGCCTCGGCCGGTTTGGTGTCGTAAAGGTTGCCCGGACTGCTATAGTCCACCGTCTCGACATACTCCTTCCACGGCGTGTCCGTGTTGGTCAGCGTGATGGTGTGATACTTTCTGTCGTCCTCGCCGAAACCGTTGAGGTGGCCAGTGAAGACGAAGTTGTCCGGCAGCATGCGGGCATCGATAGTCATGTCCAGGCTGAGGTTAAAGTAGTCGCCATGGTGTGCGCCGCCCTCGTAGGCTTCGGAGAAATACTTTATCCACGTCTTCTCGCTCAGATACTGGCCCGTGGCATCGTCTTCGCCCGTGGTGCCCTCGTCGTAAAATCCGCCGTCCGTCACCTTGTCGCCGCCGTCGTTGATATAACTGTCCTTGCGGCGGGTATAGGCGCGCTGCCACGAACTGCCCGCCTGCGACAGCGTATGGCCATTCTTATTGTCCACGCCGTACCACTCGTCGCGGCTCGAGGTCTCGAGCCATACGTCGGCGCCCGAGGTGTTGTAATCGACACCCTCCTTGCTGACGTGCAGATAGACCACCGTCTCGTAGTTGGCGTCGAGGTCAAACTCGAAGGTTTTCTCGTAGGTCAGACCGTTCTCCAGGGTGATGAGGAAGTCTATCTGGTTGGTTCTGTTGGCCAGCTTTTGCCGCTTGACGGGGTCGGCATAGCCCTCCTCGTCGTACATGACATTGTCGTAGGAAGTATAGGTGGGTCGGACGATAAGGTCGTAGATGGGGACGTGCTGATAGGTCACCTTCTCATAGCCCGCCGGCGAGGCCGCCACCTGTTCGTATTTGGCATTGCGGGGATAGACGATCTCCTTGGCCGACTTATAGACCACCATCGTCTTCTCCTCACCATAGAAGTGGGGCGTTACCTTGCGCACACGTTCGGCCCATTGTGGGGTGAGCGTGTGCAGGCGTGTGTTCGCATCATAAACATCATGGACGCCGCGGAGCACATCGACGTTGCAAAACTTGATGGCTGTGGTGTTGGGGTCGTCGGGCGTTGTGATGGTTCGCTGTTCCTCGTCGTGCACCACGTAGTAGCCTTTGATTTTCGTGTCCAGTTCGGGGTCTATGATGATGTAGGCCATGACGTGGGCCAGGCGGTGGCGGAAGGGCAGTTTGATGCGTTCGACGGTGGCCGATATGCGTGTGTTGGCCTGCATGCCCAAGTAGTGTGAGAGCAGGGTGTAGTTGCCCAGCGCGTTGTCGGTGCCCGTGCTGGTGTCGTTGCTCTGGTTGGTGGTGAGGTATTTCACGGCCGCCACCGACGCCACGCCATTGAAGTCAGTGCGGTCTGTCTCCATTTCACTGGCGTCCGTGTTGAAGCGGATGCGTGTGGGCACATGGACACCCTCGAAATAGTGTGGGCCGTTATCCAGCCAGCGGGCTTTGTCGTCGGTCACAGCGCCGTCTGCTGCGCGATAGTTGAACGAATAGACGGCCAGGCCACTTACGGGGTGGGTGTCATAGACCTGATTGTCTATGGTGCCGCCCTGCAGTTTGAGGATGGCCACGCGCTCCGTGCTCTTGTCGCCCACCTTGCCAAAGGTGATGTCCAGGCCCTGCTTGAGGGGCTGGATGAGCCACGACACCTGCTCGGCATCCTGCACGGCGCCAGTGGCGCGTGTCAGCCGCAGGGGCGTCAGGTCCGACGTCACCGTCAGTCCAGAGGCTTCTGCGCCGACGTTGATGACGTTGTCCCCGCTGTCGCCACCCCAGGCCATATCGTCGGAGCATCCGCAGAGCGTCAGAGCGCCTGCGGCCAGCAGTGTCAAATAAGCGTATGTTGTGCTCATGATGTGCGTGTTAGAAATCGGTATCGAAGGTGGGCACGACGCTGTTGCGCTTGCCAATCACCTTTTCTTCGTTCAGGCCCGTGGCCCAGTAGTTGGCGCCGACGGCACTCAGGGGCCACCAGTTACCTTCGCTGATGCGGTCAGAGCTCATGCCGTTGACAATCTGCGAGTCGCTGCCCGTGGTGGCGTAGCAGGTATAGCCGATGATGGCGCCCTTCGAACTGCGGTCGGCAGCGCCTTCGGCCGGGCGCTGGGCGTTGTACCAACTGGAGCAGTCGGCAATCTGCAGGCTCGGATTCTCCGTGCCTTTGGGCGATGTGCCACCCACGATGCCGCCATAGTAGCAGTTGGCCGTGCGGATGGCCGCTGTAGAGTTGTCGGCTCCGCATACGGCATTGTCCGTCTGCATCAAGTAACTGCTCTCCAGAATGCTGGCTTGCGCCGCGCAGGCTATCAGGCCGCCAGCGTAGTGTTTCGACTGCGTGCCCAGGTTTTCTGGCAGCCACATGCGCACCGGTACTTGCACCTTGCACCCTTTGATGGTGGCACCGCCATAGGCCCATACCACGAGGCCGCTGGGGGTGGCCGCCTGGACATAGACGTCGTTGCGGCCTTCGCCATCTTTGTGCGCCTTGACACTGACGTTGGTCAGTTTGCCCTTGGCTCCATATACGGCATAGGCCAGGGGTGCTATGGCATCGGTGGCGTTATACTCGCCCGTTTCGGCAGATACTGAGGGCTCGGCCACTATCGACTGCTCCATGTAGAGCGTCAGATCCTTGATTTCGCCCAGCACATAGTTGAACAGCATGGGCGCTGTGGCATAATGGGTGGCCGTGCCCTCGCCGGGCTTCGTGCCCGTGGTGGTGGTGACCGTCTTATTACCCGTTAGGGTGATGGTCTTGTCGTTGCCGTCCAGATTGAAGTGGACGTTATTGGCATTGTTCAGGTCGTCGGCGAAGACCGTGCCATAGACCCAGTCGGTCGCCGGGTCGTCGCTGCGCTGTACGGTGAAGCTTTTGGAGATGCGGTAGTTTCTGTCCATGAGGTTGTATGCGGCCGACAGCAGCATGGCCAATTCCTCCTGGCAGTCGATAACGCCGTCATACAACGTACCGCCATACTTGTTGGGGTTGGTCTCCGGACTGGCATCGTTGATGGGGTTGACGGCCGTGGTGGGCCATCCGTTGCCATAGGCGCGCAGGTCGGCGGCGCCCGCTTCGGCGAAGATGTTTTTGAAGTTCCCGCCACCCTGCTTGATGGTGATGCCGTACTCAAAGGTGTTGTTGGACACGCGGCCTGTGGCGTAGCCCGCAATGCCACCCCCCTTGATGGTGGCAGCGCCATTAACGGCAGCGTTGACCATGCAACCGTCGATGGCTGCCATCGATGTGCCGTCGGGCGAAACCGATACCGCCGCTATGCCGCCCACAAACCCCGTGTACGAGCCATTGCCGTCAGTCTGTGTGGTGGGTGTGGCGCCATAAACAGGCAGCGAGGATGTGCAGCGGTATATGGTGCCGTGGTTGAGGCTCACCATGCCTGCTACGGTGGCCCGGGCCGTGCTCTGCTCGCCGTTGGTCACCACGTTGACGCGCTCTATCGTCCCATCGTTGGTGCGTGCGATGGCGCAATCGACTTCTGCCCCTTCGCCCATCAAGATGGTGCCGTTGAGCAGGTTGGCCGACGACGACATGCTGTTGAACAGGCGGTGCTTCGTGCTCAGCGTGCAGCCCGCCATGTTGAGCGTGGCGTTCAGGTCATACTCGCCTGTCCAGTCGCTGGGGGCATCCAGGTCAATCGCGATGGGCTGGATGATGCCCACGCTGCCCTGGCGGTTGGTCTTGGGGTCGGCGAGGAAGGCGATGAGTTCTTCGCGGCTTTTGATGACGATGGGGGTGCCGTTCTGCCCGTAGTCGTCACAGATGGTGCTGGTGGCCACCTCGGTCCAGTCTTCTATCCATGCCGTGATGAGAATTTTGCGGCTCTCGCGCGACAGCGTCACCTCGATGGTCAGGTGTTTGCCTGCCTCCAGATTGTAGGCCGCTTCGGCTTCGGCCTCCTCGCCTTTGCCGTTGATATAGCGGTTATCGTTGCCGGCATAGAAGGAGAAGTTCTGGTCTGACAGGTTGATTTTGGCGATGACATCCTCCTCCTTGCGCGCCCCGCCGTAGTTGTACGGTTCGACGATGGCATCGTAGCGTGTGGTGCTCACCTTCGTCTGAGCCTCGCCGTTGGCATCTTTTTCGTAGTCGATGAGGTATTCGCTGGCCAGAGGCTCTGTGATGGGGGTGGCAATGAGGTTGCTGCCCTCTTTGGTGAAACTGTTGATGGCCATGCGGATGTTGGTGCTGGCGTTGTCGAAGTGGAGCGCTTCGCGTTTCACACCTTCGCCCGCCTTGAGAATCACGGTAATCCAGGCCCGCTGGTGCTGCAGGAACAGGGGAATGTGTTTGTAGTCGGCCGGCTGGAGCATCTCGCCCATGGCGTTTTTCCACACCTTGTTCATCGCGCCCCACTCCTTGTTTGTGTGATAGTTGGGGGCGTCTATGCGGTCCACGCCCTGATTGCCGGCGGGCTTGGTGTCGTCAAGGAGGGGCATGTAGGCATAGCCGTGCAGGCGGTCCTGTGCCAGCCATAGTGTCGGTGTGCTTTGGTCCGTCTCAAGGACGTCTGTGCCCGCTGTGGCTTCAAAGGCATAGCGCTTTTGGTTTGATGGCCAGTGGAGCGGTGTACCCATGCCCTCGGCCGGTTCCAGCAGTCCCGTCTCGTCATAGCCCCTGTTGGTTTCGGTGATGGTCTCAGCCGGGCGGGGCTTGTAGGCACAGGTCCCTATTGCGCCGTCCACGCTCTCCTCCAGCATGTGGACAGTCAGCGTATAGTCGTCCTGAATGGTCGTGTAGCCCTCCAACAAGTCGGCATCGGGACTGAACGAGCGTTTGGCGCTACGGTGGGCCGGCACGTTGGTGGTGAATGTCACGGCCTCGCCCTCCGTAAACCCGGCGGGATTGGGGTCGGCGAAGGGCTGGAAGTCTGAGCAGGCGCTGAGGCCAGCCAGCAGGACATATATGATGATATGATACAGTGCTTTCAAGGCGGTGGCGTTTTTTTTGGGGGGGGCTTGTGGGGGTTATTCGATGGTGCCGTCGGTGGTGTATTCCAGTTCGTCGCTGGGCACAATCCAATCGACAATTTCGGTGCGCACGATGGCCAGGGTGCCGCGGCGCAGTTCGATGTTCCAGATATACTTGTAGCCGCTCTTCAGGTTACGTAGTTTGTCATCGGAAATGAGGTAGGTGGCTTTGTGCTCGATGCCCGTGCCGTCCTTGGCCTCGTTCCAGGTGATGCGTATGGCCTGCAACTGGCCGAAGGTGATGGCGTTGTAGGCTTTGAGGTAGCCCACGGGGTATTCGTAGTCGGGATTGCCCTGACCCATGTCGAACATGCTGAAGGAGGTGCCGTACTGGTTTTGGGTCAGATGGGCGTCGTTGTATTTTGAAATATCCACCGACTCGTAGGTCGTGGGCTCCACTTCACCCTCCTCATTGAGTTCGGTGAAGACGTAGCCCTTTTCACTTACGCCGAGCAGTTCGACCTTCTGAATATTGTCCTTGTCGATGACCACCGAGAGGTCCTCCGAACTTTTCAGGTTGACCTGCACCTGACTGAACTGGTGCTTGAAGTAGAGGTTGACGCGGTTGGCGCTCTGTGTGGCACCGAGCGGGGCCTGACGGGTCAGTGCCTGGCAGATGTCGGGCTGTTCGGCCATTGAGGTCTTGCCCTTGTCGGTCAGGTCAAACACGTTGGCGGGCAGATTCGTCACCACCTCCTGCTCCTTCTTCTCCTGTAGTTCCTTGTAGTAGAAGGTATAGCGCGGCGTGCTCTCGTCATACTTCACGTTGCCATATTCGTCGGTGACGAAGTAGGTCCACAGCGCCGTGTTGTCGGGCTCATTGGCGGCATAACTTATCTCGGCCAGATATTTGTTGGTATTTTTGTTGTAGAGGAAGGCCGGCTTGTGTTTGCTGTCGTACTTTATCTCGATGTCATCGCCCGTGGTGGGGCCGGTGTAGGGCACCTTGTCATAGAACATCTGATACTGTATCCAGCCTCTCTTGCGGTGGACGTCATCGACGTTTTCGGTGGTGGCCTTGGCCTCGGTGTACTTGCACGACCAGCCGTAAGCGTAGTAGTATTTTGCGTCGGTAAAGTCGGCCTCTGTCAGACCGTCGGGCATTTGGCTCCTGACATAGGCGTCATAGTTGTCGTCCTTCTGAATGTAGGTGCGCACCTCTTCCCACGAGGCCAGTTCGGGGTGTGGCGTTCCCACGGTATAGAGTTCGTAGCCAGCGTTGACCCACTGCTCCTCCCTGCGTCCCGTGCGTTTGGCGTAGAGCGTGTCGGCCGGGACGAACTTGAGCGCGCCCGAGCCCTTGTCGGGGGTGTAGCCGATGGTCCGTGCCTTGTTCAGGTCGGTCCAGGCCAGGAAGGCGTGCTCTTTACGGTTTTGCCAGTAGAGGCAGGTGGCTTCAGCATCGTTGCCGAAGACGTCGAATAGGTTCTGGTTGGCCTCGTCCAGTGCGACGAAGTTGTTGCGCCAGTAGAGCGCGTTGCCCACATCGCCCTTGACCTTCATCCATACCGTCACGTCCGAGCCTCCCGTCACGTCATACTTTGCCCCTTCGCCTGTAGCCGCCTTGTAGTACATGCGGCAGACGAAGCGGTAGCCGTCGGGCATGTAGTAGGTCTTGCCCGGCGTGGTCACCAGACCTTCGCCAGCGCGCTTGCCACTGGCGTTTTCTGTGGTGCCGGCGGCAAAGGTCACCATCTCGCCGCGGCCGTCCGCCCCTGGAAGGGCATCGGTGGCCGTCAGTTCGTCGTTGCATGAGGCGGCGGCCAGCATGAAGGCTACTGCCCACGCCATGTGCCGCAGGTTAGTTTGGAACGTATTGAACAGGTGTGTGAACTTCAATGTGATTCCCTTTCTTTTATTGGACCGTGGTTCTGTGGAGTAGATGGTCAGTTGAGGGGGCTTGGGGATTAGTCCCAGTCGAGGTTGGCATTGCCGCCGCCTGAGGCCTGAATCCAGTCTTTCACCAGCGCGCGGAAGGTGATGGCCTCCTTGGCCAGACTGATGTCGTAGATATAGTGCTTACCCTGCGCCCAGGCGCCGATGACGTCCTTCGGGTCGCTGGTGCTGTCCTTGTCCTCGCAGAGGTTGAGCTTCAGGCTGTAGGTCGTGCCGTCCTTGAGCGTGAGGATGAGGCGGGCGTTGTCGCCGATGGTTTGGGGGATGAAGCACTCGCCGTCTGTGATGGTCAGCGTGTGCAGCGCGCTCCCCGTGGCTGTGTGCGTCACCGTATAGGCGTTGTCTGTTGTGGCATCGGGTGCTATCGTGCCCTTGTCCATATTGAGCGTACCCGTGGTGGCCAGGTGCGTCAGTCGCAGTGTGGCGCCGTCCAAATCTACCTTCGCCGCGTCTTCGGCCGCCGTGCTCAGACGGAAGGTCACCTTGCTCATGGCATGCTCGTAGTGGAGCGGCACGTCGCCCGTTCGCGGACTGATGGTCTTCTCGGCCTCCGTGCCCACCAGAGCCTTGTCGGCCTCGTCGTCGCAGGCGTAGCCCCAGAGCACGTCATGCCCCTGCGCCATGCCCGTTGTCGTGCCTGCTGGCGAGAGCGCGCGGAAATAGGAGGCATCGCTCTGCCCGGCCCAGTAGATGGGGTCGGTATAGGTCCATGTCGTCGTCTCCTCGTTCCAGGTTAGGGTGGTACTCTTGGTGGTGAAGTCTTTGGGCGCGCCACTCTTGTAGATGTCTGTACCGCCCGTCTTCAAGTCGTCGGCGATGGTTCCCGTTGTGGTAATGTCGGGGACAAACTGGATGATGCCTATGCCCGTGGCGTTGACCACGTCCCAGTCGGCTATCTGCGCCATTACCGTGATCTTCTGCTTCGACAGCGTGACGTTCAGCAGATAGTTGACGCCCGATGCCGTCTCCGTGATGGCGCCCCAGTGGCCCGCGGAGAGGATGTCGGCGTTGAGTTCAATCTTGTAGGTGTTGTTCTCCACGTCCGTCAGCGTAGCCCATAGTTGGCCCTCTGCCAGCGCCGTGTGGGGCACAAAGACGGCCTCGAATGTGGCCGTGCGGCCTGCCGCCGTCTTGTGCATGGTAATGTCGCCGCTGGTGTAGGCTCCGCTCACCTGGGCCGTCGAGGCCGTGAAGGTGCCCGCCGTATGTACGTTGTGCAACGTGACGGTGGTGGCTGCGAAAGGCGTCTCGCCGAAGGTCTCATCGGCCGTGACGATGATGGTCGCTTTGCTCATGGCGTGGGTATAGGGGATGACCAGGCCCTTGCGGTTCGGGTCCTGATTCTGTGTGCCGTGTGCGTAGGGCACCATCTCCTGACTCTTGGCCCATAGCAGGTCACTGGTCCGGACGCCCGCGGTCTGGTCCGTCTGCACGCTGCGGTCCTGCACGTCGGTTGCCACGGTATAGTCGGCATTCGTGGCATCGGGGTCGTTGTAGCAGTAGCCCCAGGCGAGGCGCAGGCCGTGGTTGGTCAGGCGTATGTCGTCGGCGGTGCTGCTGAAGTCGTCCCAGTAGAGGACGGGATCGGTATCGAAGTCGGCCGTCTGCCACACCTTCGTATCTCCCACCTGTGTCATGGCGGGGTTGGCGTGCATGGTGAGGATGACATTCTTGGCAAAGCCGCCCTGCGTCGTATAGGTCTCGCCCTCCTTCAGCACATGCTGCAGGTGGGCCACCATTTTGTCGCCTGTCTCGAACGTGTGATCTACGGCGCGCTTGGGCGTGGCCGTCATCGCGACGCCAACGCTCAGGGCCACGGGGGCCTTGCTGTCGCCCATGAAGTAGGGGGCGTCGGTCTCCACGCTGTTGCTGCAGGCCGTCAGTGCGGCGATGCAGGTGAGGTATGCGGTTTTTCTTATCATGGCAGTTGTCGTGGTTGGTAGGTGAGCCTGTCGTGCCCGTGCGACAGGCTGCTGGCCTTACATCCAGATGGGCGTGTCGGCGGTGACGGTGTCCCAGTCGGCGATGGTGGCGGTGACGGTGATGCCCGTCTTGGTGATGGTCAGGGTGTAGATATACTTTTTGCCCGGCTCCCAAGCGTCGATGGTCTTGGGCACGCCGCCTTCGTTGACCTGAATGCCCTTGATGCCGAGCACCGTCTCGTAGGCGTCACTGGTCGCGCCGCCGTCTTCGCTCACGGTGATGCGGAAGGCCAGGTTGCCGCTGGTGTTCGTCAGGCTTTGCGGTACGATGGCATCTCGGTAGTTGGCATATTTCGCTGGCTCACCAAGGCTATTGTCGTTGGCCATGATGTAGGTAGCCGGCGTATTGTCGGTGAAGTCCGAACTGCCATCGCCCAGCATCAGTGCGCCCTCGGTGTAGCCGTTGAGAATCTCCACCTTGGTATGCTCGTTGAAACTTACGCGGTTGGTGGACGAGACGTCAGCGTTGGTCTTCAGTTGGACGATGACCTGCGACATGGCATACTGGAAGTTCAGGTGTATCTTGCCGTCGGCATCGTGTGTGCTGCCGTCCGGGGCATCGGTGGCGCAGATACCCCCCACGCCGTGCTCTTCGCCCGTCTTCTTGCAGGTTTCGTCGGGCGTGCCGTCAGCCTTTCGCGGCAGGCCCAGGCGCAGGTCAGAGGGATATTGCCCCGCTGTGTAGGGCTCGTTCTGCACAAGGATGCGCTTGCCGCCGTCCAACTTGGCAGCCGTAGGCCCGGTGGCACTACCCACCTGCGGCCAGATGGCTCGGAAGAAGTAGTGCGTCTTGTGGTCGGGCCAGTAGAGTTGCGGCGTCATGACGTAGCGGCTGTGCTCGGCGTCGTAAGAGATGACGGCTTGGTCGCTGTTGTCGGTATAAGGTCCCGCCATCCTGTCGGTGCTGCGGTACAGGCTGAAGGTCTCGGTGAAGGCCGCGCCGTCCTGACCGTAGCATTTGTCGAAGTTGATGATGGGTGCCTCGTTCGCGGCCTCGATGTTGTCCCAATCCTTGGTCGTGGCCGTTATGTCAACGCTCGTTTTGTTGACCGTAATCTGGAAAACATAGTTGGTGCCCTGTTGCAGCGTCGTGGTGAGGCCCGCGGCCGTCATGGCCTCGTTGATTTTCTTTGCCGTGACCAAGTATTCGTTGCCGTCGGCCATGATGCTGAGCACGTTCGTGGCGTCGGCGAAGGCACACTGGGGAAAGACCAGCGCCGTCAGCGTCGCGGTGTGACTACCGCCGCCCATGCTGACGTGACACAGTATGTTGCCCTTGGCTGGCGTGCTGTCGTCGGCAAAGTCGGTCGCGGTGGGCGTGCTGGTTTTATGGATAATATCTACCAGTCCGACGTAGGGGAAGTCCAGCAGGGTCACTCTGGGCACATCTTGAAATGTGGGTTGCCCTGAACCGTTTGGCGCGAAGCCCTTGCCCGCGGTCAGTTCGACGGTGATGCGCGTCATGGCGTGGGTGAACTCCAGCAGGTTCGACGGCGTGTTGCCCGACTTGCCCGAGACGTCGTCAAACTTCAGCGTGCCGTCGCCAGTGGCCGTGACATTGTTGCTGGTCAGCAGGTCACTGTTGGTGACGGTGGTGCCATCACTTTGGTTTAAGGGCAGGGTCCAGTGGAGTCTTGTCCAATCGCCCGACTCCAGCATGACCTTCAGGTTATTGTTGCTGGCGTTTGTGCCGTCAGGCAGTGTGCCCACCTGATTTGAAGTATCGATATAGTTGGCCACTGCCACACCATAGATATTCAAGCCGTAGGCCCGGCCGGCGGTATTGGCTGGGTCGGCCGTGTGGAAGTCGTCCCAGTAGAGCATGGGGTCCATGCTTACTTCGTTATGCTTGCTCGCTTCCGAATAGCCCACGAAGTCGGTCATCGTGGCCGTGGTGCGCAGACGCCACCACCCGTCGCTCCGCTGGCCGTCCATGCGCAGTACGGCTTTCGTCATGTAGGGTTCGAAAACGATATGCTCGCCATGGTTGTCGTCGATGGCGCGCAGGGGGCGCGCCTGCTGGCTGATGCTGGCGCGCAGCGTGATGGCGCTGTCGGCTGCTCCTACGCTATAGGTCGGCGTAACCTCCTCGCTACATGCCGCGGCGAGCATGGCAAGCACAATGCAAAAGATATAGGGAATGCGTCTCATGTCTTACTGTATTTGCACGTCGTCCCGTCCAGCCTCAATCTCCTCCCAATCCAGGATGGTGGCCTTCAGGTCGGTGATGCCCTTCTTGGTCAGTTTGAAGCGGTAGGTATATTTCACACCCGGATACCAGCGGTCCACTTTGTTGTCCGTGTAGGCGGGGTAGAGGACGTTGTCAGCACTGATGGCCGAGGTGGCTCTGACCTCCTTCATCGTGACGATGTATTGGTTGTGGTCGGGCGTGGTGATGACCAGCACCACGTCGTTCAGGGCCTGCGGCACGGCGCCGTAGCCCTGCCACTTTACATGCCCGGTGCCATCTGGTGCCTGTAGGGCGGTAAAGACGTAGTCTGTCGTTGGTGCGTCAGCCACCACCAAACCATTGCCCAGGAACACTTTGCCCGTGGTGGCAATGTGTTGCAAGGTGATGGTCGTGTGGTTGAGTGCTGTGCCGTCGCCCAGATCGACACGGTCTTCGCCATCCGAGGTGTAGATGTCGAACGAGACATCGCTCATGGTGTGGAACATCAGCAGGCGTATCTCGTCCTTTGTAGCGCCGATGGCGGGGTGTATGCGGTGGCTGTCGTCGGCATCGAAGCCGTGTGTCGTGGTGTAGGCCATCTTCTCCGAGTCGGCGATGTCCTTGAACGGGGCACCCCAGGTGATGTCGGTATAGGTCTCGCCGTGCGTCAGGCCCACGTAGTCGCGGCCATCGCCGGTCGTCGCCTTCGTCTGCCCCATGGGCGCGATGGCGCGCAGGTGGTAGAAGGTTTTATTGTTTGGCCAGTACCAGTCTGTCTGCAGTTTTCGCGGCGTGCCTGTCAGTCTGTTCGGCCCTTCATAGGTGCCGCGCCAGACGTAGCCCTTGCCCATGTCTGTCGTTATGTCGTCGGTGATATTGGCGGCTGTCTCGCCCAGACGGTAGATATCGGCATCGGTCACGGTGCCGCTGCGGTCTTCCAAGTTGAGTGTCACCTTGGCGTTGCTTGGGTACAGTTCTTCTGACCCTACTTGCTCCCAGTCGAGCAGGGTGGCGGTGATATGCTCAATGCCCGTCTTGGCGATGATTAGGGTGAAGACATAGTTGACGCCTGGCTTGAGCCGTGTGCCGTCGGTGAGGTGGGCGGTGCGGTCGGCCGCAGTGATTTTCTCCAGCAGGTCGGCCTTCGACAGTTGGTAGTGGTTGTCGGCGATGGTGAAGTCGATGTCGCCCTTTACTGCCGTGTTCAGGTCTGTTGTGGGCATGACGAGGGCCTCCAGCGTGTAGCCGGTGGCGGCGCTGCCGCTCTGCGCCATGGTCTGGATGACCTCGCCGGAGTAGGCACCGGTAAACTCGCCCGTGGCGATGTTGAAGAGTGTGTTTTTGGTGTAGAAGTTCTCCAGCCGGATGTTCGTGTTCGGGTCAAACACAAACTCGCTCTCCTCAAAGCCCTTGCCGCGCTGCACCACGAAAGTGATTTTCGATAGCGCGTGGTAGAAGGCTAAGCGGCCGTGGTCGAACTTCCCCGTCAGCGTGTTGCTGAACTTCAGCCGGCCGTCACCATAGGGCGCGGCGTTGTTGGCGATGTTGTTGCTGTAGCACAGGTCTTCGTCGCGGAGCGTCGTTGCCGTCTGGTTGGTCGATACCGCCACGTTGGCGACGGTCAGGTCATTGACCGTCGTGCTCCAGGCGCCCGTTGTCGGCAGGGCGGTATATTGGTAGTCCGACCGTCCGCCGATGGTGATGGTCTTCGTGCTGCCCGGTGAGCAGGCGGCATAGATAGACACCTTTGCGTCGCGGGCATAGCAGTCGTCCCAATAGCGCATGTAGCCTTCGCCAAACTGCACCCGGTTGACCTTCTCGGCATCGGGCGCATCGGTGATGCCCTTCGTCACGGCATAGAGGGGCGTTACGGCGTCCTTCTCGCTCTTCATCACCATGAAGAGGGCCGTCCCCTCTGGCAAGTGCCCGCGGTCGGCCACAGCAGGGTCCTGCGTGATGGCGCGTTTCTGGATGGAGACCGTGTTTGTCCCTCCCACCGACAGTTCGATGGGACTCCTGTCCGCGACGATGGGGTCGGGGACAGTCGCCTCCTCCGAGCATGCCGTCAGAAACCACAGGCACGACAGGGTGAACAGTATGTTCTTTGTTAGATAAAACATGATGGGTTCGACTGATGGCTTCTGCCGCCGCTCTGCTGGCGTGGCGGCAGGACCAAACACTTTAGTCTTCTAGGGTGATGTCTTTATCGCTGGCATGAACGTCAATCCAATCGGCCACGGTGCAGGTGATGTTTTCTATGCCCTTCTTGCTGATGAAGAAGGTATAGATGTAGCGGTGGTTAGGCAGCCAGTGGGTGATGGGGGTAGAAGAGCCCTGCGGCGTAATCGTGCTCAGGTCTTCGATGCAGTAGTACAGGTTGTCGTCGGGCGTCTGAATCTTGATGGCCACCTTGCCTGTCTTGGCGTTACCACGGCTGAGGGTCTGGGGCACGACGCGCCAGGAGAAGGCATTGGTCACTGTCGGGTTGGTTGCAAAGAACGTTGCGGGCGTATTTCCCGGCGACGTCAGCAGTTGTGTTTCCGTCGCATAGTCGGCCGGCGCTACTGCCTTCACAAAGCCGTTGCCCATCTTGACCTGACCATTGCGGGCAAACTGGTAGAGGGTGACGGTGGTAAACTGCTGGGCAGGGTCCTTGGTGCTGTCATAGAGTTTGACGCCGCCATCAGCCTCAGACTTCGTCTTGACGATGACCTGTATCTCGCTCAGCATGTGGAACTCCTGGATGGCGATGGTGCCCGTCGTCGAGCCGATGGCCTTGTAAATGATGTCCGTGTAGCCTTCGTTGGTGCCTTCAGTGATGTTATATTTTGATGCGGCCTTATCTGTGCCAGAGTAGTTCTTCAGCGGGGCACCCCAGTGTGGGTCGGTGCTGGAGGCAGCGCCGTCGTGGATGGTGAAGTAGTCGTCCGTAGCATCGCTTGTGCCCAAAATGGCCGTACCCTTATTCACCGTGCGGAAGTGGTAGAAGGTTCGGTTGTCCTCGAAGTACCAGTTCGTCTTCCAGTTCTTAGAGGTTGCGTAGTCATCGGCTTTTGAAAGCGAGCCGTCCGTCGTCGTGGCCTTGTCGGTATAGTTGCCGCTCCACTCATAGTTCTCGTAGGCGTCAGCCGAGGGCGTCGTCTGGCTGGTGTGGATGCCGCCGGCATCTTTCGGCAGGCGGTACAGGTCAAAGTTGTCACAGGCTGTGCCCTTCGTGTCCTTGAGACCGAGGGTGACGTACGAGTTGTACAGGGGCTTCTCGGCGGCCGTCACGTCCAGCCAGTCGGCTACGGTGGCCGTCAACGACTCTACCTTGGTCTTATTGACGGTGATGGTCAGCACATAGTTCTTGCCCTGCTCCATGGTGTAACAAGTCGTTTCGGAATCGCTCAAACCATTGCCAGGGGCAGCCTCTTTGAGGGCCTTGAAGATGAGGTCCTGCGTGATATAATAGGTATTGTCATCGATGGTGAACTGCAGGACGTTTGTGGGGTCGCCATTGTTGAAGGCGTAGCCCGGCAGCATCTGCATAGAGGTGGTGTACGAGGCGTAGAGGGTGGAGCCACTGGGGCGTACCACCGTCGGCTGGGTGGTGATGGTTGGTGTGGGAGTGACGCCTTCCCATTGCCCTGTCGAGACGTCCAGTGTGCCCGAGTACTTCATATATTTGGCCTGTACACCGGCTGAGCTGAGCTCAAAGTTGTTGGTGGCATCGAAGCCCTTGCCGCTCTTGATGGTGATGGTCAGTCGCGACAGACTATGGTTGAAGATAAGGTGGCCCTTGTCAAACTTGCCTGGCGACGTGGGGTCGAGAGGGTCCGACAGCGAAAAGCGCATACGGTCCTGGGTGAACACATTGGGGGCAGTCAGCGCTGCGTCGATGTTGGGCACGTATGCACTGCTGCTGAAATTCCACACATAGCGGCCAGCCTCTCCGGTCGTGGCGTCCTTGCGGATATTCCGGCTATATACCAGGTCCTCGTTCTCAAGAGTGGTGGCGTTCTGAGTAGTAGCGACCGTCCATTGTATCTTGTTGTCCTCTGCTGTGGTGGTCCATCCAGAGTCCGGTCCCTTCAGTTTGTTTTCTACCAGCAGACCGGCATCGTTCTTATTCGGAATGGCCACGGCAAAGACCGAGAGATGGGCGTTACGGCCGAAGGCATCGTCCCAGTAGCGGATGTAGGCGTTGTCCTGGCCCACGGTAGAGTATTTCTTGTCGCCCACCTTGGTGTTGGCTACGGCCAGCGTCTTGGTGTAGCGGTGGTTACCCGTGGCAGCCTCGTTGTTATCGCTCTGTATGCGCATCAGGATGCGTGTCGGGGCAGTAAAGCCATCGTATGTGGGGGTCAACGGGGCACGTTTCATCGTCCCGGTCGCATTGTCGCCCAGGCCCACAGAGAGGTTGATCATTTCGCCTTCCCCGCTGGGTGTGGTGCTTTCTGCCATGTCGCTGTCGGAGCACGACGTGGCCAAAAGGGTGGTGGCGAGAGCCGCCAAATAGAGGAACTGTTTCATATCGCCTTGTGTTTTTTTGTTGCTTATGGTGGTTGTTTTGTTTTTTGTTTGGTGTCGCGGGTGGCAGCGCGGTTTCGACGCGTCTTCGCTTTTAACGCGTTTTCTTGGCGGCGCGTTCTCGCTTTTGCCCCGCCCCCTTACTGTTCCAGGTCGGTGTCTAAACTGCCTGTGACGTCCTCCCAGGGTACGAGGGAGGCGGTGAAGGTGAGGGCGAGTTTATCGGGTGTGCTACCCTCTGTGCCGAGCACGAGGTAGTAGGTGTAGATGAAACCTGACCGCCAGGTGTGTTTGGGGTGGTAGGTGCCATCCAGTTCGTATTCGATGGGCACGTCGGTGAACGTCT
>CAMGHE010000011.1 GCA_946055775.1 uncultured Bacteroidales bacterium
TTCGCTCTGAGAACGATGAGGTTTCTTCCTCGGCGCGAAGGGACAACATAAATCCCACTTCTGTGGGTATTACAAAGGCTATGGGCAAGGACTATGCAGAGAGTGGGCATTGTTGCTCAATGTATTGTACATATGAGCGTGGGCGAATCAGGCTGAATTGAGATTGAAAAATAGTATTCGGCGTTGAAGTTGGGTTAGTTTTAGCGGACAGCAATAATACATGATAAAGCCCCTGCTGGTGTGGCAGGGGCTTTGAGGGAATGTGTGTATGGACGACTATATAAATCTGAGCAGGTGTTGGCTACCGTAGATGTGCCAAAGTAGGAAGTAGGCGCCTACCCATTGCAGGATGAAGAGCAGGGGGACCGTGATGAGGAAAACGGGTTTGCGCACCTTGTGCCAGCAGAGCAGCATGGCCAGCAGACCACCCAGAGCGCCGCCCAGCAGGCAGGCGATGAGCAGGACCGCTTCGGGAATGCGGCGGCGGCCAGCAAGCGCCTTCAGTTTGTCGATGGCGAAGAGCAGGAAGGTGACGGTGCAGCAGAGATAAAGAAGCAAGGCAATTTCCATGATGTTGATAGCGTGTAGGGTTGTGGGAAAAGCGTGTTAAGGAAAGAATAGGGTCAGCGGCCCAGGCCGATGAGGCCACAGAAGCCTGCCAGGAGCAGGATACCGACCAAAATCCAGATGAGCCACATCCATTTCCATCTTTTCTTTATTATCTCGTTCACCTGTAGGGTGTAGTCCCGTTCGTCGGCTGAAAGGGTGATATGTCCCGGCTCAAGGTTGCGTCCGTTGACGGTCACCTTGGCCTCCATCTCTCCGCCCTGCATACGCGTCTGGCCCGGGAAGGTCATTTTGCCCTGTGCATCGACGAGACCTTCGGCCACCTTGTTGCCGGCCAGTGTCAGCGTGACGTGGGCGTCCTTGATCGGCGTGACGCCATCTGCCTCAACGAGGGTGAGCGTGCAGTCGTCCTGCAGGACGTACTCGAAGATGTTGCCTTCGGGCTTTGCCTCGACGTGGAACGATTGGCGGTTGCTGCCGTCTGTCTTGTTCCACAGCGTGTATATCGTGCCCTCCGCCATATCTTCGATGCGGACATAGCCGTTGGCATCGGTGACACGGACATCGCTTGCGTTGTTGTCGTCTGTGATTTCATAACCCTCGACGGCGCTCCCATCCGGTCGTGTCACATGCACATAGCAGGGGTATAGCGGTTCGGGCTCGGGCGGTGTGGGGGGCTCAGGAGCAGGCGGTGTGGGGGGCTCGGGTTCTGGTTCGGACTCCGGTTGGGGCTCTGGCATGGGTTCGGGCTCGGATATGGGAGGCTCGGGTGCAGGCTCAGGTTCAGGCACTACGTCAGGCAGGGCTATCCAATAGATCTCCTGTCCCATTACCAGTGTGATGGTGTGCGTCAGTCCGTCCTCATAGACCACGGTATATTGGCTGATGTTGGGCGTGGGTTTGAAGCGGAAGAGCCCATCCGGTCCGGTGGTGAGCGATTTGGCCTGTCCGCTGGGCATGAGCATTTGGAAGGCGTAGTTGGGGACAGGTTTGTTTTGGCGGGAGAAACCGATGCAGATGCCGCCCTTCTTATTGATGCCCAGCAGCCATGCCGCCAGAGGGTTGGCAATCTGCGCCTGTCGGTAGCCCCATCCCGTCAGCGCCACCTGTAGGTTGCCCTCTTCGTTGGTACGGTAGAAGACGAATTCGTCGCTGGGTGTGGTGAGCACGTTCTCCACCAATTGACCATTGCTGCCCGAGAGAGCGGCCGCCACGGCCGATCGGCTGTTGGCCAGAATGGAGGACACTTGGCCCTGTATGGGAGCAGGAGCCAAGGAGAGCGGTTTCCAGTCGTTGCCTGGAGCCGTCCACTGTATCTGTTTGAGCGTGGTGTGGCGTTCGGCGAAGATCAGATTGCTGCTCGCCATTCGGGAGAGCATAGTATAGAGTTTTTCGTAAGCCGGCTCCTTGGTGATAAGGATAACTTGGCCCACATGGACGGTCTGAAGTATCATGGCGTGGGGGGATTGGTTTCAGTGGTATAGCGTTGTTCTACGTCGCCAGGTTTGACCTGGTTGGTCAGGTCATGGACGAACTGTGTCAGGTCGCTCTTAAGGTCCTTGAAGTCACCGACAGCCTCAGCCGTGCGGGCTTGTTCGTCGGCAAACAGGTCTTCCAAGATATAGGAATTCTCCCTGTTCCAGCCCTTCTGCCGGTTTTCGCGGATGGCCTTGTTGCTGATGATAGCATGGATGAAACTGCGCAGTTTGATGCGGGCAGCCCTCCATAGCATCTCTTGCTGGCAGAGCCGCTCTCTCTCGCTCTCCTGTGCCGGTCCGAACACTTGGAACAGGGGCAGCGGGTTGCGATCCTTCTCCCAGGCCTCTTTGGCGGCGAAGAACGTGCGGCGGGCGTCCGCTAGCGCCTGTACTCTGGCTGCCAGACTGTCTGTCTTGGCGTCGTTGCCCGCTCCCAGCCGCAGGGCGTCGGCCATGTGGCTGAGGCGCAGGGTGTCGATGTTATTGAAACTGCGTGCCCGCTGAGCACGCAGCGTGTCGGCGATGTAGCGGTGGAAGACGGCGCGAAGACTGTCCGTCTCGGCGCGACGACGCTGGCGTTCGGTGGCGAGAGGCTTCAGACGCTCGGTTTCGGCGGCCAGTGCTGTGCTGTCGGCGCGCACCCCTTGCAGACAGTCGCGCAGAGAATCTGCGCGGGCTTTCAATGCCGCCAGATTGTCCAACTGGGCCTGATGCTTAGCAATAAATTTGGCTCGCGCCTTCTCCTCTTTCGTCTGTTTTCTGGCCTTGGGCATCTGTGTCGTATCTGGCGCCAGAGAGTCGGGCGCGATACCTATGCTGTCGGTTGCGGCGCAGTCGCCCCCGGAAGGCAGATCAACCTTATGGGCGGCACAGTAGGAGGCGGCCGCCGATAAGGCAAGGATGATGAATGTGGTCTTCATGAGGCAGGTGGGGGATTAGCGGCGTTTGGGAATGACGTCGAGGAGGCCTACGCCCAGATCGTGCAACAAACCCCTCTGGGCCGCGGTCAGCGTGATGTGCTGTTTGCGCATTTTGTCGGCCAGAGCGAAGGTTTTGGCGTTGAGCGCCTCACAGGTTTTGCGACTGACCTTCGCGTCGCTGATAGCCTGACGCATGTCGGCGCAGAGCGCCTGCGCCTCCAGCATGAACGCTACGGTGGGCAAGCGTTTGACCAGCAGGCTGTCGCCTGTGGCCAGTGCCAGTGTTCGGGCCTGCTCAAGAGCCTGGGTGGGCATGGCCTCGAAAGGCTGGACGAGCAGAGTGTCGATGGCAGCCGGCTGCATCCACACGACCCATGCCGTGTCTGCCGAGGTCCATGCCGCTTGAGCGCGCAGGTCATCGCGCAAGCACTTCAGGGATGCCACGCTGTCGGCCGTGAGGCTTCGCAGGCTGTCGAGCCGCTCTGCCTCGGCGGCGTAGCGCTGCAATTGCGCCTCCAGGTCAGCCTCGGTCAGCGGCAGGGTATCGGCCGTGGCGCTGTCTGTGGCGGCTGTGTCTATGCCCTTTGGCTCACAGTGGCCCTGTGCATGGGCCGTCGCGCCCAGCAGTAGGGCGAGCAGCAGGAGGGTGGAAAGATATGGAATTTTCATAAGGTGTGTCGCGTGGTTGGCAGGCATTTAGAGCGATGTACCGCGGTCTTGTGTGTCACTGGCGTTTTTTTTGAAGTTCAGATAGAAGTGGTATAGGGGGCCGCTGCCTTGAGCATGCTCGTTACGGAAGCGGGTGTAGATGCTCTCCAGTTGTACTGCCGCATCGGTAGTAGGATCTTTGCTATCGAAATAACTGATAATCTGTTCCGAGAGTGCGGCGTAATATCTGCTGCGTCCCTTTTCTACCTTGTTCCGCACGGTGGTCTCAGTCAGGCCGGAGGAAAAGCCATTGATATGGCTGAGAAACTCCGTGTAGAGGGCGTTGTTGCGGTAGCCAGTTGCGCGCCGCACAGCGGCATCGCGCAGGTCGTTCAGACTGGTCCACTGGTTGCCATCAAATCGCGGCGTGTAAATGAGGCTGCTACCTACGAAGGCACGGATGTTGGCGTAGAGCGTGTAGATGCTGTGCAGTTTCTGCAGACGTTCCTTGTCGGCCTTCTCGCGGTTGAGACGTTGCGCCTCCTTGTCGTAGGCGGTGACGACGTCGTGGCGGCATTCAGGTTTGGCAAATTCTTCGACGGTCAGCGTATAGAGGCGGTTGATGGCGCTATTGCGTAGCATTTCGGCCAGTCGGTCGTGCTCGTCGCTGTCGACCAGATCCATGTCCTTCTTTTGGGCCAGGTCGGTACGGGTCTCGTCGTAGGCTTCGCGGCTCCAGGGGTCCATGTCCTGCCATTGGGCCACGATGCTGTCTGAGAGTTCGCGGTACAGGCCTGACATCGCCTCTTGGCGGGTGGAACTCGACCCACCCATGGTCAGCCACAGGGCACCGACAACAATGCCCAGCGTGGCGAGGAATATGAGAGAAAGTTTGAGAATTTTCATGATGGCTGTGTCGTTGTTTGCACTTCGGCTCGTTAGAAGCCTGTTTGATTTCCTTGACCAGTTAGGGTTTTGTCCTTGTCCTTGTCCTTGTCCTTGTCCTTGTCCTTGTCCTTGTCCTTGCCCTTGTTCTTGTCCTTGTTCTTGTCCTTGCCCTTCTGTCCTTTCTGTAGTATCTTCTGGATGTCCTGGAAGGAGTTCATGGGCTCGCGATAGTATTTCTGGAGATAAGTTTTGTCTGTAACTCCAGAGGGTTTTACATTAAGGAGCGAGTCGAGGATATTGCCTTGCTCGTTTGTGAGGCCCCCCCCCCCGTCGATATACACGTTGAGTGTGTCGGGTATTGTTTTTTTCAGCAAGGTGTCCTTTACTTTGGGTTCACTACATTTGCGCAGTTGTTCGTGGATGGCCTTCATGGCCCAATACTGCATTGTCAGTTCATTAAAGATTTTTGCCGTGTCTTTCTCGTCAAGGGCGTCAATCACTTCCTCCTTGACCTTGGGCAGGAACTCGTCAAACTTGAAGTCGAGTCTCTTGAGTGTATCGCTGTAGGCAAGGGCCTTCTTTTCCAGTTCTGTTTCCTGCTTCTGGTCTTGGTTGTCAGTTGTCTGCTGCTCGGACATGTCGTCCTTCTCCTTGGCCGGACCGCCGCTGCACTTGCTCGGCAGGAAGATGATGGCCAGGATGCTGGCAATGACGAGGAGCGTGGCGCCGGCGCCGATGGCGTATTTGGCCCAGTCGGGGATGCCGGGACCCGGAGTAGGGGCTTTGGGAGTTGAACCAGGCTTGGGGTCTATCACGGGTGATGGGATGACGGCTTGGGCGGGGCTCACTTTGATGCAACAGTTGTAGGTACCGTCGGCATTGACGGTGCTGCTCTGCTCGGGGCTGATTTCCATTGTGATGTCGCGGCGAGAGGTCCTCACATCCAGTTTCTTGGTCAGCGCGTCCTCGCCGCGCAGTTCGACGATGCCCTCGCGGTTGAAGGGGCAGCGTTTGTCGCGTGCGGCGTTCGGCTGGACGTAGAAGTCCATCGGTCGCAGGGCGCTGACGAGAGACTGCGGACCTGTCAGACGCAGGCGGAAGCGCTTGACGGGAATGCGTCGGGCCATGGCGTGGTATTCGATGACGCCGTCGGGGCCGATGGCAGGCTGGCCGACGCTGACGGTCCAGTCGTTGTCTGTGCAGCCCACGTTGGGACTGGCCCACAGCGTGTCGGGGCCCACCAGGGTGAGCGTGCCCTGTGCCGAGAAGGGGCGGCGGCTGCGTCCCGTGGTGTCCTGGTGGTCTTCCATATAGAAGGCCGTCGGGGGCGGGCACGGCGTGCCGTCGGAGGTGCTCAGGTTCAGGCGGTATGTCTTCTGTTTGGGGCGAGCGGGGAAGGCGCAGCGGATGGTCTCCTCCTCGTCATTGACAGTGACGTAGGGCACCTTGCCCTCGCGGCCGTCCTGCAGGGTGAACTTGACCGTATAAGCCTCTTCGTAGGGCTGGCTGGCACCGACGTTGAGGATGATTTCGGTCTGCCCGTTGTCTATGATGTCCTGATACTTTGTTTGCTTCATAAACAGGGCATAGGCTCGCGGTCGGGGAATGGCCACTGACAGGCGGGGTAGGGCGCAGGCGCCGGCCGACGTGCTCAGGATGATGCTGTGGTAGGCGACAAAGTCGGGATACTGGGCATCGCACATGAGCAGGGCCAACTGCTCTTCGGGGGCCACAATCAAAGCGTCCGTCTGTCCCGTCATGACGCGGTGAGGCATGAGGACGGGGATGAGAGGATACTGGGCCAGAATGCTTGCGAATGCCTCGGGGTTCTCTCGCGTTTCGGTGAACTGTCGGCCCATGAGGCCGTTGCTCAAGTAGTTCTCGTCATAGTAGGCATTGATCGTCTTGAGTACGGTGAGCGGACTGATGCCCCCCGCCAGCACCGTGCCTTTGGGCAGGGCGATGGCCATTTTGAGACGTCCGCCGCGGGCGGAGCCGATGCTCGACACATCGCTGCGCACCAGGGTGAACAGCGTATGGGTGGCCTCGATGGTCAGCGTGAAGTAGTAGGGCAGATTTTCGAGGCCGCCGATGACACCATCCGGTACGTTGCGCGGTTCGCCCACGATGACGAGGGGCATGTAGCCCTCGTTGGCAATTTTGTTACCGTAAATATAGAGGGAAAGACTTTGGTTCATGGTCGGTGTGATGGATACGCGTTGGTGGATAGTCTTAAAGTGCAGAGGCTGTGCTTAGTGCAGTTTGCCCCAAACCCCTTTCTGTTTATGGCCGCGGCTGACCTGACGGATGACTTCCGTCAGTTTGTCCGAGTCGGTGGGATCATACTGATAGACGCCGCCGATATAGAACTGTCCCAGGCTGAAGGTGTGGAGTACGGGTCGTCCGTCGGTGGCGCTGTTGATGCCATGCTGCTGGCAGAGTGAGATGAGGCTGTTGAGGCACGTCTGGTAGTTTTTCCTAAACACCTCGACGGCCGTTTGGTCGCGGTTGACGCGGCCGCCCAGCATGTCAGCCTTCGACATGATGAAGTGTATGGTATCGACATACTTCAAGACACGGCTGTTCTCCGGTTGTTGCAGCATGCTGATCATTTTGCGCACCAGGAGGTCCTGACTGGTGGGCACCTTGATGGGCATGCCGTTGGCGTCGAGCATGGGGTTGCCTTGGCTGTCTCTTTGTGTGAGTTGAATCATGCCATCTGCCGAGGGGTCGATGATGAAGAAGAACACCTTGCGGTTGTTGTTGCTCATCAGGTCGGTGACGCCGATGCCCATGTCTTCGAAGGTAATGATGCCATCGGGGTTGCTGACCATCTTTGTCGCAAAGTCCTCGCCCGCCATGTCAATGAGGTTGACCACATGGAGGTCTTTGAGGTTTTTGGGATTAGCCACGGCCGCGTTGATAAGGGCCACGAAGTTGCTGTCGGTACCGCGAGGTACGATGCCGTGGCGGCGTGTCAGGTCAAGGTAGTTGACGTAGTTGCCTGCGTTGTAGGCCGCCAGGTCGATGTTGTACCATTTCTCCGAGCCCAGCAAGCCAGCCAGCACGCAGGTCTTTCCCGACGACGGCACGCCGAAGAAATAAACGTCCGTGGTGTCAGCCATGGTCTGTGTGCCCGGAGCGATACCTGCCGATACCAGTGGAATATTGGGCGCGTTGAGGATGATGTTGAGTGCCTCTTCGGTCAAGATGCCGTTGCTTATCAGGTCATCGCCTGTGAAGATGCCGTGCGTCAGGTAGGCCTGTATGTCGCTGCTTTTGAATTTTTCTGGGCTTTCGCGCATATCGCTGAGCACCATGTGTTTCTTCTGCTCAATTAGGTTGAGCGCTTCGGTGATCATGGGCGATGTCGGGTTGGCGTGGATGAAGGCCAGCAGGTCCAGAATGGTGCCCTGCTTCGCCTGCTGCCATACCGTGAGCGACTGTAGGGCCTGCTGCGCTTCGGCGGCATGTGGCGAGTCGGGCATGTCGGTGATGTAGCGATTCAGGGTGGCGACATCGCGCTGGGCCACTTTCCAGAGATCTTCGCGGGCCTCGTTGCCGTAGTATCCATCCTGATGGATATAGGCCATGAGGTGGTCGTAGTTGTCCTTGTTCACCTGTTTCCAGCGCTCTTCCTCGCGCTTTCCCATCATGTCGAAGAGGCACTGCGCCGCCTGAGACACCAATTCATGTTCGGGGCATACGGCCGACCATTTTTGGATGAAGGCGTTCAGAGCCTTTTCGTAGGCATCCTGGTTGGCGTTGTTCTGCATGGATGCGGTCGCCTCCTGCCATTCGTTGCGGATATTCTGGTCGGCCAGCGTGCGCACCATGGTCTTGGCTTCTTCCAGATGGTTGTGCGGCGGCATCGTGGCGCTCCAATTTTGGATATACTGTGTGAGGCTGTTTTGGAGCGCGTCGGTTTGGCCCTGTTGCTTCAGCGCTTCGATTTTTTTCCATTCGGCGGCCTCTTTGGCATTGGGCATGTTCTTCAGCGCGTTCTGTATATGAGCGCGGCGCGGCGGCGTCAGCGGCAGGTCGTCCAGACTAACCGTTCCTGAGACGATGGCATCGATGACAAACTGTATGTTGATTTGGTTGCAGCGTGCCTTGAGGTTGGCTATTTGTTGCGGAGTGAGAGGAGGCATGGTATGATAGGAGATATGAGGATCAAGGATAGAGGTTAGAGGATGGTGCTGCCGTTGGTGATGGCCTGCTCCTTGATGGACGTCTTGCGTGAGCGGAGGGTCCAGAAGTAGGAGCAGAGGGTCAGCAAGTGTATGATGACGAGGATGAGCCAGGCGTACCATTTGCCGTAGCCCACCTTACTGATGGCCTGTGCTACCTTCATGCGAGGCGCGTCGTAGGAGAAGGTCTGGTTTTCTTTGGAGATAGAGCCCCATTCGATAACTGGCAGTTTTGCTTTGCCCGACAGTTCTGTCAGTTGTTCAGCGCTCTCTTTGGCCAGTTTGGTGAGGGCGGCCGGCTGCGCCGGCATCTGGAAGATGTTCCAACTTTCGAAGACGCCTATGTGCTTGTCCAGAAGCATCCGCGTGCTCGTCTTTATGCTGGTGAAGCGGCCCTTCAGGAGCAGCAGGCGCTGGTTTCGGTCGAAGGCTTCAATGTTTTTGTTGCTCACGTTGCCCTGATCGTCCAGCAGTTTGGCGTCTTCGCACCATGACCGTAGTCTGTCACCCAGTTTTTGTCCGGTGCAACTTCTCAGGCCGGTGATGGTGTTGGTGATGGCCCTGTTCTCATTGGCCTCATACTCGGCGATGAGCGTGTCGATAGCCGCTCTGTCGGCCCGTGCAGCGGCCTGAATCTCGCCCTTTGCCCCCATGATGCAGAGGCTGCGGACGGGGCCGAAGAACGAGGCGCCGGCGGCGATGATGAACAGCGCTAAGGCCGAGAACTCCACCGTGCGCCACAGTGTAAAGTTGTTGTCCTTGGCTTTGGCCACGCACATCAGGATGAGCAGGGCCCCCAGCAGCAGCGTCAGGCCCAGCGTGATGAGCAGGCTGGTGCCGATGGTGCCGTCGAAGAAGAACATCATGCCGATGAAGTTGAACACGGCGAAGAGGGTCAGGCCCAGGATGCTCAGGAAATTGAAGAAGAGCATGCCTTTGGGGGCATTGTTGTCAGATGACATAAGGGTGCTAAAATTATGTGTTTTGAAATGTTTGTATGAGCATGTCGTGAAGGGACTCTCTTAGGGAATGCTTTGCACGCGGCGCATGTTACAAGTGAAGCCCTGGTCGCGGTCGCGGTTTTTGGCCACGACCTCCAGTTTGCCGTCTTTGCCTTTTTGGCAGGTGTAGATATAGCGGTCCAATTTGTTGCCACGGTCACTGACGCTCTGGTTAGGCTGAATAATTTGCAGTCGGTTGTTCTGGCGCGAAACGTTGAGGGTTGCGCGATAGGTTTCGCCCGTACTAATCACTTTGGTCACCATTCTACCTCTGCTGGTTGAATCGAACTGGAAATATATTTTGACAGGCTTCTTGGTGTTTTCTTCGTAGAGGTCCGTCGTGCTCTCCCAGATGCCGAGCATGGCCTTGGGGTCGTTGACGGCGTCGTCATAGTCGAGCAGTTCGCCCTTGACCTGCTGCAGGGCGTCGCGTATCTGAATCATCGGTCCTACGGCTCCCGGTATGCGTTTGCCCGTGCGCTGCAGGATGTCGATGATCTGCTGTGGGCTGAGCGTGCGGTCCACGCTTTTGAGCAACGCCACGGCACCCGTCACGATGGGTGCAGCCTGGCTGGTGCCCTGCATCGAGCAGTAGCCGTTGCCATGGGCGCAGCCCCACATGTCAACGCCCGGTGCCGAGACGGTTGAGAAGTCGCGGCCGCCATTATGTCCCTCGCGTTCGTAGCCGAAGTTGGAGAAGTCGGCCGGGCGCAGGTTATGTCCAAGCGCCGACACACGGATGGTGTGATGGTCGCGTTTTGAGTTGTCCATGCCCGCCAGGATGGTTTCGTTGCCCGCGGCCCATACGATGACACAGTTGCGCTCTTCAGCCAGACTGAACACATAGTTCCACACCTGTTCGGCGTAGCGTCCGTTCATGTCGCGGCGGATAATCTCCATCTGTTGTTCGGGCGTGAGTTGCTTCACCTGGTCGCCAAAGTAGGAGCCCATAGAGATGTTGATGACGTCGGCGCCCTTGTAGATGGCGTAGAGGATGCCCTGCATCATCATCATGGACGAAGAGGTGTTGGTCAGGCCGTTGGGAGTGACCAACACCCGATCGGAGAACACGCCCACGGGCATCACCTTACATTTCGGGGCTATGCCCGACATGCCCGCGCCGTTGTTGACTTGTGCCGTGGCCAGAGCGGCCACGTTGGCGCCGTGGCAGCAACCATAGACATACATCTGCAGCAATTGCATGGCCTGTGCGTTGGGCATGCCCTGTGCCACCATCTGCTGGAGGATGGCCACGGCATTATTGAGCATGTCGCGCGTCAGGCCCACCTGTGCGCTGCGTCGCTCCACGTTGAAGGGATAGACCACCTTGCCACGCATCTCGTCGTGGTTCAGGTCGAAGTAGTTGTCCACCACGGCGATGGTCACCTCCTCGCTGCCCTGAGTGATGTCCCAGGCGTCATACGCCTGTATGGCGTTGAAGTACCAGGCCTTCTCCCTGTCCTGAAAGAAGGGGTCGGAGGGACGCATGCTCTGCTGGAAGCGCTCCTCCTGGAATAGTTTGAAACTGAAGTCCGACAGTCGCTCCGGCATCTCCTGCATCATGCGGGGCACGCTGCCCTGCGGCACGCTAATCTGCAGCAGATAGGTCAGTTCGTCGAAGTAGATAATCTGGTAGGCATTGTCCGGATATTCCTCTTTGAAACGCTTGGCGAAGAGGGCAATGGTCTGTTCGCCCTTGTTCTTGTCCAGGATGACGTTGAGGCGGTCGGGCGCTATTTCGCGTCCCGTCAGCGAGTCTTCCTCCCATTCTTCGGGCGGCGTGATGACGTTGTCCTCGGGGTCGGGCAGTGGCACGTCGGGGCCGAAGTCTTGCTGCGGCATGGTATCGACGGGTATGCTGTCGTTGATGACGGGGTCAACGAAGGGCAGGTCCTCATAGGGGTTGTCCTTATCCTTATTGTCGCAACTGCGGGGGAGCATCAGCAGCAGGATGAGCATGCCCAGCAGCATGAGGGTGAATGCCAGGGCGCGGGCCACCATGCTCCATGGGCTGTGGCCGGCGGCGCCTTTCTTTTTTTCGTTAAGGGGGAAGGTCTTCATGACGGGGAGGTTTTATAAGTGTGTACCTGTCCGCCGCCCTGCCTTCTGATGCTACGTGGAGGATCTGAGCAGAGCGGCGTCCGGCGACTTGCTATGCCGTTTATGGACGTACCCAAAGGAAAGTAACCCTTGGAGCACGGAAAAACTGCTATACAGCGCAGAGAATTTCTTTCAGTTCGTTGTTGGCCTGCGGGTCGTAGTCTATTTTTGGCGTGGCGGCCACGAACGACAGCAGCACGCATTCTTTCCATTCAAAGATACCCTGTTCGACAGCCGGCGTGATGGTCTGAGCGTTCTCGCCCAGGTCGCGGAAGAGCAGGCCCAGTTCCTGTTCGCTGTAGTCCTCCTTGCGGGGTGTCTCCAGATAGTGGAACAGCGGCAGGGAGCGCTTCTCTGCCGTCTGGCGTATGGTATCTATTTCCTCCTTGCTGCGCAGGTGGAAGCCCAGGTCCACGACGTAGTTGTTGATGATGCTAGCCAGCAGGTCGGCCAGGAACGAGACGTTGGCCGTGCTCAGGTTGACCACGTTGACATAGGGGGCGATGAGTTGGTCCATGCGTTCGGGCAGCAAGAGTTGGCGTGCCGTGCTCACCACATTCTCCAGGAGCGTGCCCATAACCACGGGGCTGAAGCCGTTGTCGTCCGTCATTTCCTGCACCATCTCGGCCGTGGTGACACTCTCGCGCCACAGGTCGAAGACGGCGTCGGCCAGCATGTTGGCATTGGTCTTCTTTTTAGGGTTGGGCTGGAAGAGCACATGGTAGTCCACGTTGCGGCCGGCCAGATAGTCTTCCGCCTCCTTACGGTCGAAGAAACCGTAGCAGCCGATGAGCACCTTCCAACGCTGCTCATCGTTGGTGCAGGACGCCAACTGCTTGCCGCAGGTCTTGAGGATGATCTCGTAGTTTTTGAAGTCGTGTGTCTGGCTGATGAGCGTATTGCTGTTTATCAGGCTGTGCAGACACTGATAGACCTTCTTCTCCGTAATCTGCAGGCGTTCGATGAGGTGTCCGAAGAAGTAGTTGTCCTCGTTGCAGGTGAAGTCAATCTCGCGGCAGATGCGGCATCCCTTGCGCAGGTTTTCCTCGAAGATGGCCTCGGCGTCGTCGCTGTGGTAATACTCGCCCATGATGGCGCGTATCTGCTTACATGCCTCCTGCAGTTTTTCGCCGAAGAGCATGTCGCGTCCTTTGGCCATCTGCGGTGCCACGGCCGTCAGTTGCTGCAGCAGGAGCAGCGAGCCATCGTTGTTCATCGTGGCCGCCGTGTCCCACGACAGGGCCGGGTCGGCGAAGAAGCGGCGAACGATGTCGCAGTTGATGAACGAGCGGCGCAGCGAGGCGTAGAGGTTGACGTGCTGGCCGTCGATGACCACGTCATTGAGCAGACACTGGTTTTCTTTGCCGCCTTCGGGCGTATAGCCCGCGTAGAGTTTTGAGCCGTCACCCGAGTCGGAAGAGTATTTGTAGTCGCGCAGCAAGTAGGTGTTCTTGAATGAGTTGCCCGTCTGGTCCCAGTTGTAGAACCATGAGTTGCTCTGTGCCACGAAACATTCGTCGTGGGCAATCTTCATGAAGCGGTCTGTCCAGCGTTTCGGCAGCATGCCCTCGTCGTTGAGGCTGGCGTTGGTCTTGACCGCCATGTCGATGTTGAATTTAGTGGCGATGAAGAAGAAAGGTGAGCCCCCAATCTCCTGAATGTGTCGCGCGCGGCTTTCGGGCGTGGCGCCGACGTATTCGTCCACCCAGTCGGCCAGGACGTGGGGAATCTCGGTAGCGCCCAGGTTGCAGTTGTCGTGGCAGTAGAGCAGGATGTTGATGGCGAAGTCTTCGTTGTACTTATTAAAGAGGAAGGCTACCTTGCCGCGCTTGACCAGCTGGTCCAGGTTGTCAGCGATGTCGTCTGCCTTGAGCGAGAGGCGTGCGCGAGCACCGGGGAAGTCGATCAGGTCGTTGTGCTTGAGGATGTCCTTGGGCACCTCGCCCTGCGGCAGTTTGGCGCGCACGTCTGGTTCCACCATGGTGAAGTCGTAGCGTTGGGTGCTCTCCAAAAACTCCTCGTCCACCTTAAACACCACCTCGCGGCACACCGCGCTCACCATGGCCTTGTCCAGGCCTTGTACGGTATTGAGGCCACCTGTGGCCGTCGGGACGAAGGCGTCCGTGGTTTGGGGGCATGTGTTGCCTCGGTCGATAAGGCCCTTGAGACATTCCACGCCCATGATGGTATTGTCGTTGTTGAGCACCGCCTCGATGGGCAGATACACCTTTGGGGCGAAGTTTAAGCGCTGCAGCACCTGTACGAAACGTTCGAAGAGCGCCGTGAGGTTGGCGTCGTTAAACCACAGCGGGGCGAAGAGCACCCGCCATTCGGCTACGGGCACGCGGCGTATCACCTGGGCCACGGTGGGCAGGTAGGCCGACTTCCACAGGTTGACACTCTTGGCGCCGATGTATTTGCGCAGGTAGTGCTGGAGGTCCAAGATATCGTCTTCTATGATAGCCTCCTGCACTACAGGTCGCGAGGCGTAGGTGTCGTATATCTGCTGTGTGAGCACCTTGACCTCGTCCGTATCGAGCGTTTGGTAGTCGTGGATGTCGTTGAAGTAGCCGTCGGTGAGGATGGCCACCACGTCGGTCACCGAGAGTACCTTCATGAGCACCGGGTGCTGCGGGTCGTAAAGACCTGGGTTTTTCAGGAACGAGGTGAAGCGCGTCACGACGCCCGTGGCCTCGGTGTTGACTACGGGCGGGTTGATGCGTTCGATAAAGTTGATTTTCTTGCCGTTGGCCGTGATGGTGAAGGGCTTGCCGTCCTTTTGCAGCACGTTGCTCATCACGTACGACTTGCCGCGCTGGCTTTCGCCGTAGGCAGCGATGGCGGGAAACTCCTCTTCGGCGGCTGCCATACGGCGCAGGCGGCAGCGTTCCTGTACCAGTTGTGGGAAGCGCTGTGCATAGTGTTCGGGCTTGTTGGCCTTGATCCACTGCAGCGAGGCGTTGATGTTCTCTATCTGTCGGTTTATCTTGTTGATCATGGGGGTGGGGGTTGTCGCGGTCGATACTATCCTTGTTGTTCTCAGTGTACGCGTGTGGGCGGGGCAGTGTGTGGCGTCAGTCATTTAGGCTTTCGCCGATGCCCAGAGTAAACTCGCCCTTGTCCAGCCAGTAACTGCCGTCGTCGGCGATAGACTGTAGCATGACGGTGACGCTGTCGCGCTTCATCATGTTGCCCTGTTCGTCCGTCACCTCTTCCAGGTACAGGCGTTCGCGGTCTTCATGAAACTGTCGCGTCAGCGTCAGGCGCAGGCGCGGTTTGAGCGTGTTGTTGTAGATGGCATAGAGCGGGCGGGCCTGATAGGCGGCGTCGCAGAGTTGGCGGCAGCCGATGAAGAAGGGTTCGCCCATGAGATCGACGGTGAAGGTTGAGCTGTCGGGGCTAAGCAGCACCTCGTTGACGCGTTGCGTCTTGGGATTGTATTTGCCCAGGTAGTTGGCCGTGGGCCGCATCTGCTTGATGACCTCCTTGAAGTCGATGGACATGCCGCAGAACGACTTTGTCGAGGCCGTGAAGCCCACCATGGCGCCTACGGCCACGACGCTCTTCTGGTCGAAGAAATAGCCCTGGCCGTCGGCGAAGGGATACCACGAGCCCACGCGGTAGTCGCTCAGGCGGATCAGACGGTCCGGCGAGAGCGGGTAGTACTTGATGAACAGTTCGGTGATCGTATCGAGCGACGTGGGTCGTCCGCCCAGCACCAGGATGTCGCAGTGGTAGGCGTGTAGCACCACCGACAGCTGCTTCATCAGCGGCTCGAGCGTGCGGCGCACTTCGTCGGCCACATGCTGCGGGTCGAAGCGCCATTCCAGTTCTTCAAAGCGGAAACCGAAGTGCTGTTCGAAGCTGTCGAGCAGGTAGTGGGCCGGCTGTATGTCGGCAAAGATGTCGGCGAAGGTGTAGATGCGCGACGGGCGGTGCAGGCGCAGCAGGTCCAGCAGTTTCTGTGCGATGGGCACAGAAATCTGCGTGTTGAAGTCGCGGCGTGTGCGGCGGTCGTGCGCCGTCTTGAGGTTAGAGTCGGCATCGAAGAAGTTGATGACCATGTTCGACGCCAGCACGCGCAGGTGGTGCGGGCGGTCGGAGGGCTCAGCCGCTATGGCCTCGCGCACCTTGCGCTGGTAGTCTTCGGCCGCCAGCGAACCGTCCTTGAGGCAAGGCAGGTCACGCAGTTCGTCGTCCGTCATGGCCGTCAGACGGGCCTCCAGGGCGCTGCGTACGCAGCCCAGCATGGGGTTGGGGTGGGGGTCGCCCTCGATGACGAAGGTCTGTATGAGCGTGCGCAGGATGTCATCGCCCGCCAGATAGAAACTGTCCCAGAATTTGGGCACCGGCGTGATGTGGGTGTTGCCCTTTCCGCCATACTCGTAGGCGCATATCATCAGGTCGGTGGTGCCGGCACCGATATCTACTGAGCCGATGGTCAGGCTCTTGTTCGTGTAGCCCTCCTTGAGCAGGTCCGGGCGCACATGTCCCTTCAAGTCGAAGAAGCGCTGCACCTCGCCGTCGTAGCGCTGGGCCAGTTCGGCGTAGAGATAGACCAACTGGCAGCACGATGCCTCGTCGTAGCTCCACATGCGCTTCTCCCAGTCGTAGTCGTTCGTTGCCGTGAGCGATTCGGGCGTGGGCCATACGCTGACCGGCTTGAGCGTGGGGTTGATGTGGCAGAGCACCTTCCATGCGTCGTCGGCCGCCAGGCGCAGTGTGTGCTGTTCCTGTGCCGGCATGGCCGTCGGGCTGGTCAGGATGACGTTGCGCAGGTAGCGGCGGCAGTCGATGTTGCCGTGCTTCTTGCGGAACTCGTGGCTGTTCATCTGGCAGACCGCGTGCTGCAGCACCTCGATCATCACGAACGTCATGAGCGACGAGCGTGAGAAGTGGTCGGAGAGACCGTTGAGGTCCTCCTCGTCGGTGTAGTGGCCCAGGGCGTCGAAGTGTTCCGACAGACCTTTTATATATATGTTGTTCTCGATGCTCACGTTGGCCGGGTCGTTCACCGACACCAGCGTCTGCCAGCGACCGTCGAAGGGTCGCGTGTCCCAGAGGTAACGCTTCGGACTAGAGTAGTTGTTGCACGTCTCGCTCTCGCCCTGCTCCTCGCAGGCGCGGTAGATGAGGCGGTGTGCCTCCTCGCCCACACGCAGGAAACTGTTCCACTGGAACATCGGCAGGTCCTCGCTCTCCGGCTGGCGTATGGCGCCGCCGAAGTCGGCCTTGCGGAAGGCGATGCGCATGTCGAAGGGCTGCGTATAGAGCAGGTGCGGCTCCGAGAGGTTGCGCAGGCCCAGCATCATGGCGCGGGTGAAGTCGCCCTCCTCGAAGAGCACGCCGCAGGTGCGCGAGTTGCCCATGTCGAGCACCAGATCTACTGGTATCTCGTGTGCCGTACCCTTGTAGAGCTTGATATCTGGAGCAGCCCCCACCTGGCGCAGGAACTGCACGAAGTAGGTGTACCACGCTAGGCGGCGGAAAGGCGTTTCAGAGGCGTCTGTGGCGTCGTAGCCCAGCAGGTCCAGCACATACTCCGAGTATTGGTTTTGGTCCGGCTGCAGCGACAGGAAGTCCATGATGCCCGTTATGCTGGGGCAGAGGCCGAAGGTCTGCGGGGCGTTGTCATATTCGTCGAAGAAGGGACGCTGGCCCGAGAAGGGACTGTTCGTCGTTGCAGTGTCGAACACCCATGTGCAGCGGTAGCGGTTGACCCCCTTGCGTCCGGTGGCGCCGATGCAGTCCATCTTCATGCGGCACCAGCCCTTGGGCAGCGGCATCACCGTGCCGTCCTCCTGTATCTGGTACATGGGCATCGGCAGCCAGTGGCCCAGCACCAACTCGAAAGCCGACCGCCGCTCGTACGTCCGCTGCTTGTTCTCTACGCGCAGCGACTCGAGCGCGTTGAAGGCGTAGAGTTGTGACGAGTCGGGCTCGAACGTGCTGAATGTGAACGTCTCCACGCCGTCGCTGATAGCCGGCAGACCAAACTCGTCGTAGGCGATGTTGGTCCCCGTGGCATCTGTGCGCAGGGAGCCCGCGTTGATCAGTTCGGAGAAGGGGATGAACACGCCGTCCTCCGTGTGGAAGCAGGCCGCGTCAAACTGCTTTTCGCCGGTAGCGAAGTTGTCTGTCTCGCAGAACGTGTACTTCAGGATGCGCCCGTGCTCCGACTGCAGGGGCTCGGCGGGATTGAACGTCACCTCGGTGGTGATGAACTGTAGGCCAGTGTCGGCAATGAGATGTTCCATAGTATGTGTATGGGCGTTGATGGATATTCGGTTCGTTGGGGTGGGGGCGACCACCGTCTTTGTGGCCGCCAGCCGTATTGCCGGGCGTGTCTTACGCTCAGTGGATTTGATGGGTGCCGACCGGTATAGGTAAACCTTGCGGCGCCGTTTTTGAGCCTCGGGAGCGTCGTGAAACGCGCTTCCTGACTTAGTAATTGGCAAAATTAGTAAAAAATCCATACGAAATGCTATGTTCGCCTGCCAAATTTTAGAAAAGCATTTTTGCGCCCCTAGCGCGAGTGCTCCATCGCCCTTTATCTGTGCGCCCCTCTGCCGGCGCCGGTTCTGCGACACTTTTCGGCTCCTTCTCGGTGAGGTGGCTCGGACTGGCTATCAAAATGCTGTCTGGTAAAAGTTTTGCGGAGCGGCCCACCCAGGGTGGCGCTCCCTTCGGTCGCTGACCCCGGGCTTGGACGGTGTGTCATAATGGCCAATCTGCTTCGTTACTATCGGCATTCGGGCTTGGTCATGGCGGTGTGTCATAATAGCCAATCTGCTGCGTTGCTATCGTCTTCGGGCTTGGTCATGTACTTCAGTACACTCCCTGCGCCCTCATCCTCAGCGCCTTGCATCTTGACCATTCTGACGCACCTTTGAGTGCGCGTCAAAATTTGCATTTTGACACACCCTCACTCCCTGCGCCCTCAGCCTCAGCGCCTTGCATCTTAGCCATTCTGACGCACCTTCGAGTGCGCGTCAAAATTTGCATTTTGACACACCCTCGCCGTCCCGCAAAACTTCTGCCGGAGAGCAATGCTTTTCTTTGTTAATCTGTCGTTTGTCGTTGCCAAGCATGTCACAGCTGATGTTTGTTTCACCCGTCGCGCCCAGTTGTTGCCGAATCTGCCCACCGCTCCAAAGTCTGCTCCTTCAGCACGTCGCCCTCGGTTGCATAATTATTCCGTTTCCTGCATGATTATGCAAAAATTCGGGGCTTCAGCGCGATGAAAAGTTTATGAAAGTTTAACGGTTGGAGGGCTAAAACAGCCCGTTCGGGCGGTCTGAGTACACGGTCGCCCAAACGGCACACACAACCTGGGCGACTGAAAAAACAACTTGGGCGACTGTTTTTACGGTCGCCCAAGGTGTAATCCCCCCCTTGGGGCCGAAAAAAAGGGCCCCCAAGGGAGCCCTTCGCAGTTTGCAGTGTAAAGATACAAAATAATCGGGCGAAATGCAAATCGCCCCCCGGAGGCCCAGTCGTCGCAAAACTGCATAAATGTTCATTTTTGCCCAGGTTGGCGATGCCGTTACGGGTGGGTCAAGATAGGTCTGGCCATGTACACTCGCCCCGCCTGCGCCCCACAGTCATAGACGACAACGAGGACAACCCTGACAACGAGGACAACTTGGATGGTTGTATATGGCCAAACTTATTTTGACACCCCCTCCAAGCCCTCTCCATCCCCGAAACCATCCGTAATCTGCAACCTGCCCCAGCAGTTTGTCGCGTTTTCCTATCCCGTTCGCTGAAAATATGCTAATTTTGCTGCGTCATAACGGCGGCAGCACCATGGCGCGCTAACCCGCCCCTTTCGCGAAAGACCCAGATGGCGGAAACAACGAAACTGAAATATCTCAACCACATAGACTGTCCCGAAGACCTGCGCCAGTTGCCCGTCAAGGCGCTGCCCGAGGTGTGCGACGAACTGAGGCAGACCATCATCGACGAACTGGCCGACAACCCCGGCCACTTCGCCTCGAGCCTCGGCACCGTCGAACTGACCGTGGCCCTGCACTACGTCATACACACCCCCTACGACCGCATCGTCTGGGACGTGGGCCACCAAGCCTACGGCCACAAGATACTCACCGGACGCCGCGAACGCTTCCATACCAACAGGCAGATGGGCGGCATACGTCCCTTCCCCTCACCCCTGGAGAGCGAGTACGATACCTTCGCCTGCGGCCATGCGTCCAACTCCATCTCGGCTGCTCTAGGCATGTCCGTGGCCGACGTGCTGAGCGGCGATGCCGTCCGGCACGTCGTGGCCGTCATCGGCGACGGCGCCATGAGCGGCGGATTGGCCTTCGAGGGACTCAACAACGCGTCCGACACGCCAAACAACCTGCTCATTGTCCTCAACGACAACAACATGAGCATCGACCGCGCCGTCGGGGGCATGAAGGAATACCTCACCCACCTGCACACCAGTACGTTCTACAACAGCCTGCGCAACCGCCTGTCGCGCCAACTCATGTCGTGGGGCATGCTCTCCGACGAGCGCCGCCGCGCCATCATACGCTTCAACAACTCCCTCAAGTCGCTCCTGACCCACCAGCAGAACATCTTCGAGGGCATGAACATCCGCTACTTCGGCCCTGTGGATGGCCACAATGTCAAAGAGTTGGTGCGCGTGCTCAACGAGATAAAGGACATGCGCGGGCCCCGTCTGCTCCACCTCCACACCACCAAGGGCAAGGGCTTCAAGCCCGCCGAGGAGGCCGCCACCGAATGGCACGCCCCTGGCCGCTTCGACAAGGAGAGCGGCTGCCGCATCGTGGCCGACACCACAGGCAAGCCCCCACGCTTCCAGGACGTCTTCGGCCACACCCTGCTCGAACTGGCTGAGGCCAACCCTCGCATCGTCGGCGTCACGCCGGCCATGCCCACGGGATGCTCCATGAACATCATGATGAAGGCCATGCCCGACCGCACCTTCGACGTGGGCATCGCCGAAGGCCACGCCGTCACCTTCTCGGCCGGCATGGCCAAGGAGGGTATGCAGCCCTTCTGCAACATCTACTCCTCGTTCGCCCAGCGTGCCTACGACAACGTCATCCACGACGTGGCGCTGCTCAGTCTGCCCGTCGTCCTCTGTCTGGACCGCGCCGGCCTCGTGGGCGAGGACGGTCCGACGCACCACGGCGCCTTCGACATCGCCGCGCTGCGCACCGTGCCCAACCTGACCATCGCCTCGCCCTTAGACGAGCGCGAACTGCGCCGCCTGATGTACACGGCGCAGTTGTCCGGCCAAGGGCCCTTCGTCATCCGCTACCCCCGCGGCTGCGGCCGCCTGACCGACTGGCGCTGCCCCCTCGAGGCCGTGCCCGTAGGCCGCGGACGCTGCCTGCACGACGGCCGCGACGTGGCGCTCATCACCTTCGGCCCCATCGGCATGGAGGGCGCCGACGCCGTGGCCGACGTCGAGGCCGAAGGACGCATCACCGTGGCCCACTACGACCTGCGCTTCGTCAAGCCCCTCGACGACGACCTGCTGCACGACGTGGCGCGCCGCTTCCGCCACATCGTCACCGTCGAGGACGGCGCACGCATGGGCGGCATGGGCTCGGCCATCGCCGAATGGATGGCCGACCACGGCTACGCGCCACGCCTGACACGCCTCGGGCTGCCCGACGCCTTCGTCGAGCACGGCACGCCGGCGCAGCTTCACCGCCTGGTGGGCATCGACCGCCAGGCCATCGCCGACGCCCTCAGAGCGGCGGCAGCAGAGCAATAGCGGCCGAGGCAGACCAATGACAGACTGACACAATCAAGCTACTTTTGACGCCAAACTCATGAAAATCATCATTGCCGGCGCAGGGGCCGTGGGTACACATCTGGCCAAACTCCTCTCGCGCGAACGCCACGATATTACGCTCATCGATGCCAACCCCGAACGCTTAGAGAGTATCGGGGCCAACTTCGAACTGCTCACCATCTGCGCACCGCCCTCGTCCATCGCCACGCTCAAGCAGGCCGACGTGGGCGATGCCGACCTCTTCATCGCCGTCACACCCGACGAGGCGCACAACATGACCTGCTGTATGCTGGCCTCGAAACTCGGCGCCACACGCACCGTGGCGCGCGTGGACAACTACGAATATACGCGCGAGGAGCACCGCGACTTCTTCCGCACCGTGGGCATCGACTCCGTCATCTACCCCGAGATGCTGGCCGGCGAGGAAATCATCCACAACGCCAGCCACAGCTGGGTGCGCCAATGGCTGGAGATACAGAACGGCGCCCTGCTGATGCTCGGCGTCAAGGTGCGCCGCACGGCCACCATCCTCGACACGCCGCTACGCGAACTCTGCGGGCCCGACGCACCCTACCATGTCGTGGCCATCAAGCGCGGGCAGGAGACCCTCATCCCCCACGGCAACGACGTGCTGCAGGAGAGCGACGTGGTCTATTTCATGACCACGCGCGAGTATGTGCCCCTCATCCGCGAACTGACGGGCAAGCAAGACTATCCCGAGGTGCGCTCGCTCTTCATCATGGGCGGCGGCAGCACCACGGAGCAGGCCCTGTGGAACCTGCCCGAGCACATGACAGCCAAGGTGGTAGAACGCGACGTGCGCCGCTGCGAACACCTGAACGAGGCCATACGCCACCGCCACGTCCTGGTGCTCCACGGTGACGGCCGCGACATGGACCTGCTCGCCGACGAGGGCATCAGCCACGCCGACGCCTTCCTGGCCCTCACCGACAATGCCGAGGCCAACATCCTGGCCTGCCTCACGGCCAAACGCTTGGGCGTGCGCAAGACGGTGGCCCTCGTGGAAAACCTCGACTACATCGCCATGGCCGAGAGCCTCGACATCGGCTCCATCATCAACAAAAAGACCTTCGCCGCCAGCCACATCTACCAGATGATGCTCAAGGCCGACGTCACCACCATGAAGACCCTCTCCGTGGCCAATGCCGACGTGGCCGAACTGGTGGTCAAGGCCGGCTCACGCGTGACGCAGCACCCCGTCAAGGACCTCTCCCTGCCCCCGACGGTGACCCTCGGCGGTATGGTGCGCAACGGCAAGGGCATGCTCGTCGGCGGCATGACCACCTTCCAGCCCGGCGACACCGTGGTGGCCTTCTGCTTGGAAAACAGCGTGAAGCGCCTAGAGAAGTACTTCAAGTAGGAACAGCCGGCAACGCTGGCACGTCTCCTCTCAAACCTTCGCATCCCCTATCAACCCTTATTGATGTTCAACCCCCGCACCATCCTGCGCATCATGGGCACGCTGCTCTTCATCGCGGCCCTGATGTTTGCCGTATGCCTGGGCGTGGCGCTGTTTTACGGCGAGGAACGCCTGGACTACTTCGTCATCCCCATCGCCGTGGCGGTGGGCATGGGATTGCTGTGCCGCCTTGTGGCACGCGGCGGCGCCAGCGCCATCAGCAGGCGCGACGGCTACCTCTGCGTCTCGCTGTCGTGGACGCTCTTCGCCGCCGTGGGCGTGCTGCCCTTCATGATCAGCGGCTACGAGCCGCGGCTGGCACAGGCTTTCTTTGAGAGCATGTCCGGCTTCTCTACGACGGGCGCCACCGCCTTAGACAACATCGACGTACTGCCCCATTCCATCCTGCTCTGGCGCAGTCTGACCCACTGGCTCGGTGGCATGGGTATCGTCTTCTTCACCCTGGTCATCCTCCCCGGCATGGGCACGGGAAGTCTCAAACTCTTCTCGGCCGAGAGCACCGGACTGAAGATGGAAAAACTCCACCCCCGCGTCAGCACCACCGCACGCTGGCTCTGGGCCGTCTATCTTTTTCTCACCGTCAGTTGCACCATCGCCTACTACCTGGCCGGCATGAGCCTCTTCGACGCCGTCAACCACGCCTTCTCCACCATCGCCACAGGCGGATTCTCCACCCATCAGGACAGCATAGCGTGGTTCCACTCGCCCACCATCGAGAGCACCGTGACGGCGTTCATGTTCCTCTCGGGCGTCAACTTCACCCTCATTTACACGTTCTTCATCAAGCGGCGCTTCAAGGCCGTGCTGCGCGACAGCGAACTGCGTGCCTACATCGCCATCGTGCTGGGTGCCTCGGCCACGCTGGCCGTCATCCTCGTGGTATGGCGCGGCTTCACCCCCGTCGATGCCCTGCGCGAGAGCCTGTTCTACTGCACCTCTCTGCAAACCACAACCGGCTTTACCACCATCGACCCCGCCGCGTGGCCCCCCGCCACATGGCTCCTGCTGATGACGGTGTGTTTCTTCGGCGCCTGCTCGGGCAGTACCAGCGGCGGCGTGAAGAGCGTGCGCATCCTCACCGCCTTCAAGGCCGTCATGGGGCAGTTTCGCTCCCTGATCCACCCCAACGCCATCCTGCCCGTGCGCCTCAACGGCAACCCCGTGTCGTCGCATGTGGTCCACACGGTGTTTGCCATGATAGCCGCCTTCATCATCTTGGCCTTCTTCGGCACGGTGGCCTATTTGGCCATGGGCATGCCGCTGCTCGACGCCTTCAGCTGTACGCTGACCATGCTGACCAACGCCGGACCCGCCTTCGGCCATGAGATGGGGCCTCTGTCGTCGTGGAGCGAGATGAGCGATGCCGGCCTGTGGCTCGGCTCGTTCCTGATGCTCGCCGGCCGCCTGGAAATCTTCTCCCTGCTGCTGCCCTTCGTCCCCGCCTTCTGGAAAGACCAGTAAACGCCCTTCTGGAAAGACAGGTAAACGCCCTCCGGAAAGACCAGTAAGGGGAGAACACGCCATCCGCCCACTATTGCCCCCTCTCTATCCCCCCAAGCCTATGCAAGAGATTTTCGACTTCCTCACCGACATAGCGGCACACAACGACCGTCAGTGGTTCGCCGACAACCGCGCCCGCTACGACGCCGCCCACGCCGCCTTCACGGCCCTCGCCGCCGAGGTGAAGGACCACGTCGCCGCCTTCGACCCCGAGGTCAGCGCCGTCGCCGTCAAGGACACCCTCTACCGCTTCTACCGCGACACGCGCTTCTCGGCCGACAAGTCGCCCTACAAGCGCCACTTCGGCACCTACATCAATACGCGCGGGAAGAAGTCGCTCCACGGCGGCTACTACCTGCACATCGAGCCCGGCCACTGCATGATTGCCGTCGGGGCCTACTGCCTACCGTCGGATGTGCTGCGCGCCGTGCGCAGCAGCATCGTGGCGCAGCCCGAGACCTTCCACGCCTTGCTCACCGAGCCCCAGTTGGCAGCCCTCCGGCCGCGTCTGGGCGAGACCCACCTCAAGACGATGCCCGCCGGCTTCCCACGCGACTTCATCTATCCCCAGTATCTCCGCCCCCGCGAGTACGACCTGAGCATCGACATCGACGACGCCTTCTGCTTCGCCCCCGACTTTGCCCGGCGCACGGCCGACGTCTTCAGGCTGATGAAGCCCTTCCTCGACTTTGTCAACGACACTGTTGACGACTACATCTGACATCCTTACCCCATGCGCATCCTCCTCTTCCTCCTCGCCGCCCTGACATGGTTCGCCTCGTGCGGCCACAGCGACATCCACCAGGCCATCAAGCAGATGGCCGAGACCGCCATCGACACCACGGGCTTCGCCACACGCAGCATCAACACCAACCGCTTCTCGTCGGTCGAGATAGACTGCTTCGCCGACGTCGATTTCATCCAGACCGACGCCAACACCATGCCCCATGTGCGTATCGCCGCGCCGCCCAAGGTCATCGACCACGTCACCACACGCGCCGCCGACGACCACCTGGTCATCTCCACCGAGCGCCGCTACCGCATGCCCGAACGCGCCGTCGTGCGCATCGAAATTTTCGCCCCCTACGTCAGCGCCTTCACCCTCAACGGCGGCAAGTGCCTGCGTCTGGGACGCCTCAAGGCCCTCAGTCCGCTGACGCTCGAGACCTATGGCGTAGGCTCTGTCACGGCCGACCGCATCGAAGCCCCCGAGGTTGATGTCCGCCTCTCGGGCGACGGCAACGTGGACCTCAAGGGCATCGCCACCGGCCGCCTGCGCGCCGAGATAAGCGGTGCCGGCCATATCTACCTGCAGGGCAGGGCGGCCGACACCCTCTTTGTCGCACCGGCAGACGGACAGATACTGGCCGACAGCCTCTACGTCTGCCGCTGACGCCAAACTGCTTACCGCCAAACCAGACAATACCGACACACTCCGCAACACATTATTCACAACACTAAACAGACCTTGTCATGCACCTTTCCCTCAGCCTGCGTCGCGTCACTGCCGCTGCGCTGACGCTCGTTGCCGTACTCACCGCACAGGCCGGCGACGTCATCCCCCAACCTCTCCATTCACCGGCCGCGGAAGCCACGCTGACCGCCATGCCCGAAGGGACCATCACCTACCGCCACGACTCGCTCGCCGCCGAGGCCCGTTATCTGGCCACCGCCCTTCAGGCTCGCGGCGACAGCCGTAGCACGGCCCGCGCCCGCCGCGCCCGCCGCGGCATCGTTCTCCTGACGACCGATACCCTCAGCGGCCCCGAAGCCTACCGCATAGAGACTACGCCGCAGCGCGTGACGCTCGTCGGCGGAAGTCGCGCGGGCCTGTTCTACGCCATACAGACCCTCCTCCAGCAGACCGAGGACGGCCGCTTGCCCCTCGGCATTACCGCTGACGCCCCGCGCTACGCCTGGCGCGGCATCATGATGGACGAAGCGCGCCACTTCTTCGGCCGCGACAAGGTGATGCAACTGCTCGACCTCATGGCGCGCTACAAACTCAACCGCTTCCACTGGCATCTGACCGACGAGCAGGCGTGGCGCATCGAGATAAAAGCCTTTCCGCGCCTCACCGAAGAGGGCGGACGCGGCACATGGAGCGAGCCCACGACGCGCCGCCTGCAGTGCTACACGCAGCAGGACATCCGCGACATCGTGGCCTACGCCGCCGAGCGCCACATCATGGTCATCCCCGAGATTGACATGCCCGGCCACGCCACAGCGGCCAACCGCGCCTACCCCTTCCTCTCCGGCGGCGGCACGAAGGACCACTCCCACTTCACCTTCAACGTGGGCCGCGACACGGTCTATAGCGTTCTGACGCAGGTGCTGCGCGAGGTGAAGGACCTCTTCCCCGCGCCCTACCTCCATATGGGCGGCGACGAGGTGGCCTTCGGCATCACGGCATGGGAGAAGGATGCCGACGTCCAGGCCCTCATGCGCCGCGAAGGCATGACCAAGGTGAAGGAGGCCGAGGCCTACTTCATGCACCGCATGGCCGACAGCATACGCGCCCTGAACCGCACCGTGGCGGGATGGGACGAACTGCTGGCCCTCAAGCCCGACACGGCACGCACGCTCATCTTCTGGTGGCGCCACGACCGCCCGGCCGACCTCAGCCGCTCGCTGCGCATGGGCTACACCACGGTGCTCTGCCCCCGCCGCCCGCTCTACTTCGACTTCATCCAGCACGCCACGCACCGCCACGGCCGCGTATGGAACGGCTTCTGCCCACTGGAGGACGTCTATGCCTTTCCCGACCCCCTGCTGGCCTCGCTCAAGCCCACCGACGCCGAGCGCCGCCACATCGCCGGCCTGCAGGCCAACGTGTGGACCGAGCGCATACACACGACGCAGCGCCTCGACTTCATGCTCCTGCCGCGCATGGCGGCTGTGGGCGAGGCCGGATGGACTGCACCCGAGCGAAAGAATATGGCCGACTTTGAGCGGCGCATGCAGCGCGAATACCGCCTATACGACAGTATGAACCTCTACTACTTCGACCCCAGAGAGCCCGGGCATCACCCCGAACCCGCTGCCGCCGAGAGACAGAACGAGAAGGTGTCGATGGACTTCCGCGACTGACGTTGACGGCAGACTGCCCCCGCAGACCTCTGCCACTCCTGCCACTCCTGCAAGAAAAGCCCGAAGAAAAAAACGGCAAATTATTTGGCCGTTCCCCAGCCTTCCCTTACCTTTGCACTATCCCGACGCTCCCGGCAGCCACACCACGGCGGCCGGCACGACGAAGAAACTTCACAGATACACAATAATCATCTAAAACATCAACATTATGGCTTACGTAATTAGTGACGACTGCATCGCTTGCGGCACCTGCATCGACGAATGCCCCTCCGGCGCCATCTCTGAAGGCGAAAAGTACTCCATCGACCCCGCTATCTGCGTAGATTGCGGCACTTGCGCCGATGTTTGCCCCTCCGGCGCCATCGCTCCAGGCGAATAATAGCCGTTCGCTGGCACACAGAAATTTCGGCGCCGTCAGCCCTGCCTCACCACGCAGAGCCGACGGCGCCCTTCTTAATCCCGAAAAGGCATGGGCCACCAGCCATGCACCCGTGCTTTTGTCCCCTACAGACGTATCGCCTTTACATAAAAAGCATTATCTTTGCCCGCAGAAGCGCCCCCCGACGTCCGAGATAGGGCTATGGCGGCTGTCTGACGTTCTTTGGCGTCACACCCAAAGCATACTTTTATCTATCACAACACAATAACTATGCGAAACCATTTGTTACTATGGCTCACGGCCGGAGCCATCGCCCTCTCGGCCACCGGAGCCTCAGCGCAGAAAGCGCAGAAGAAGAAAACCGATGCGACCGATTCGCACAAGGTCTATCCCGCACGCAAAGGTATCTACCACAAGGGATGGATTGATTTCAACAAAAACGGGAAGAAGGATATCTACGAAGACCCCACACAACCCACCGATGCCCGCGTGGCCGACCTGCTCGGCCAGATGACGCTCGAGGAGAAGTCGAACCAACTCGCCACCTACTACGGCTACAAGAAGGTCCTCACCGACAGCATGCCCACTGCGCGCTGGGCCGACATGGTGCTCAAAGACGGCATTGCCAATATCGACGAGCACCTGAACCGCGAGGTCAAAGACCCCAACCGTCTGGCCGAGGCTTTGGCCGAGGTGCAGCGTTTCTTCGTGGAGCATACCCGCCTGGGTATCCCCGTCGATTTCACCAACGAGGGCATCCGCGGTCTGGTGGCCTCGGGCGCCACCAGTTTTCCCTCGATGAACGGCCTGGGGTCCACCTTTGATAAAGAAGTGGCCTACGCCGAAGGCCGCATCGTGGGTCGCGAAGCACGCGCTTTGGGCTACACCAACGTCTATGCGCCCATCCTCGACGTGGTGCGCGACCAGCGCTGGGGACGATGGGACGGCACCATCAGCGAAGACCCCTACCTCGTGGCACGCCTCGGCGTAGAGATGAGCCGCGGCATACAGGAGGAGCGCGTCGTGTCGTCGCCCAAGCACTTCGTGGGCTACGGCGACTGCAAGGGCGCACGCCAATGGGATGCACGCACCGACCCGCACATCACGCCGTCGGAGATGTACTATATCCATGAATATCCCTTCCGCAAGGTCTTCGCCGAAGCGGGGGCGCTGGGCGTCATGTGCTGCTATGCCGACTATGACGGCACGCCCATCGCTGCCAGCCGCCACTGGCTTGGCGAGGTGCTGCGCGGAGAAATGGGCTTCAAGGGCTACGTCGTGAGCGACAGTTATGCCGTAGGGCGCCTGTACGGAATCCACCACGTGGCCGAAAGCAAGAAGGAGGCTGTGCGCCAATGCCTCGAGGCCGGTCTGAACGTCCGCACGGACTTCACCAGGCCGGACGAGTTTATACGTTACGTGCGCGAACTGGTCAACGAGGGCAAACTGGACATCAAGCGCGTCGATGAACTGGTGGGTCAGGTGCTCAGCGTCAAGTTCTGGATTGGCCTGTTCGACCAGCCCTATACCGGCGACCAGCGCCAGGCTTCGTCGATTGTCTCGTGCCCCGAACACCTGGATATGGCCCTCAGAGCCTCGCGCGAGTGTGTAGCCCTGCTCAAGAACGACAAGGGGATGCTGCCCCTGGGCACGCGCTACAAGCGCATTGCCGTTGTCGGTCCGAACGCCCACACCCGCGGCTACGTTTCCACCCACTATGGTCCGACCAACTACCAGGCTTTCTCGTCGCTCTACGACGGTCTGCGCCGCGTCTATGAAGGCACAGACGTCAGCGTGGAGTATGCCAAGGGTATCGACCTTGTCAACAAAGGCTGGCCAGAAAACGAACTCATTCCCGACACCCTCACCGCTGCCGAGCACCGCATGATAGCCGAGGCCGAAGAACTGGCCCGCCGCAGCGATGTCGTCGTGCTGGCCGTCGGCGACGGCACCTCTACCTCGGGCGAAAGCCGCACGCGCACTTCGCTCGACCTGCCCGGACACCAGCAGGCTCTCGTCGAGGCTATGGTGCGCACGGGCAAGCCTGTCGTCCTCGTGCTCATCTGGGGACGCCCCGCCACCATCAACTATGCCGACCGCCACTGCCCCGCCATCCTCGCCGCTGGCTACCCCGGTGCACAGGGTGGACGCGCGCTGGCCGAATGTCTCAAAGGCGACTACAACCCCGCCGGACGCCTGCCAGGTACCTGGCCCCGTACCGTCGGACAACTGCCGATGAACATCCCCACGAAGCCCAACGCCAACTACGAGCCGAAAAACTATACCGTGGGCAACAAGGGCCTGCTCTACTGCTTCGGTCACGGTCTGTCTTACACCACCTTTGCCTACGACAGCCTGCGCATCGACAGCCTTGACACAGCCACAGGACAGTGTCTCGTCCGCTTCCGCGTGACGAACACGGGTAGCGTCGAGGGCGATGAGGTGCCCCAGATGTACCTCAACGATGCCGTCAGCAGCACCACGACGTATGAAAAACTGCTCCGCGGCTTCGACCGCATTCATCTCAAGCCAGGCGAGAGCCGCACGGTGACCTTCCCCATCGTGCCCGACGACCTCACGATGTTCGACCGCGAAGGCCACCTCGTTGTGGAGCCCGGCGAATTTCGCGTGATGATCGGTGCGTCCTACGATGACATCCGCCTGCGCACCAGTTTCTTCGTGGCCACCGACGACCACCGACGTGCCGCCGAGGGCAACCAAAGTTCGAAGATGATGAACGACCCCGACGCCCAGTAAGCACCACGTCACGTCACAGCTCCCCCCCTCTTGCGGGAGCGGCCATAACCAAGCCACCGGCGTACAGGTTTCATAGCCTGTACGCCGGTGGCGTTCTTGTGGCGGGTGTTGTCCGCCCACGTGGGAAGTGGGCTTCAGTGCCCGTCTCCCAATGCCAGCCGCAGCACGCGGATGGGCCTGTCTTCGCCGCCGACGAGCGAGGGGTCGAAAACGGTATCGCCTGTGGGCATAAAACCGCACTTCTCCATGACGCGGCCCGAGGCGGGATTGTCGGCGAAGTGACCGCTGATGAGCGACGGCAGGGCCGTGTGTCGCCGGACGTGGGCGACGAGCAGACCGAGGGCCTCCGTGCCTATCCCGCGGTTCCAGTAGGGGCGGGCCACCCAGTAGCCCACCGTCGGCTCATCCGGCCGTGCTGGCAGACCGCAGTTGCACGATGGCCCGTAGCCAATAGCGCCGATGGCCTCGGCCGTGGCCTTCCATACGATGGCCCAGGTGGTGGCGTTGTTGAACACGGTGCGGATGATGCCGAGGCTCTCTGCTTCGCTCTGGTGAGGCGCCCATCCGGCGCGCGGACCCACCTCGGGGTCGGAGGCATACCTGAACAGCGCTCCGGCATCGCTCTCCCGCCATGGGCGGAGCAAAATACGTTGAGATTCAATGATAAAGTAATCCCGCATATCTTCCTCTATACAGAGGGTTGAGCGGTAATTCCCTCGATATAATTCAGCATAGTCACGGATAGCCATGGTTCATCCTCCTCCACTCTTGTTTTTTTGTATTTTGATAGCTAATATATCCTCGGCCTCCGCAGGAGGGCGAGTTCACAGCCCGGGCAAAGCGACCGAAGGGAGCGACACCCCGGGTAACGCGACGAGCCCGCATCGCGCTGTAAGTGCAAAAGCACTAAAAGGCGCCAGCGCCCGTGAGGCTATCGCTTCCTTACCGTAAACCGGTCAATTTGTTTGCCTTCGGTATTGGTGGCCACCACCTCCATGCCCGCCTCGTTGGCCGTTATCCGGAGCACGGCCTCATGCGAGTTGACGATGATGGGGAAGGGCGTCTCGGCCGTAGCCTTGTGGTGGACGTACTGGTGCAGGTGGCCGCAGAGCATCAGGTCGGGCGCTGCCTTGCGCAACAGCGACACAAATTTCCGGTCCACCTCACGGTCGCCATGCCAGTCGTTCGACGGCGGTATATGCCCCACGACCACCTTGTAGGGCGCCGTGCGGTAGGCCTCGCTCTCCAGCACCTCCTTCAGCCAAGCTGCCTGCATGTCACGATAGTGGTCGTAGTCGGTAATGCCTCCATACTCCAGGTCGCTGTCGGGCTTGTCCTCCCCCGTGTCAAGCATCACGAAGAAAACGGGACCGCGACGGACGGTAAAGTACAGGTGCGGCTCAGCGGGAGAAAAATAGCGGTGGAACATCGGAGCGAAGGTGCGCCGCGTCTCGTGGTTGCCACGCACATAATACATCGGCTTCTCAGCGGCAAACAGTTTGACCGACGTATCCATGAAGCCCTTGAACAACTGGTCCTCCGACGTGAAGTGCGACACCATGTCGCCGTTGTATATCACAAAGTCCGTCTGCTTCATGTCGCAGAAGCCCAGCAGTTTCTCCAGTTTGGCATTATTCTCGTGTATGTCGTTCACCACGGCAAACGTGGTGGACGGGCTCTTCGCCGAGGCCGTGACAAACGAGAGAGGCTTGCGGCTCCACACGTCAGTGGCTGCGATGTCGCCATAGTGTACGCGGTAGTCTCTGTGGCTCAGCACCTCCTGTGCATAGACGCGGTAGCGGTAGCGCGTCCCCGGCTTCAGTCCCGTCAGTTTCACTACATGCACCGAGTCTTCGCGTTTGATGCCGTCGCGCGAGTCCCAGAAGCGCGGCCGTTCGGTCTGGTAGAAATGGCTGCCATCGTCCGGTGCCAGTTCCACCCACCCCACCGACATCTTGTCGGCCACCCACACGATGGTCGCCTCCGTGTCCGTAACATTTTGCAGATAGGGACTATGTTTCAAACGAATAGCCAGCGACGGCACTGCCACCACCAGGCAGAGCAGAAAAATCAAAATCCTTTTCATCATTAAATCTTTATTAGTTTGCTCCCCCAAATTTACGCATAATTATCATACGCCGCTCCCCCTGCCGTGCAAATTGGTCCTGGATAGTTGCGCACCGCTATGATACTGCTGCACAGCAAAAAAATTGCTGCGGAGCCTCGCTACCACCAGCGCAGCGGCGAGAGCACAGAAACAATCTGAAAACCAAGAATAAAGAGGCTTAACCGAAGGGTATATAAGGCAAGGCACGAGTCAGAGAGCACATTGCACACGCCGCAAAGACGTGAAGGCCGCTCCGTCCGCTACGTAACTTTGCATTGTCGTTGAGACACTATCCCGGGCAGTGACGCAGCGGCATACAGACCTTATATATAATAACCCTTCAAAAACACACAAGCCTTATGATTCAGTACATCGTAGCCAACCACAAGAACATTTCCGACGGCAGCGTCAAGTATTTCGCCCAGATTGCCCCCGTCACGCCCGTCAACCTCACTGACATCGCCAGCCGCATCTCGAAGACCTGCACCGTGACGGAGCACGACGTCAAGGCCGTCCTCTCGGCCCTCCAGGAGCAGATTATCTTCTGCCTCTCCGACGGCCACAGCGTCCGCCTTGGCGACCTGGGGTCGTTCCGTCCGACGCTCTGTTCCTTCTCCTACGCCACGCCCGAAGAGGTCAGCGCCTCCAGCGTGAAGTTTGTCCGCACCCGCTTCACCCCCGGTACGCGCCTGACCGCCGCCCTTCGCCCCGGTGCTGCCGGCGTGGCTCTCTCCCGTCTGGGCAAGTCCGCTGACGATATGCCCACCGACGAGAACGAGTAAGCGCCGGAAGGTCCCGGTCCTATCCCCCGCCATTGGCCGGAAGGACCGGGGCCTTCTTTTCTCTCTCCTTTAGCATGCACCGTCAGCCCGCTCGGAAGCCCTCAATGTGGGCTACGTCTATACCGACATCAGCAAAGACGTCATCAACATCGTCAGTGAGGACATGAGCTACCTCTGCAAAGACACCTACCTGGCTGTGCGCCGTGAGGGACTGCAAAACGTAGCACTCACTTCGTCCTACTCGCAGTACCTCAGTGCCGACCGTAACCGACTAAACCCCGACTTTCGCCAAGTGCTCGCCCAAGTGTTCGAGGAGCGATGGGCTGTGCAGCAACCGCTCCTCTTCTCCCTGGCAGAGTTAGAAGGACTTGGAGGTGAACCTATATCGGGAGGTATAGACACACAGAGCAAGACTTACCAAAAACGCGAGAAGGTGAGGAGTTTCATCCGCTTTGACGTGAAGAACGTAAACATTGAGATACCCAAAGACGTGGTGTTTCAAAATGAGGTGTCTTCGATTCATGTTGGTGAGGAAGGACGTGTGAAGTATGCCCGAAACGTGGGCGAACTCCAAAGGATTTACTCGGACTTCTACTATAAGCTCTTGGGCGGCAACTTCGAGCGCAAGCACAGTACGGACGTACTGGCCGGCTATTTGCTTTCTTATATGGAAGAGCATTTTGCTGTTTTTGAAACCGAGGCTATCATGGTGATACTCTATCACGCGAACCGACCCAAGTTTGAGGAAATCGTCACCTTGGCTCTCCAACGCTACCTCAAAATCATGGAGCAGCGCAGGGGCGAGCGCAAAGCACGTAGTTTTGTGGACTACACTTGGGAAGTGCCTGCCGAACGTTACTACAAAGTGGAAACGCACCATCTTGAAGAGCGCGCGAAAAACCATGCGCTGCTTCCCTTTGTGGAACTCAACGCCGCGTCAAACCCGGAACAGGAGTTTGCCGCGTTCCTGGAACAAAACGCCGCCTACATTGATTGGTGGTACAAAAACGGCGATGAGGGCAAACAGCACTACGCTGTTCCCTATGAACAAGCAGACGGCACAAAGAGCCTTTTCTACGTGGACTTCGTGGTGC
>CAMGHE010000012.1 GCA_946055775.1 uncultured Bacteroidales bacterium
ACGTATGGCTCGACCGCCGCTACACCACGCCCTACAAGTTCTACCAGTTCTGGCTGAACGTGAGCGACGACGAGGCCGAGCGCTATATCAAGATCTTCACCTCGCTGAGCAAGGAGGAAATCGACGTTCTCATCGCCGAGCACCGCGCCGACCCGGGCCGCCGCGTCTTGCAGAAGCGTCTTGGCGAGGAGGTGACGTGCATGGTCCATTCGCGTGCCGACTACGAGATGGCCGTCGAAGCCTCGGGCATCCTCTTCGGCAAGGCCACGAAGGAGAGCCTGCTGCGCCTCGACGAGGCCACGCTGCTGAGCGTCTTCGACGGCGTGCCGCAGTTTGAGGTGGACCGCAGCGCCGCCATCGGCGCCAAGGCGGCCGACCTCCTGGCCGACACCACCAAGTGCTTCGCCAGCAAGGGCGAGATGCGCAAGCTCGTACAGGGCGGCGGCGTCAGCCTCAACAAGGAGAAACTGCAGGCCCCCGACCGCGTCATCGAAGAGGCCGACCTCATCGGCGGCAAGTACATCATCGTACAGCGCGGCAAGAAAAACTATTTCCTGCTCACCGTCAGATAACCTACCTGCCTGCGGCGGCCGGAGGTGCGCACCCATCCTGCGTGCCACCAGCCGCCGCAGGCGCTTTTGCTAACTTTCCAACACACACACTGCCACTTCCATGAAAATTGCTCTCATAGGCTACGGCAAGATGGGCCATATGATAGAACGTATCGCCCGCCAGCGTGGCCACGACATCGTGTCCATCATCGACATTGACAACCGCGACGACTTCGACAGTGACGCCTTCCGCAGCGCCGATGTCGCCATCGAGTTTACCACCCCCACCGCGGCCTACGACAACTACGTCCGCGCCTTCGCCCAGGGCGTCAAGGTGGTCAGCGGCTCCACGGGCTGGCAGAAGGACCATCTGGACGACGTCAAGCGCCTCATCGCCGAGGGCAACACCCTGTTCTGGGCATCCAACTTCTCGGTGGGCGTGGCCATCTTCGCCGCCGTCAGCCGCTATCTGGCGCGCATCATGAACGCCTTCCCGCAGTATGACGCCACCATGGTCGAGACGCACCACATCCACAAACTCGACGCCCCGAGCGGCACCGCCATCACCCTGGCCGAAGGCATCTGCGCCGAGCTGGACCGCAAGGCCACATGGGCCATGGGCACCCTGACGGCGCCCGACGGCAGCGTCAGCGGAACCACCGACGTGCCCGCCGACCGCCTGCGCATCGACGCCATACGCCGCGGCGAGGTGCCGGGCATCCACGCCATCACCTACGACAGCCCGGCCGACTGCATCACCATCACCCACGATGCCCACTCGCGCGAAGGCTTTGCCCTGGGCGCCGTTCTGGCGGCCGAATATACGCTGACCCACCAGGGCCTTCTCTCTACCGACGACCTCTTCTCCTTCTAACGCCACACCCCTCATGTCCGACACCCACACCCCCAACAACGCCCCCGCCAACGGTAACGTCCCCGATTCTGCTCCCACCACCGACGGCGATGTGCGCCTGACGCCGCGCCGCAAGGGCTGGCTCAAATTTGCCCTCTGGGGCTCGCTCTACCTGCTCTTCCTGCTATGGGTGGGCTCGTGGATGGGCCTTCTGGTGCTGCCCTTCATCTTCGATGCCTTCGTGACGAAGCGCATACCCTGGACGTGGTGGAAGCAGTCGCCCAACCCCGTCGTTCGCGCCGTCATGAGTTGGGTGGATGCCATCGTCTTTGCCCTCGTGGCCATCTACTTTATCAACCAGTTCTTCTTCCAGAACTTCGTCATCCCCTCGTCGTCGTTGGAGAAGACGCTGCTCACGGGCGACTACCTGCTGGTGTCCAAACTCTCCTACGGCCCGCGCATCCCCAACACCCCGCTGGGCATGCCGCTCACGCTCAACACCATGCCCGTCACGGGCGGCAAGAGTTACTTCGACTGGCCTCACTGGGACTATCGCCGCGTCCGCGGCCTGGGGCAGGTGGAACTCAACGACATCGTCGTGTTCAACTATCCCTCGGGCGACACCGTGGCGGCCAACTACCAGAATCAGGACTTCTACACCCTCTGCTACGGCATCGGCGCCAGCCTCTCGCAACAGGCAGGCACCTACCGCGCCCTCACGCCTTCTACCCCAGCCAGCGAGCAGCAGACAGAGTATGCCCGCCGCTATGCCCTGGGCCGCCAGTACATCGCTCTGAACAAGGATGAGTTCGGCCGCATCATGAGCCGTCCCTGCGACCGCCGCGACACCTATGTCAAGCGCTGCGTGGGCCTGCCCGGACAGCGTCTGCAGATACGCCATGACACCATCTACCTCGACGGGCAGCCCAACGTGCAGCCCCGCAACGTGCAGTATCGCTACGACGTGCAGTTCCTCCGCGGCCTGGACGAAGAGACAGTGCGCGAACTCGACATCACGCAGGAGGAGATGGACTATGCCGCCAGCGGTCAGGGCTTCCCCATGACCGACGCCGTCAAGCAGGCGCTCACCGAGCGTGGCATCATCGCTCCTAACCCGCCGCGCTTCCCCCTGGCGCAGGGCGACGACCTCTTCCCCCTCAACATGGCCAAGACATGGACCACGGCCGACTATGGCCCCGTGTGGATTCCGCGCCGCGGCGCCGTGCTGCGCCTCACACCGGCCAACCTGCCCATCTACGAGCGTTGCATCCGCGTCTATGAGGACAACGACCTGGAGGTGCGCGACGGCAAGATATACATCAACGGCGAGCAGACCGACACCTACCGCTTCAAGATGGACTACTACTTCATGATGGGCGACAACCGCGACAACTCGGCCGACAGCCGCTTCTGGGGCTTCGTGCCCGAAGACCACATCGTGGGCAAACCGCTCCTGGTATGGCTGTCGCTCTCGCCAGACTACGGCCTCTTCAGCGGTAAGATTCGCTGGAGCCGTCTGTTCAAGTATGTAGGCAACATCGACTGACGCTCCGGGGCTCCTTCCAGTCTGTCTCCCCCACCCCACCGACTATGCGCCTCTTCCGCCGCCGCGCGGGCCGGCACGTCGCCCCGCCCTGGCTGCGCAGCGCCCGCCGCGCTCTGCGCAGCATCCTCTGGCCCGCCGCCATCGCCGTGGGCCTGATGTGGACGTTGCGCACCTTCGTCGTCGGCCACTATGCCGTCAGCACCTACGGCGACGGGCTGGAGACGGGCGACCGCGTGCTCGTCGATCGCCGCGCCTACGGCTGGCAGACGGCGGCCACCAGTTGGGTGGGCTACCACTGTCTGGGCGAGAGCATGCCGGACATGAACGACCTCATCGTCTATACCGACACCCTGGGACGCCCGCAGACGGGACGCGTCAACGCCCTGCCGGGCGACACCATCTACCTGCCGCACTACGGCATCGTGCCGCCCCGTGTGCTGCGCGCCGGCGAGACCCTCGTGGCGCGCGAGCAGGTGGTGGGCCGCGTATGGGCCGTCACCTTCTCCGTCATCCCCGACGCGCCGTTCTACCGCTGCCTCGACCCCCAGCGCTTCTTCGTCCGCATACGCTGAAGGGGCCCTGTCCTTTTCCTCTTCCCTCCTCTTATCCTCCGTGCATCCCGTCATACTCTCCTCGGCCTTCCTGCCTCCCATACAGTACTTCGCCCGCCTCTACGCCGCGCCGACCATCTATATGGAGCGGCACGACCACTATGTGAAGCAGACCTACCGCAACCGCTGCCACATCGCCGGTCCCGACGGCATGCTGACGCTCACCATCCCCATCGTCCACGACGGCACAGGACGCCAGCCCACGGGCCGGGTGCGCCTGAGCGACCATGGCGACTGGCGGCGCCTGCACTGGCAGGCCCTGACCAGCGCCTACGACAACAGTCCGTTTTTTGAGGAATACGCGGCCGATTTGCGCCCCATCTACGACGCGGGATACGAGTATCTCACCGACTTCAACGACGCGCTCTGCGGGCAGATATGCCGCCTTCTCGGCCTTGCACCGACCATCGTGCCCACTACGGCCTATGCTGACGCCGCAGCCTTGGGAGCCGACGACCTGCGCGAGGCCATACGTCCCAAGCGCCCGTGGCAGGACGACGCGGCCTTCCGCGCCGTGCCCTACTATCAGGTCTTCGCCGCCCGCACAGGCTTCCTGCCCAACCTGAGCATCATCGACCTGCTGTTCAATATGGGTCCCGAAGCCCGCCTCGTCCTTCGCGACAGCATAATTGAATAGAAGAAACAGCCGCTTCTATTCGCGCCGCGGCAAGATAGCAATGTGCATGTTCGCTGACGTAGTATTCCTATACTGAGCCACCACAGACTTCTGCTTTGATCATTTCTTCATACGTGGCACGTCACTACATTTCGCCCACGAGGGAGCGTGAGGCTGCTCTCCTCGCAGCCGCCGGCGCCCTGTGCAGCCCTTCGGGTCACGCACAGGGCGCCGGCGGCATATTGGCCGAAAAAAGGCCATTCCGGGGAAGGGAACGGCCTGTGTGGAGAAGAGGGCGCCAGAGAGGAGTCGGATCAGAACGTGTAGGTGAACATGGCCGAAAGGGTGGCGGCAGCCTTACGCCCGGTGGCTACGGGGACGAAGCCCAGGTCGGCCTCAGCGGCGACGGTGATGCGCGAAGGTAGGCGGTAGCCAGCCGTGAGTTGCATGCCGGCATCAAAGCGACGGACGCCATCGTGGCCGAAAGTATTGTGCTCGGCATAGACCTTCTTGCTGCCGTGGCGGCTGGCGTCGCCCTTGATTTTGGTCTTTCCGGCGATGCCGAGGGCGGCATAGGGACCGCCGCCGAGCAGGATGTAGCGGCCGGGGCCGAGGCGGTGGTAGTAGCAGAGGAGGACGGGCAGCTGGAGGTAGCAGGCGGCGGCGGAGCGGCTCATGACGCCGTAGCGGGGGGTGCCGTCGTCGTTGTAGAGGGGACGGTCGTCGTCGTCGGTGAGGTGGACGGCCCGATCGGGGTCTTTCCAGCCCTTGCCGGAAAAGGTCAGGGCGGGGGCGATGCTCCAGCGCTGGCCCAGTTCGTATTCGTAGCCAACGCCAAACTTATAGGCGCCGACGGCGCGGGCGCCGCTGTAGAGGGTGGACAGGCCGCCGCCGGCCTTGACCTGGAGGTACTGGGCCCGGGCGGTCTCTGTGGTGAGGACGGCAGTCAGAGCGGCCACGCAGAGGACTGCGCAGCGGCACAGGGTGGTGAGGAGAACCGGTTTTTTCATCTTGGTATGGGGGTTCGTGGTCAGTGCGCTTGGGGGGAAGGTGTGGGCGTCAGTGCTTGAAGAACTGTCGCCAGTCGGTGCTGTCGGCGTCGTTCTGAGCGTCGTTGTCGTCGCCACCACCTCGGCGGCCGCGTTCCCGCCCCTGACGGTCGTCACGGGCGGGACGTCCACGGCGGTCATTGCGGTCATTACGGCGTGCGCCGCGGGCCACGCGGGGGTCGGGGGCATCGCGCTCGGCGTCGTTGACGATGACGTCGCGGTCGCCGACACGGGCGCGGGCCATCTTGCGGATGACGAGGGCGGCGTCCTGCTCGGGCACCTCGAAGAAGGAGCAGTTGGTGGTGAGGTCGATGCGGCCTATCTCCACCTGTCCCTTGACGTAGCGGTTGACGAGGTTGATGATCTCGCGGGCGTAGAAGTTGTCGCGCTTGCCCATGTTGATGAACAGGCGGCGGTAGCCCTCCTCGGCCTTTCGGGGCCCTGCGTTGCGCTCGCGACGCTGGCGACGGCTGCCGCTGTCGTCGCGGCCTTCGCCGCCCTCGTGGCGCTTGTGCTTGTCGCCGCGCTCGCTGACGGTGGGCTGGACAATCTCGGGAGCGTCGGCATAGTAGGACAGGAAGCGGCCGAACTCGCGGCTGACGACGCGCTTGAGCAGGTCTTCCTTCGACAGCCACTCGAGTTTGCGATAGATTTCGGGCAGGAAGGGGGCAATCTGGTTGTCGTCCACCTCGATGCGCTCCAGTTCGTCCATGACGCGGTAGAGCTGCTTGGTGCATATCTCACGGGGCTCGGGCAGTGTGCCGGCTTCGAACTGCTTGCCGATGACCTTCTCGATGATGCGGACCTTGCCCTTCTCCTTGACGTGGATGATGGCGATGCTTGTGCCGCGCTTGCCGGCGCGTCCGGTACGTCCGGAGCGGTGGGTATAGTTCTCTACGTCGTCGGGCAGGCCGTAGTTGATGACGTGGGTGAGGTCTTCGACGTCGAGGCCGCGGGCGGCCACGTCGGTGGCCACGAGGAGCTGCGTGCGGTGCTGGCGGAACTTCTGCATGGTGAGGTCGCGCTGGGCCTGCGAGAGGTCGCCGTGGAGCGACTCGGCGTTGTAGCCGTCGCGGATGAGGGCGTCGGCCACCTCCTGCGTCTCCATGCGCGTGCGGCAGAAGATGATGGCGTAGATTTTGGGGAAGTAATCGACGACGCGCTTGAGAGCCAGGTATTTGTCGCGCGCCTGGACCAGATAGTAGATATGGTTGACATTCTCGGCGCCCTCGTTGCGTGAGCCGACGACAATCTCCTTGTAGTCGCGCAGGTAGGTCTTGGCGATGCGCTCTATCTCGCGCCCCATGGTGGCGGAGAAGAGCAGGGTGTTGCGGTTTTCGGGCACGCCGGCCAGAATCTCGTCGATGCTCTCGGTGAAGCCCATGTTGAGCATCTCGTCGGCCTCGTCGAGGACGACATTCTCTACCGTATCGAGGCAGGCCACGCCGCGGTGCATGAGGTCGATGAGGCGTCCGGGCGTGGCGACGATGACCTGTGCGCCGCGCTTGAGGGCCCTGATTTGGCTCTCTATGCTCGAGCCGCCATAGACGGCCAGGACGTGCAGGCCGTCTATGTAGCGGGAATAGTCTTTCAGGTCGTCGGCAATCTGGAGGCAGAGCTCGCGCGTCGGACTGAGGATGACGGCTTGCGTGGTGCGGTCGTCGGGGTTGACTTTCTGCAGTAGGGGCAGACCGAAGGCGGCCGTCTTGCCCGTGCCGGTCTGAGCCAGGGCGATGACGTCGTTGCCCTCGCCGAGCAGATAGGGGATGACTTGCTCCTGTACGGGCATCGGGCTCTCGTAGCCCATTTCGGCAATGGCGCGGCGGATGGGCTCGCACACGCCCAGTTCTTCAAAACTTTTCAATGGGAAATAACGGGGGAAAGATACAATAATATACTTGTGGGCAAAGGTACGCGAAAAAATCCAATAATCAAGACTATGGCGGCTTCACAGGCCGAAGAAAAATGCTTACCTTTGTTGGTTTCACAGCGCGCATGGCAAAATGCGCCCCAAACCTCATAGCGCATGGAAATACTGCTCCATTATGTGTGGCAGCACAGGCTGTTTCCCGCCACCATCCTCGAGGGCCTGCACGGCGAGCAAATCGAGGTCATCGACACGGGCCTGCACAACACCGACGCTGGGCCCGACTTCTTCAACGCCAAGGTGAAGATTGACGGCCTGCTGTGGGTGGGCAACGTGGAGATTCACACCCTTGCCTCCGACTGGTTCCGGCACGGCCACGACAGCGACCGGGCCTACGACAACACCATCCTGCACGTCTGCCAGACGGCCGACACGGAGGTGGTGACGCACAGCGGACGGCGGCCCACACAACTCACGCTGGCGGTGCCGCAGCGCGTGGCGGACAACTACGACGAACTGCTGACGGAGAGCACCTACCCGCCGTGCTACCGTGTCATCCCCGACATCGCTCCGCTGGCGGCGCACGCCTGGCTCAACCGTCTGACGGCCGACCGTCTGGAGGAGAAGACGGCACGCATCGCCGCTTGGCTGGAACGCACGGCGGACGACTGGGAGCGGGTGGCGTTCATCACGCTGGCGCGAAACTTTGGCTTCGGCATCAACAGCGATGCCTTCGAGCAATGGGGCGCCACGCTGCCGCTGCACGCGGCGGCGAAACACCGCGACGACCTGTTTCAAGTGGAGGCGCTCTTCATGGGCCACGCGGGGCTGCTGGACGACGAGGCGGTGGCGCCGGAACGCCGCGACGACTACTTCCTGCGTCTGCAGGGCGAATGGCGCTACCTGGCGCACAAATTCTCGCTCACGCCCATCGACCACCGCCTGTGGCGCTTCCTCAGGCTCCGGCCGCAAAACTTCCCCCATGTGCGCCTGTCGCAGATGGCGGAGCTCTACCACGCACGCCGGACGGACTTCTCGGCGCTGCTGGCGGCGGCGGACATGGCGGCGCTGCGCTCGCTGCTGACGGCACACGCCACGCCCTACTGGCAGACGCACTACTCCTTCGGCCACGACAGCACACGCGCGGAGAAAACGCTACGCACGGCATCTGTCAACCTGCTGCTCATCAACACGGTGGCGCCGCTGCTCTTCGCCTACGGCCGGCAGCACGGCGACGACGGCCGCATGGAGGCGGCGGTGGCGCTGCTCGAAGGGCTGCCGCCGGAGCAGAACCACATCACGCGCCAATGGGCCAAGGCGGGGCTGACGGCGGCACACGCGGCCGACTCGCAGGGGCTCATCCACCTGCGCCGACAATACTGCGACCGCAAGGACTGCCTGCGATGCCGCTTCGGCAAGGAGTATCTGCGCAGAAAGCCCACGGCTTAGGCTGCGCCAAACTTTTCAAAGAAACAAGCCTCATAATCCTTTCTCATGACTTACCATTTTGAACTGCGCATGAAGGTGCGCGACTACGAATGCGACCTGCAGGGCATCGTCAACAATGCCAACTACCAACACTACACCGAGCACACGCGCCACGAGTTTCTGCTGAGCGAAGGGGTGAGCTTTGCCGACCTCCACGCCCGGGGCATCGACGCCGTCGTGGCGCGCATGACGATGGCGTTTAAGACGCCGCTGCGCTCGGGCGACGAGTTTGTCTCGCGACTGGCCTTGCGCAAGGACGGCCTGAAGTACATCTTCCAGCAAGACATCTTCCGCGCAGCAGACGAACGCCCGGTGCTGCGCTCCACGGTGGAGGCGGTATGCCTGGTGAACGGCCGGCTTGGTACGTGTGACGAACTGGACGCAACGTTCAACAAATATATCGCCGCAGAATGACGACCGACAGCCTGCTGCATGCCATCGCCCTGACGCGCATCAAAGGACTGACTCAGGCGGCGGCTCTCCAACTGATACGACAGTACGGCACGGCAGAGGGGCTCTGGCAGGCACGCCACAACCTGCCGGCAAAATGGGCGGCCCTGCTGGCCGACACCTCTGAGGCGCTGGACCGCGCCAGCGCCGAACTGGCTTTCTGCGAGAAGCACGGCATACAGGTCCTGCCTTACGGCACACCGGCCTACCCTACCCTGCTGACCGAATGTCCGGACGCGCCGGCGGTGCTTTTCTACCAGGGAACGGCCAATCTGAACGCCCGGCACGTCATTTCAGTAGTCGGCACGCGCCATATCTCTAGTTATGGCCGAGACTTTTGTCAAGAGTTTTGTGCACAACTGGCGTCACTCCTTCCTGATTGTCTTATCGTTAGCGGTCTGGCTTACGGCGTCGATATCGCCACGCATCGCGGGGCGTTGGCCAACAACCTGGCCACGGTGGCCGTTCTCGCGCATGGTTTGGACCGCATCTACCCGGCCTTGCACCGCCAGACGGCGGTGGAGATGCTTCGGCACGGCGGACTGCTCACGGAGTACATGACGAGCACGGCGCCGGACAAGGGCAACTTCGTCCGACGCAACCGCATCGTGGCGGGACTCGCTTCGGCAACGCTCGTCGTGGAGAGTGCCGACCATGGCGGCGCGCTCATCACAGCCAACCTGGCCTTCGACTACAACCGCGAGGTCTTCGCCGTACCGGGCCGCGTCAACGACACCTACTCGGCGGGCTGCAACCGCCTTATCCGTAACATGCGGGCGCACCTCGTCACCTCGGCGGCTGACGTGATCGACTTGCTCAACTGGACACCGCAGCACCCCACGCCACGACCGGCGGCCATACAGCGCGAACTATTCCCCGAACTGGACGAGGCTCAACAGCGCATCGCCGCCCTCCTCAAAGACAACGACGACTACACAGCCGACCGCTTGGCCATCGCCACCGACCTGCCGCCACAAGTGCTGGCCGAAAAACTCTTCGACATGGAGATGCAGGGCGTCGTGCGCCTGCTGCCGGGCGGACGCTACCACCTCATTGGATAGAACGTGCCCAACAAACCACACCGCAACAAGGAAACACCGCCCAGTGTTTCCTTGTTTTTTTGTACTTTTGTGCCAAACTCACAGATACGCTATGGATACAGACTTCCACTACGACATCGTGGTCATCGGCGCCGGCCATGCCGGCTGCGAGGCAGCCCGCGCGGCAGCGCTCATGGGGGCCCGCACGGTGGTCATCACGATGGACATGAACAAGATTGCGCAGATGAGCTGCAACCCTGCCATAGGCGGCATTGCCAAAGGACAGATTGTCCGCGAGGTGGACGCGCTGGGCGGTGCCACGGGCTTGGTGACGGACGCCACAGCCATACAGTTTCGTATGCTCAACCGCTCCAAAGGACCGGCCGTTTGGAGCCCCCGCGCGCAGTGCGACCGCGCCCGTTTCATCACCACATGGCGCCATACGCTCGAAAACACCGACGGTTTGGACATCTGGCAGGACGAGGCTACAGAGATTCTCACCGACGGCCAACGCGTCACGGGCGTACGCACCCTCTGGGGCGCCACGTTCCGCTGCCGCGCCGTGGTGGTGACGGCGGGCACCTTCCTCAACGGCCTCATGCACGTGGGACGCGTACAGGTGCCAGGCGGACGCTGCGCCGAACCGGCCGCCACACGCCTGACGGCTTCCATCAATGCCCTGGGCATCGCCTCCGAACGCATGAAAACGGGCACGCCGGTACGTATCGACGCCCGTTCGGTCCACTTCGACCTGATGGAGGAACAGCCAGGCGAGACCGACTTCCACCGCTTCTCCTATATCAGTGCGCCACGACCGCTGCCGCAGATGAAGTGCTGGACGTGCAACACCAATGCCGAGGCGCACCGCACACTGCTCTCTGGACTGAAAGACTCACCGCTCTATAACGGACAAATACAAAGCATCGGCCCACGCTACTGCCCGAGCGTCGAGACCAAACTCGTCACCTTCCCCGAGCGCACGCAGCACCCGCTCTTCCTCGAACCGGAAGGGACGGATACGAACGAACTTTATCTTAACGGCTTCTCATCGTCGCTGCCGATGGATGTGCAGATTGCGGCCCTGCGCTGCATTCCGTGCTTCAGCGACGTGCGGGTCTATCGCCCGGGCTACGCCATCGAATACGACTTCTTCCCGCCTACCCAACTGCGCCATTCGCTCGAGACGAAGGCCGTCGAGGGCCTGTTCTTCGCGGGTCAGGTAAACGGCACCACGGGCTATGAAGAGGCGGCGGGCCAAGGGCTCCTCGCAGGTATCAACGCGGCGCAGCGCTGCAGCGGCGGCGAACCGCTCGTGCTCCATCGCGACGAGGCGTATATCGGCGTACTCATCGACGACCTGGTGACGAAGGGGGTAGATGAGCCCTACCGCATGTTTACCTCACGCGCGGAGTATCGCATCCTGCTCCGACAGGACAATGCCGATGCACGCCTCACACCCTACGCCGAACGCTTGGGCCTGGCATCGACAGAACGCCTGCGCCGATTCCACGCAAAGAGCGAGGCCATCGCGGCCATCACCGACTGGTGCGCGTCGCACACGCTGCGCCCCGCCGAGGTCAATGCCTATCTGGAGCAGGTGGGCAGCGTGGCGCTTCACTACGGTGCACGGGCCGACGAACTGATTTGCCGTCCGCAGGCCACGCTGGCAGGCCTCGCAGCACACGTGCCCGAACTGCAGGCATTGCTCGACGCGCCCGCCGAAGACCGCGAAGAAATCTGCGAAGCGGCCGAGGTGGCCATCAAGTATGCCGGCTACATTGCCCGTGAACGCGTCATCGCCGACAAGATGCAGCGCCTTGAGGCCATCCGCATCCGCGGCCGCTTCGACTATAACAGTCTGCAACAACTCTCCACCGAGGCGCGACAAAAACTGACGGCCATCGACCCCGAGACCATCGCACAGGCCAGCCGCATCCCCGGCGTATCGCCCAGCGACATCAGTGTGCTGCTTGTGCTCATGGGCCGATAGACGACGACTTATAGGGGTGCCTCCGGAACGGATACCCTTCACGTGCTGCTTCGCGTTTCACGTGAAACAAAGTGCCCCACCCTACCTCTGAATCAACGCTTTGCCACACTTTAACCTGTAATGCACAAACGGCCGCCTACCTTAAAGGAACGCTCCAAGGAGCGGGTGAAAGCGGCGGCAGGGCGAGCGCAACATGAATACGGAAAAGATATGGAACAGGACCGCCCTGGCGTCGCCGAGCGCCGCGAATACCTGATGGGCATCGTGCACAACCTGCCCGAGACGCCGGGATGCTACCAGTATCTCGACGACTCGGGCACGGTCATCTACGTAGGTAAGGCAAAAAACCTAAAACGCCGCGTTTCATCCTACTTCACCCGCGACCACCAAACGCGCAAAACGCAGATGCTCGTGACGCGCATCCGCGACATTCGTTATGTCGTGGTGAAGACGGAAGAGGATGCACTGCTCTTGGAAAACAACCTTATCAAACGCTACAAACCGCGCTACAACGTCCTGCTAAAAGACGACAAAACCTACCCTTCCATCGCCATTACCAACGAATACCTGCCGCGCATCTTCAAAACGCGACGACGTGGCGCACCGGGAGCAACCTACTATGGACCCTACTCGCACGTGCCCACCATGCTGGCGCTGCTCGACCTGTGCAAGACGCTTTACCACCCGCGGCCGTGCCATCACATCTTTACGAAAGAGGGCGTGATGGGCGGCAAGTATGAGGTGTGCCTAGACTACCATATACACAACTGCGGCGGGCCCTGCGTCGGACGCCAAAGCCGCGATGAATACATACGAAACATCGAGGCCTGCCGCGACATCCTCAAGGGCAACACGGCCGAGGTGGCGGCGCGGCTGCGCGACGAGATGATGCGCCTGGCGGACGACCTGCGCTTTGAAGAGGCGGAGCAGATTCGCCTTAAACTCGAGGCCATCGAGCGCTTCCAAGCCAAGAGCGAGGTGGTGAGCCAGGTGCTGCACAACATCGACGTCTTCCACATAGAGGTGGACGAAAACCTCGCTTTCATCAACTATATGCACGTCACACGGGGCTGCGTCAACCAAGCCTTTACCTTTGAATACCGCAAGCGTCTGGACGAGACAGAGGCCGAACTGCTGGCCTTGGGCATCGTGGAGATGCGCGAACGCTACGGCAGCACGTCGCGCGAAATCATCGTACCTTTCCCAGTCGATCTACCGGAGGGCTACGCCATACAGACGGTGCCGCAGAAGGGCGACAAGCGCAAACTGCTGGACCTCTCGCGACTCAACGTGAAGCAGTACCGCTTCGACCGCCTCAAGCAGGCGGAAAAACTCAATCCGGAGCAGAAGGCGGTGCGTCTGATGAAGGAGATACAGCGCGACCTGGGGCTGCCGCGCCTGCCGCTGCGCGTCGAACTCTTCGACAACTCGAACATTCAGGGCGACGATGCCGTGGCGGCCTGCGTGGTATTTGAACGCCTCAAACCGGCCAAAAAACTCTACCGCAAATACGAGATAAAGACGGTGACGGGGCCTGACGACTATGCCTCCATGCGCGAGGTGGTGGGCCGACGCTACCGACGCGCCGTCGAAGAGGACGACACCCTACCCGACCTCATCGTGGCAGATGGCGGCGCGGGACAGATGGAAATGATACGGCGCGTGGTGCAGGACGAACTGGGGCTGGACATCCCCATCGCGGGTCTGGCCAAGGATGGGCGTCACCGCACACACGAACTGCTCTACGGCTTTCCGCCGGCCTCGGTGGGCCTCAAGCCAGGCAGCGAACTCTTCCGCCTGATGACGCAGATGCAGGACGAGGTGCACCGCTTCGCCATCACCTTCCACCGCCAAAAGCGCTCGAAGCGACAGACGGCATCGGCGCTGGACCACATCGCGGGCATCGGGCCGAAGACGCGCGAGGCTCTGCTGCGCGCCCTGGGCAGCGTCAAGCGCATCCGCGCAGCGAGCATCGGGGAAATACAGGCCGTAGCGGGCACGGCGCGCGGAGCGAAGATATGGGCCCAATTACATGCCGATACAGACGCACCTACGGCTGCCGACGCCCCGAGCGGCGAAAAATTGCAAAACGGGGGCGACGTGGGGCTTACCTTGGGCGAAAAAGCGTAACTTTGCAGCATTATGAGAATTGTTATCCAGCGCGTCAGCCGCGCCAGCGTCACCATCGACGGCCGCGAAAAAGCGGCCATCGGCCGGGGCCTGCTCATCCTGCTGGGCATAGAAGAAGCGGACACCCGCGACGATGCCGACTGGCTCGTGGGCAAGGTGGCGGGCCTGCGCATCTTCGACGACGCCGACGGCGTGATGAACCTGAGCATCGAGGCCATCGGCGGCGATGTCATCGTCGTCAGCCAGTTCACCCTCATGGCGTCCTACCGCAAGGGCAACCGCCCGTCCTACATCCGCGCCGCGGGACACGCCACAGCCATCCCCCTCTACGACTACTTCTGCCGGGCCCTCTCCGAGCGTCTCGGACGCCCCGTCGGCACGGGCGAATTTGGCGCCGACATGAAGGTGGGCCTCGTCAACGACGGCCCCGTAACGATATGTATGGACACAAAAAACAAGGAATGATGCCCCACCCTTTCTCTGACGAAAAGCCCGCCGCGGCGGACCTCACGCTGCGCCAGGCGCAGGCTATGGTGGACAACTGGATACGCACCTACGGCGTGCGCTACTTCAGCGAACTGACCAACATGGCGGTGCTCACCGAGGAGGTGGGCGAACTGGCCCGCATCATGGCGCGCCGCTACGGTGACCAGTCGTTCAAGGCGGGCGAACCCACCGACCCGGCCGACGAGATGGCCGACGTGCTATGGGTGCTGCTCTGCTTGGCCAACCAGACGGGCGTGGACCTCACCGAGGCCCTACGCCGCAACATCGAGAAGAAGACGGCGCGCGACAACCGGCGCCATATCGACAACCCCAAACTTTACGACAATCCCCACACCGACAACCATGAGTAACCACTGCGATTGCCACTGCGACCACGACCACGAGGCGCAGCACGACCACAACCACTACAACCGTTATGAGGAGGCTTTCGGCCTCTTCGACCTGCATCTGCACGATGAAAATGTCACCGCCGCCGTGCGCCGCCTCATCGACGAGAAGAGCGCACAGTACCGCACCGACGAGGTCAAGCGCCAACTCCTCGCCGCCATCGAACTGACCACGCTGCGCGTCACCGACTCGCAGGAGAGCGTCCTGGCTTTCACCGAGCGTGTCAACCGCTTCGCCGACGCCCACCCCGACCTGCCCCACTTCGCCACGCTCTGCGTCTATCCCAACTTTGCCCGCATCGTGAGAGAAAGTCTTGAGGTAGAGGGCGTTGAGGTGGCCTGCGTCAGCGGAGGCTTCCCCTCGTCGCAGACGTTTATCGAGGTGAAGACCACCGAAACGGCACTGGCCGTCCACGATGGTGCCACAGAGATTGACATGGTGCTCAACGTCGGCGCCTTCCTTAGCGGCGACTACGAGACCTGTGCCGACGAGATTGAAGAAATCAAGGCGGCTGCCCGCGAATGTCCGCTGAAGGTCATCCTCGAGACGGGTGCCCTGCAGACGGCGGTCAATATCAAAAAGGCGTCTATCCTGTCCATCTATGCTGGCGCCGACTTCATCAAGACCTCGACGGGCAAGATTGAGCCTGCCGCCACACCCGAGGCAGCGCTCGTCATGTGCCAGACCATCAAGGAATATTACGAGAAGACGGGCACGCGCATTGGTTTCAAGGCTGCTGGCGGCATCAGTACCGTTGACGATGCCATCGCCTACTACACCATCGTCCGCGAGGTGCTGGGCGAAGAGTGGATCAAGCAGGGCCTCTTCCGCATCGGCACATCGCGCCTGGCCAACCTCCTGGTCAGCGATATCTTGGGCGAAGAGACCAAGGCGTTCTGACGGCCTGCCGTCAGGCCACACATACCCCATTAACGCCCGCTGCGACACCTGCCGCAGCGGGCCTTTGTTTTGTGTGACATGGACAGTACCTGAAATAAATCTCTACTTTCAAGACAAGCCCATCCTCATGTTCGCACACAGAGCATCACACATCGGCCATCACGCGGCGGTTCATCCCGATAGCGAGAACCGACATTTCTACAAATCGTCTTTTAGGAAAGTTTAACGGTATCGACTGCAAATTTGCCCGTTTCGCCCTCCGATTTGGCGGTCGCCCAATCTCGCCACACGGTTTGGGCGACGGTTTTTACGGTTTGGGCGACAGAAAAAACAGTCGCCCAAACCGTGGAAGTGCCTTTAGGACACGAAAAAAGGGCCCACAGAGGCCCTTATCGTCATTCCACTGCAAAGATACAACAAAACGCGGCGAAAAGCAAATCGGCGCCGGATGACGCAAAATGGCAAAATCCGTAAAAAAGGAAAATGGCGGCGGGTAGTAGTACCATGTCCATTGACGTGGCACTCAGTTCTTGTCACGGCGCCAGCCGCGACGCCTTTTCTTTGCCACAGGAACGCGGCTGTGCCGGGAATGTCGCGCTGATTTTTATCGTTCAAGATTGTCCCATAAAGGGTGTATCAAACATAGGCAGAACATGAGACCATGTTGCATCTGTCAGCCGGTAATGAACAGAATCTGTAGTACCCACGCACAATACTTCAAAATCTAACATCGTGATTAACGGAGTAATATCGGGTAACAGACGTTGCAGTTGGGCTAAAACAAGATAAAACTTTCGGCAATGTGTATAGGTCGTAGGCGAAAAGTGTTACCTTTGCCATGTAGGCGGTTTGGTTTGTCCCGACGCCTTAAAATCCTATTGTATGGACGATATAATCGAAATACCTAAGACGCAAATCGTCATGGCTTTTGTGGCCACATGTATAGAGGCTACGGCGCGGCTCTTAAACACGTCGTACAAGGAGGTTTATCGGCGGATGAAGCAGGTGGGGATGATAGAGCACTACATCATTCCACACTACGAGGCGCTCCATAGCGAAAGCCGGGAAAACATTGCCAAAGGCATGGTGGAATGCCTCAAAGAATGGGAGGGGAAGCCATGGAAGAAGTAGTTGTATATCACGGCGGAACAGAAATCGTCGAGCGCCCCGACTGCAAACGCGGGCGTAAGAACCTTGATTTTGGTCAGGGCTTCTACGTCACAGATATTCGCCAGCAGGCGGAAGATTGGGCCAAACTGACGGCAGATCGCAGGAGAATGACGCCCATACTCAACAGATACCGTTTGAACCGCGATGCAATCATAAGCGAAGCACGCTGTAAGATCTTCAAGGCATACGACGAGGAATGGTTGGAGTTTATCGTATCAAGTCGTCAAGGACAATCGGCCGGTGATGCTTACGACTATGTAGAAGGTGGCGTGGCAAACGACCGTGTGGTGGACACCATAAACCTGTACATGGCCGGACTGATGGATAGAGGCACAGCGCTGCGACGACTGTCAGAGCATCAGCCAAACAACCAAATATGCCTGCTCAATCAAGGGATAACTGACAAATATCTGATTTTCGATGGAACAGAAGAAATATGACGACCCGGTAAAGTCGCCCGTCATACAGGAGATAATCCTCTGCAACCGCATCGGGGCCATCGCTGTAGAGTTGGCCAAGCGCTTGGGCGTCGATCCGGCAGAGGCGCTGGAGATGTTTTACGAGAGCAAGACCTGCGAGGACCTTCACAACAAATCTACGGGCTTATACCTCTATGGCGACCTCTATGTGGCGGATGAGTTTATGATAGAAAAGGGGATATTATAAAGATGGGATGGTGGATGGCTGAAGACCATCCTGCTGCGCCGCATAGCGATGCCTTGAACACCGGCGTAGCACCAAAATGCGGCGCAGCCGTGACACACTTTTATCAAAGGTATCACGGCTGCGCCGCAGTGGTTATCTGTGTTCCTCCCCCTACATGTCGCGCCCGATGACGTAGTCCATATATAGGGTGAGGGCGCGGCGTATGTCGTCGTTGGTGAAGGCGTCGAGGCTGCGGAGGGCCTTCGTGCGGAAGTTCTCCATCACCTGACGGGCGTATTCGATGCCGCCCTGCGCCTTGACCCATTCCACGAAGGCGTAGATTTCGTTCGTCGTGGCCTCGCCCTGCTGTATGCGGCGGGCTACGTCGTGCTGGTGAGGGTCGTCGTTGACGTTCAGCGCATGGAGCGCCGGCAGGGTGAGTTTGCCCTCTGCCATATCGTTGCCGGTGGGCTTGCCAATGTGGGCGGCGGGGAAATAGTCAAAGATATCGTCGCGTATCTGGAAGCACATGCCCACCTGTAGGCCGAAATGGGTGGCAGCATCGATGGCCTGCTGGCTGGCGCCCTGCGTGAGGGCACCGAGGCGGCCGCAGGCGGCGAAGAGTTCGGCCGTCTTGCGGCGTATGACGTCGTAGTAGGCCTGCTCGTTGGCCACACCGTTGCGAATGTTGGCCAACTGGGCAATCTCGCCCTCGGAGAGCGTGCCACCGAGGCAGGCGATGACATCGACGCAACGCACGTCGCCGGTGAGGGCGCTCTGGTGGAGCGACTGGCTCAAGAGGTAGTCGCCCAGCAGGACGGCCATCTTGTTACCATACATGCCGTTGACTGAGGTCTGTCCGCGACGTTCATCGCTCTCATCGACGACGTCGTCGTGGACGAGGCTGGCGGTGTGGAGCAGTTCGACGGTGACAGCCGCGCGATAGGTCTTCTCGGTGAGCTCGCCAAACTCGCGAGCCACGAGGGCCACGAGGAGCGGGCGCATCATCTTGCCGCGCCGTTGACGTATATAGGCCAGCGCCACCCCGAGGAAATCGTCCTCGTGGGTCAGAGCCTGTTCGAAATAGCGCTTATAGCAGTCCATCTCGGCGGCGACGGGTTGGCGTATGGCGTTGAGTATATCCATGCTTGTGCTTTTGGCTTACAAAATTACTAAAATCTCTGTGTCGTGCTATTTTTTTAAGTACTTTTGTGTGGCAAACGCCCAACGCTTGTCCCATCTGCCCTATCCTATCGCATGAAAAAACTGTATCTGCTTGACGCCTACGCGCTGATTTACCGTGCCTACTATGCCCTGATAGCATCGCCGCGCATCAATTCGCGCGGCGAGAATACGTCGGCGGCCTTCGGCTTTGTCAACACTCTCGAGGACGTGCTCACGCACCACCAGCCGGACGCCATCGCCGTGGCCTTCGACCCTGCGGGCCCGACCTTCCGCCACGAGGCCTACCCCGACTACAAGGCGCAGCGCGAGGCCACGCCCGAGGATATCCGTAGCGCCGTGCCCGTCATCAAAGATATCATCCGCGCCTACGGCATCCCCCTGCTCGAGGTGGCGGGCTTCGAAGCCGACGACATCATCGGCACCATGGCCAAGCGCGCCGAGGCTGAGGGATGGGACGTCTATATGCTCACGCCCGACAAGGACTATGCGCAACTGGTCTCGCCCCACATCCACATGTGCCGCCCGGCCAAGGGACCGCAGCCCATGGAGGTGCTCGGTCCGGACGAGGTGCGGGCGAAGTATGGCATCACGGAGCCGGCGCAGGTCATCGACCTGCTGGCGCTCATGGGCGACAAGGCGGACAATATCCCCGGCTGCCCGGGTGTGGGCGAGAAGACGGCCGTGAAATTGCTCGGCACCTTCGGGTCGATTGAGGCCATGCTCGACCGCACAGACGAACTGAAGGGCGCCATGCGCACGAAGATAGAGACCAACGCCGAGAACATACGCTTCTCAAAGTTCCTGACCACGATACGCACGGACGTCCCCATCGACGTGGCGACGGACGCCCTGGTGCGGACGACGGCAGACACAGCGGCCCTGCGCGCCATCTACGAGCGCTTGGAGTTTCGCACGTTCATCAAGCGCTTAGAGCCGGAGGCCGCCAAACCGGCCATCAAGGTCGCCGCAGAGCCCTCTCTCTTTGACGTTCTGACGGAGGACGGCGCGGACGGCTGCGCAAATGAAGCGAAATGCGCGCCAAAAACCGAATGCGTAATAATTGAAAACGTGGAGGATATGGGGGCGTTGTGTGAATTATTCTTGACATACTGGCACTTCGGTTTTAGCGTCGTGGCCGACGGCAGCGAGCCGATGACCGCCCGTTGGGCCGGTTTGGGGCTGGCAGCCGATGACGGACGGACGTGGTACATCGCTCTGCCGGCCGACGAGGACGCGGCGGGGGCCATGGCAGCCGAAGTGGGCCGTCTGCTCTCCTGCAGCGCCGTCAAGGTGGGGCACGATGTGAAGTTTGCCCTGACGCTGCTCCACCGCTATGGCGTGGACGTAGCCGGTCCGTGGTTTGACACGATGCTGGCCCACTATGTGGTGCAGCCCGAACTGTCGCACGGCATCGACTACCTGGCGCAGGTCTATCTGCACCGCACGCTACCCACCTCGGACGACGGCACAGCCGCCCGAAGCCGCACACGCCGCACCACAACCGACAGCACAGCCGCACTGGCTGCCGCAGGGGCCGCACGCGCCGACGCGGCGCTACACCTGGAGGAGCCGTTGCGCCAGGCCATGGACCAGACGGGCGTGGCCCGCGTCTATGACGAGATAGAAATGCCCTTGGTGCCCGTTCTGGCACGCATGGAACAGCACGGCGTGCGTCTCGACACCACAGCACTACAGCAGACGGGCGAGGCCTTCGCCCAGCGCGAGGCCACACTGGAGGCGGAGATATATGCCCTGGCGGGACACCCCTTCACCATCACCTCGCCGCGGCAGGTGGGGGCGGTGCTCTTTGACGAACTGCACCTGTCGGACAAGGCCAAGAAGACCAAGACGGGGCAGTACAGCACGGGCGAGGAGGTGCTGGAGAGCCTGCGCGACAAGCATCCCATCGTACAGAAGATTCTGGACCACCGCGCACTACGCAAACTGCGCGGCACCTATATCGACGCGCTACCCAAACTGATCAACACACAGACGGGGCACATCCACACGTCGTTCAACCAAGCCGTGACGGCCACAGGCCGACTGTCGTCGAGCAACCCCAACCTGCAGAATATCCCCGTGCGCGGCGACGACGGCCGCGAGATACGCAAGGCCTTCGTACCGGAGGAGGGCGAACTGTTCTTCTCGGCCGACTACTCGCAAATCGAACTACGCATCATGGCCCACCTGAGCGGCGACGAGCACCTCATCAGCGACTTCCGCGAGGGACGCGACATCCATGCCGCTACGGCAGCACGCATCTTCCACAAAGACATCGCCGACGTCACACGCGACGAGCGACGCAAGGCCAAGACGGCCAACTTCGGCATCATCTACGGCATATCGGCCTTCGGTCTGGCCGAGCGCATGGACGTGTCGCGTACAGAGGCCAAAGAACTCATCGACAGTTACTTCGCCACCTACCCGGGCGTCAGAGCCTACATCGACAGGGCCGTGGCTGACGCACGCAGCCGCGGTTACATCGAGACGGCCTTCGGCCGACGCCGCTACCTGCCCGACATCAACTCGGGCAACGCTGTGGTGCGCGGCTATGCCGAGCGCAACGCCGTCAACGCGCCCATACAGGGCACGGCGGCCGACATCATCAAGGTGGCGATGGTACGCATCGACAGCCGACTGCGCCAAGAAGGACTCGGCGCGGCCATGATCCTACAGGTGCACGACGAACTCAACTTCTCCGTCAGCCCCGACGAACGGCCCCGCCTCGAGGCGCTCGTCATCGAGGAGATGGAGCACGCCTGGCAGGCCGCCGTACCCCTGCTGGCCGACTGCGGCACAGGGGCCAACTGGCTCGAGGCGCACTGACGCCGGAACAAGAGTTGCCACACTCCATGCAAACAAGATATTTCTTACCCCCTACTTATAACTATTATATAGAGAAATGATTACTATCAAGGAAAACCTGCACTACGTCGGCGTGAACGACCGTGTCAAGCACCGCTTCGAGGGCCTCTGGTTCCTGCCCGAAGGGGTGTCGTACAATGCCTACCTCATCGTGGATGAGAAGGTGGCCCTCATCGACACCGTGGATGTGGGATTCTGCCCCGAACTGCTGGACAACATCCGCGCCGTCATCGGCGATCGCCCCATCGACTATATCGTGGTCAACCACGTCGAACCGGACCACTCGGGCTCACTGGCCCTGCTGCGACAGTTCTACCCCAACGTGCGCGTGGTAGGCAACAAGAAGACCTTCGACATGCTCTCTGGCTACTACGGCATCACGCCCGAAACGGGCCTGTGCGTGGCCGAGGGCGACACGCTGAAGCTGGGCAGCCGCACGCTGACGTTCCACCTGGCGCCGATGCTCCACTGGCCCGAAACGATGGTGACACACGTGGCCGACGAGGGCATCCTGTTCTCGGGCGACGCCTTCGGCTGCTTCGGCGCACTCAACGGCGCCGTCGTGGACCGCGACATGGACTGCACGCGCTTCTGGCCGGAGATGGAGCGGTACTACGCCGCCATTCTGGGCAAGTTCGGCGCCCCGGTACGCACGGCGCTCAAGAAACTGGGCGGCCTGGACATCCGCATGATATGCCCCACCCACGGACCTGTATGGGCCGACCAGGCGGCGCGCGCCATCGACACCTACCGTCGCATGGCGTCGGGCACGACCGAAGAGGGCCTGGTCATCTGCTACGGCTCAATGTATGGCCACACCCAGCGCGTGGCTGAGGCTGTGGCACAGGGCGCCGCCGAGGCGGGACTCAAACGCATCATCGTACACAACCTGAGCGTGACACAACCGTCGTTCGTCCTGGCCGACATCTACCGCTACGGGGCGCTGGCCATCGGCGGACCGACCTACAACGGCGGCATCTTCCCCGTGGTGGAAGACCTGCTGAAACGCCTGGCCGGACGCGAAGTGAAGGGACGCAAGATGGGATGCTTCGGCGGCTTCACCTGGACACCGGCAGCGGTGAAGGTCATCGACGAGTATAACGCCAAGATGGGCCTTGACATGGTGGCCCCGGGCATAGAGTGGAAACAGAAGGCCGGCGACGACACCCTCGGTCAAGCTCGCGCCCTGGGACACGCTTTGGCCCAAGCAGTCATGGCCAACGCCACGCAGCAGTGAACCACCAGACACAGTATATGACGAAAAGAACAACGCAAAGCCGAAAACTTTCCAATTCTTTTAGACCTACTTGCTACGATGCAAGGAAATAATTGCGTAACTTTGCGCCGCGACACAAAAAAACCTTACCACAAACAACAATGTATAGCAAAACCTATCTCTCGTTGGCACTGGCCTCCACACTGGCGCTGACTTCTTGCAGCAAACTCGGCGAACTCTCAGCCGACAACTTCACCGTAACCCCCTCGCCGCTGGAAGAAAGCGCCGGAAAGGTTGGCGTCACCATCAACGGACGCTTCCCCGAAAAGTATATGAAGAAAAAGGCCGTCGTGACGGTCATCCCCGAACTGCGATACGGACAGGGCAGCGCTACACGCGGTCAGGCTGCCACCTTCCAGGGTGAAAAGGTCCTGGGCAACGACCAGGAAATTTCTTACAAACTGGGCGGCAACTACACCATGCGCAACACCTTCGCCTATGTGCCCGAAATGGCTCAGAGCGAACTCTATCTGACCTTCGACGCCCGCATCGGCAACAAGACGATGAACGTGCCCGCCGTCAAGGTGGCCAACGGCGTTCTCGCCACCTCGACCCTGCTCGGCCGCACGCTCAGCAGCGTATCGACGGCCACGGGCGAGGACAAGTATCAGTATGCCATCGCACAGTCGAAGCAGGGACAGATTAAGTACCTCATCAACCAGGCCAACATCCGCACGAGCGAACTCAAAAGCGTGTCCGTACAGGAGTTCATCCAGACGCTGAAGGACATCAAGGCCGACAGCAAGGGATTCGAGATGGACGGCATCGAAATCTCGGCCTACGCTTCGCCCGAAGGCCGCCTCGACTTCAACACCCGCCTGGCTGAGAAGCGCCAGAACACCTCCAGCCGCTTCGTGGCAGAACAGCTCAAAAAGACGGGCCTCGAAGCCGAAGTGACCAGCGGCTACACGGCTGAAGACTGGGACGGCTTCCAGGAACTGGTGGCCGCCAGCAACATCCAAGACAAGGACGTCATCCTGCGCGTGCTCTCCATGTACCAAGACCCCGAAGAACGCGAAAAGCAGATTCGCAACCTCTCGGCTGCCTTCACCGAACTGGCCGACGCCATCCTGCCCGAACTGCGCCGCGCACGCATGATCATCAACTACAACATCATCGGCCGCACGGACGACGAAATCCAGGCTCAGTATAAGAGCGACGCCAGCAAACTCTCGGTAGAGGAACTGCTTTACGCTGCCACACTGGCCGAGACCGATGCCGAGAAGAAGGATATCTACGCCACGGCAGTTCGCCTCTACCCCAACGACTACCGCACGCACAACAACCTGGCACAAATGGAGATACAGGGTGGCAACTACGCCGCTGCTGCCTCGCTCCTCCAGACGGCTCTGAAGCAGAATGCCAACAGCGCCGAGGCCAACGCCAACATGGCCATCATTGCCCTGCAGCAGGGTAAGGCTGAGGCTGCAGAGACGCTCCTGGGTAAGGCTACGGAGGCTGCCAACTACAACGAAGTGCTGGGTAACCTCAACATCGCCAAGGGCAACTACACCGCTGCTGCACAGCAGCTTGCCGGCGTGAAGAGCAACAGCGCCGCACTGGCACAGATTCTGGCCAAAAACTATGAGGCTGCCAACGAAACGCTCGCCGGTATCGCACAGCCCGACGCTACGACCAGCTACCTCAAGGCCATCGTTGCCGCACGCACCAAGCAGCAGGCCAACGCACTGGCCGCCCTCAAGGATGCCGTGGCCAAGGACGCCTCGCTCAAGGCTCGCGCAGCCACCGACCTGGAGTTCGCCCGCTACTTCAGCAACAGCACGTTCCAGAGCCTCGTGAAGTAAACGGCAGACATCTGCCCTACTCTCCTAAAAGGCTCCGCCCATCATACAAGCGTCCCGGCGTACAGACCATGTCTCCGCCCGGGACGTTTGCGTTTTTTCTCCTTCTCCCCTACCCTCTCCCCCACCCTCTGTCTCACTCTCCCTGACACGCACACCCCAACGCCCATGAAGCCCATGAAGCGCCTGCTCAACCTCTCTCTCATCGCCCTGGCTGCCCTGCTGGTCACAGCCTGTTCTGCCGACAAGACGCACTTCCGTCTGGAGGGACGGATTGACAACATCGACCAGTCGGAGTTTTACATCTATAGCCCCGCCGCCGACTTCGACGGCATGGATACCATCCGCGTCAAGGGGGGCCGCTTCACCTACGAACGCACGCTGGAGCACAGCATGGTGCTCACGCTGCTCTTCTCGGACAAAGGCCAATTGACGCTCGTGGCCGAACCAGGAACGAAGGCGCGCCTGCGCGGCGATGCCACACGCTTGGGCGAGGCCGAGATAACAGGCACCGAGGCCAACGACTTGCTCACCGACCTGCGCACCGACATCATGAGCGGCAGCCAGCAACAGACCATGCTCAAGGCAGCCCACTTCATACGCAGCCACAAGGAGAGCCCAGCGGCTACAGCGGCCTTCCTACGCTACCTGGCTAACCCGGACGAGGGCGACGCCAACACCACGCGCGAAATGCTCGACCTGCTGGCACAGGGACAGCCCAACAGCCTCACCGTGGCGCGGATAAAGGAGCGCCTCACGCCCTTCATCAACACGGCCAAGGGGCAGAAACTGCCCAAGTTCTCGCTTCCGCTGCTCGATGGCGGCCGCTTGGAGAGCAAGCAATGCACGGGGCAGCCATTACTCTTCGTGTTTTGGGCGCAATGGTCGTCAAACAGTTATGCCATGATGCGCGAGGCACGCAAGATGGGCCAGCGCTTTGCCCCGCACCTCAAGGTGGTCTATGTCAACATCGACACCGACCGCCATACCTGCCGCACGCGGGCACAGCGCGACACGCTGGGCACGAACGTGGTCTTTGACGGCGAAGGGCCCACCGGACCAGCGGCCACGGTTCTGGGCATGCGCTCCACAACGGAGTGGTTCGTCTGCGACCGCCAGGGACGTATCACCACCCGCGGCACAAGCACCGAGACGATGCGCGAAGCCGTCGAGCAGGCTTGCGCCAAATAGCGCCCGCTCCTCCCCCACTCCGCCCTTCGCTCCATCCTCCTCCATCCTCTTTCCTCTTCTTCCCCATCCCCACACCGACACCATGCTGGTCAACATCCACACTGCTGCCCTGAACGGCCTGGACGCCGTCCCCATCCTGCTCGAACTGAACCTAAGCAAGGGCCACGACTTCTTCATGGTCGGTCTGCCCGACAACGCCGTGCGCGAGAGCCGCACCCGCGTGATGAGCGCCTTGGAAAACTCGGGCTATCCCTCAGACATGGCCTGCGAGACAACGGTCAACTTCGCGCCGGCCGATATCCGCAAGGAGGGCTCGGGCTATGACCTGCCGCTGGCCGTGGCCCTGCTCGTGGCCCACCGCTTCGCCCAAAACGACCGCTTAGACACGATGATGTTCGTTGGCGAACTGGGCCTCGACGGGTCGCTCCGCCCCGTCAGAGGGATGCTGCCCATCGCTATCGAGGCACGCCGCATGGGCATCACCGACCTCATCGTGCCGGCTGCCAACGTGCGCGAAGCGGCGGTGGTCAACCAGGTGCGGGTGTATGGCGCAGACAACCTGCGCCAGGTGGCCGACTGGCTCAACGGCGCCGACACGCTCCAGCCTACGGTCATCGACACGCGGGCCAACTTCTATGCGGCACAGGCGCAGCACACCTGCGACTTCGCCGACGTCAAAGGACAGCAGAAGGTAAAGAGGGCCTTCGAGATAGCGGCAGCGGGCGGGCACAACCTCATCCTCATCGGCTCGCCAGGCTGCGGCAAGAGCATGATGGCCAAGCGCCTGCCGTCCATCCTGCCGCCGCTCACACTGGCCGAGAGCCTCGAAACGACGCGCATCCACTCGGTAGCAGGAAAGGTGGAGAACGGCGGCACGCTCATCGCGCAGCGCCCGTTCCGCAGTCCGCACCACACCATATCGGACGTGGCGCTCATCGGCGGCGGCAACACCCTGCAACCGGGCGAAATATCATTGGCACACAATGGGGTACTCTTTCTGGACGAACTGCCCGAATTTTCCCGCTCGGCACTGGAAACCATGCGCCAGCCGCTGGAGGACCGCCAGATTACCATCTCGCGTACACGCTACACCTGCACCCTACCCTGCTCATTCATGCTCGTGGCGTCGATGAACCCCTGCCCTTGCGGCTACTACGGCCACCCCACACGCCAATGCGTATGCTCGCCGGGACAACGCCTGCGCTATATGAACAAAATTAGCGGACCGCTCATGGACCGCATCGACCTGCAGGTGGAGGTGGCGCCAGTGTCAATCGAAGAGATGGCCAGCAACCAACCGGAGGAACCGAGCGCCGCCATACGCGAACGGGTTGTGAGGGCCCGAGAGATACAGGCCGAGCGTTACCGCACATCCCCGGGCATACACTGTAACGCACAGATGACGAGCGCCCTGATCCGCGAGCACGCCGTCATGGACGACGCGGGCCGACAGCGTCTGCAAACGGCCATGGAGCGTCTCAACCTATCGGCACGCGCCTACGACCGCATCCTCCGCGTGGCACGCACCATCGCCGACCTGGACGGCAGCACCACCATTCAGGCGCAACACCTGGCCGAGGCCATCGGCTACCGCAACCTCGACCGCGCCGACTGGGCAGGATAAGGGCGTGCGGAGGAGGCACCGCAATGACGTCAGGTGACGATGGCAGAACGAGGAGCCGACGGCGTGATAAACCGATGGAAAGAAGGCCGACGTTGTGATGCCCTGCCATGGGCATTGCAACGTCGGCCACGCTTATATCCCTACAAAAGGTCTGTCGCGGTTGACCTGCATTAAGATTCTGCTTGGCACGCGGGCAGACATGTGCCCACTGTGGCAGATAATTGCTATATTTGCACGGTTGCCCCACACGTCCCATCACTTGTGGCGGTGCACCCCTCTTTCTCACATTACTAACCTCGACATCCTTTTGTTTCCTAATTGTTAACCATGTATCGTTTACGCTATGTGCTTTGCGTGCTGCTCGCCGGTCTTTCTGGTGCGCTGACGACGCTACATGCCCAGGTGGTGGCCGACAATGGCGCTGTGCCGGCAACTGAGGCAGACAACGCCCTGGTCCGCGACTATCGCACCATCCTGACCCACCTGTACCGCGCTGCTGGCTTCGACAACGAATATCCCCGCGAGAAGGTCTATCTGCACTTAGACAACAACGCCTACTTCACGGGCGATACCATCTGGTACAAAGCCTATGTGGTGCGCGCCTCAACGCTGCGCCCCGAACCCGTGAGCCGCGTGCTCTACGTCGAACTCCTCGATGCTGGCGGGCGCATGGTCGATCAGAAACTGCTCCGCCTCGACTCTCTGGGGCAAGCCCACGGCGACTTTGTGCTGCAGCAGCCCGTCCACGCCGGCTATCACGAGGTCAGGGCCTATACCCGCGAGATGACCAACTGGGGTCCCGAGGCCTGCTTCTCGCGCGTCATCCCCGTCTTCGACCGCCCCAAGGAGGGCCGCCAACTGACGCTCAACACGCCCGAGGTGGACCGCAGCAAGGGCGACTACATCGGCCATATCCGCCCCTTCTACAACGACCGTCCGCGGGCCCTCTCGCTGTCCTTCTATCCCGAGGGCGGCTGGCGCGTGACGGGGGCGGCGCAACGCATCGCCTTCCGTCTGGTGGACAACAAGGGGGCGGCCGTGCCCGACAGCCTCACCGTCTATGCCGCCACGGGCACTATGGCGGGCCGCGCTGTGGCCACGACGGCGGCCTGGCACCAGGGCATGGGCACCTTCGTCCTGCCCGCCGGCGTCGATAGCGCCTATGCCGTGGTGGGCAAGAAGCGCATCCCCCTGCCTTCGCCCCAGCCGCTGTGTCGCTATGCCCTGACGGCAGGTGCCGAGGCGGATACCATCCGTCTGGACATCAGCCCCACGCCATCGGCGCCGCAGGGCGACGTGGTGGGCGTGGCGGGCTTCTGCCGTGGCCGCCTGTTCTACCGTGGCTGCTTCGTGCTGAACGACCAGGTGCGGGCCGACGGAGTCCATCTGGCGCTGCCGCGGACGGCGCTGCCGGGCGGCATCCTGCAGTTTGTGCTCTTCAACACCGAGGGGCAGACGCTGGCACGCCGCATGGTGTGGAACGACGCCGAGGCCACGCAGGCTCAGGTCAGCATTCGCCAGAATGCGCGCACCTATCAGCCCTACCAGCCCGTGGTGCTGGAGATGGATGTCAACGATGCTCAGGGGCAGCCGCTGCAGGGCACGTTCTCGTTGGCGGTGCGTGACGATGGCGGCGAACTGGTTGTCGCCGATGCTGCCGACACGCAGACGGCCATGCTCCTCTCGTCGGAGGTGCGCGGCTACATCCACCGCCCCGAACAGTACTTTGCCGTCAACGACGCGGCCCACCGCCGGGCCCTCGACCTGCTGCTCATGGTGCAGGGCTGGACGGCCAACACCTTCGAGCAGATGTGCGGCCGCGACACCATGGAGGTGCGCCAGCCCATCGAGGAGAGCCTGACGCTGCGCGGTCAGGTGTTCCGCGCCAACAACCGCCGTGAGCCCTATCCCGGTCTGGCGCTGAAGATACAGATGTACAGCCAGGCCGGCGCCTCGCTCAGCGCCGAGGCCGTGACCGACAGCGCAGGGCGCTTTGCCTTCGTCAGCAACGTGGACTATGTGGGGCCGTGGATTGCCGTCGTCACCACACGCGACAGCACCGACCGCCGACGCATGAGCCGCGTCACCTTCGACCGCTGGTTCTCCCCCCAGCCACAGCGCTTCTGTGCCGACCAGCTGTCTATCGCCACGCCGCAGCCTGCCGATACGGCCGACGTGCGCTACATCGCCGACGACGAGGTGTTTGCCTGGACCGATACCATCCGTCGCTACGTGCGCTACGACCTTGGCGAGGCCGTGGCCAAGGCGCGCCGCCGCTACCGCGGTCTGCAGGGCACGCGCTATTCGGTCAACGGCGGCGAGAAGGCGGGCATGCGCCGCGCGCACATCTTCATCAACGTGGAGCGCGAGCTGGAGCGCTACAAGGATGCGGGCGAAGCGCCGGGCACGGCGGCCGAGTTTATCAGCCGCCTCATCTCGGGCTCCAGTCTGCGCTACAGCCACCAGCAGACATCGGCGGAGATGGCGGGCGCCCTGAGCGAGGTCAGTGGCAACATACAGGAGAGCCGCGAGATGGGCGATGTGGCTTCGGAGAGCATCTTCGAGCCCGACGCTGAGAATGAGCAGCAGGTGCTGTGGGTGGGCAACGAAGAGGCCCGCGTCCTGCTCAACAACGCCGAGATGAACGATTCGCAGATTCCGCTCAACGAAAAGGACGTGGAGGAGATACGCAGCATCGCCATCATGTCGGCCCAGAGCGGCGGACAGGTGTCCAACACGCAGGCGTCCGACACCAAGCGCTGGACCGTCAGCATCTACGAGGAGCCCATGGCCTATCGTTTCCGCACGAAGCGCGGCGTGGATAAGCGTCGCATGATGGGCTATGCCGAGCCGCTCAAGTTTTTCAGTCCGTCCTACAACGGCCTGGACCTGCCCTCCGAAGCCGACCAGCGCCGCACACTCTACTGGAATCCCGACCTCCGCACCGATGCCAAGGGTCACGCCAACATCCTCTTTTACAACAATGCCCACAGCGACGTCGTCCTGCGCCTGTCGCTGCGCGGCGTCACGCCCGACGGCACCTTCGTCGATTTCGACCGATAGGCCGATGCAGCATCACCGCTTGTCGGCACTCACCTGATAACACAAATTCTAACACTTAATTTCCCCAATGAAACGTTTTTCCTCTTTATCTGCTCTGCTCATCGCCGCCTCGCTGGCCCTTGCGCCATCGCTCCACGCCCAAAAGGGATGGAGTGCCGACAACGGCGATGGCACGTTCACCAACCCCCTGCTATGGGGCGACTGGCCCGACCCCGACGTCATCCGCGTGGACGACACCTATTATATGGTCTCCACCAGCATGCACTACGTGCCGGGCGTGCCCGTGCTCTCATCGCGCGACCTTGTCCACTGGAAGCCCGAAAGCTATGCCGTCGCCCGCTACGACGAAGACCCACGCTACGACATGCAGGGCGGCACGCTCTATCTCAACGGTGCTTGGGCCTCGTCCATCCGCCACCACAACGGCAAGTTTTACGTCGCCTTCTGCACCCCCTACGGCTGGGGCACGAAGGATGGCCACTTCTCCATCTGCGAGGCCGACAGTCCGAAGGGCCCCTGGAAGCGCACGATATTCCCCGACTACCTCTACGACCCCGGTCTGTTCATCGACGAGGACGGCCGCGGCTATGTGGTGCATGGACAGGGTACGCTGCGTGTCACGCCGCTCGGGCTATGCCGACTTCGACAAATTCCGTCTGATCACCAAATAGCGCAGCGCAGGGCACACGCTGCCCCCCCGACCTTCTTTTTGACCAATTATAAGAACTCTCCCTATAGAGCCCATTGCTGCGGCTCTGTGGGGAGAGTTCTTTTGTTGTTGTGCTGTAAGGCTTGGCCCCACCAGCACAATCGCTTATTTGGGCCGTTTTAGGCCGTGAGAAGGCGTTTCACCAGGTCGGCGATGGCTTTACCGTCTGCCTTACCTGCCAAGCGCTTAGAGACCACGCCCATGACGCGACCCATATCCTTCGGACTGGCGGCACCCGTCTCGGCGATGATGGCGCGCACCTCGGCCTCCAGTTCTTCGGCTGTCAGGGCGCGGGGCAGATAGCCCTCGATGACGGCAGCCTGTCCGTCCTCTTCCTCGGCCAGGTCGGGGCGGTTCTGCTCACGGTAGAGGGCGGCGGTATCGCGGCCCTGCTTAGCCAGTTTGGCGAGTATTTTCAGTGCGACGTCGTCGGTCAGCGTATCGTTGGCGCCCGGGGCGGTCTTGGCTTCGATGAAAAATTTCTTGATGTTGCGGAGCGCTTCGAGGCGCACCTTGTCTTTGGCCTTCATGGCGGCCACGATGTCTTTCGACACCTGTTCAAACAATGTCATGATGCAGTAATGGTTATGAGTTGGAGTTGTTGTTCTGTCAAGGGTTACCGGCGGTGAAGTCAATCTCGGGGCCTGCGTTGTCCAGAGGCTGTGTGGTGCCCTGCATGGCCGCCAGTTGTGCCAGTTGCTGGCTAGTGCGGCATGCTGTGGGCACGGCATCGACCGCCTCGACCAGGGCCTCGTCGTCCAGGTGTTCGTCGTCGTAGAGGAAGATGCGCGTATGTCGGCGGCGTGGTTGTGTGGCCGCAGCGCGATCCAGTTCGGGATAGGCTGCGGTGCGGCGTTCGCGGCGCTCGTCGTCGGCCGGTCCTTGGGGTGGGGTGGGCACGGGGCGCTCCATTGGCGTGGCAGCGGTGTCGCTATTGTCCTTGCGGCGGTAGAGGGTGTAGCCCGAGGCCAGGATGGTGATGCGCACGGCATCGCCGACGCTGTCATCGACCGTCAGACCCCACTTGGTATCGACGTCGGTCGTCATGCGAGCGGTGAACTGGTTCACCTCGGCCATCTCCTCCATGCGCAGCATCTGGTCGGGGCGGCTGCTGGTGGTGATGCTCAGGATGAGGCGGCGGGCGCGATAGACGTCATTTTGGTTGAGCAGGGGCGAGTAGAGGGCGTCCTCGATGGCGCGTGTGACGCGCCCCTCGCCGCGTCCGTAGCCGGTGGACATGATGGCCACGCCACCGTTGCGCAGGACGTTGCTGACGTCGCGGAAGTCGAGGCCCACGCGGCCCCTCATGGTGATGATCTCGACGATGCTGCGCACGGCCGTGGTGAGCGTCTGGTCGGCCTTGCGAAAGCCGTCGATGACGGTGAGATTGGGGTATATCTCAAAGAGCCGCTGGTTGTTGATGACCAGAACGGCGTCGGCCTCGGCGGCGAGGGTCTCGAGGCCGTCGAGGGCCTTGTCGATGACGCGCTCACGCTCGAAGAGGAAGGGCAGGGTGACCACACCCACCGTCAGTATGCCGCGGCGTCGGGCCTCGCGGGCAATGATGGGCGAGGCGCCGGTTCCTGTGCCACCGCCCATGCCGGCGGTGACGAAGACCATCTTGATATGCTTGTCAAAGGCGGCCCCGATGGCCCCGATGGCCTCCTCGGCCAGGTGGCGTCCTGTCACGGGTGAGCCGCCGGCGCCCAGACCTGGCCCCATCTGCAGTTTGTCGGGCACGATGTTGGTCTCAAGGGCCTTGCGGTCGGTGTTGCAGATAAGGAAGTTGACGCCGTCGATGCCCTCGCGGTACATCTGTGCCACGGCATTGCCGCCACCGCCGCCCACACCAATCACCTTGATGATGGAGGGCGTGGCCATGATGGTGGGTTCAACGAGCAGGGTATCGTTCATGAGGCGTGGGGATGAAGGGGTAGGGGAGAAGAGGGAGGCGGAAGATGGAAGCTACAGGGAAGGGGGCCATTAACGCCGCACTGCGCCCCCCGCCCGCCGTGTGGATGGGGGCATGGGCGGCGCAGCGCAAGAGGGGGGGGAGGGTAGGGGAGCCGGCGTCAGAAGGATATGACGCTGCTGACCGACTCGGGCTCAACGGCAGCATCGCCGAAGGCCTTGTTTTTGATGGCGTTGAGTTCCTCCTTGTTGCGTTTGTAGGTGGGTGTCATCTCCACGAGCGAGATGATTTCCTCGTTGTCCAGGTCTTCCGGTCCGAAGAGGAAGACGCGCGGATGGCGGCGCTGTCCGCGGCGCTTCTCGTTGGTACCGTAATACTGGCTGCGGCGGTCGTCATACTCCTCCTGTCGTTCGGCGGCCTGCTGGCGGCGCTTCTCGTCTTCCATCTCCATCTTGGCCTGCATACCCGGCACGTTGCTGATGCCGAAGCCCGTGGCCAGGATGGTAATCTTGACGCGCTTTTCGAGCGAGGGGTCGGTGGAGAGTCCCCATTTGGTCTCTACATCGTCGTGAAATTTCGACATGAAGTCGTGCACCTCGTTCATCTCCTCCATCATGAGCGAGTCGCCCTCCTTCTCGGCGCAGAAGGAGATGGAGAGGAGCACCTTCTTCGAGTTGAAGATATCGTTATTGTTGAGCAGGGGCGAGTGTAGAGCATCGTTGATGGCCTTGGTGACACGTCCCTCGCCCTCGCCGAAGCCGGTGGACATGATGGCCACGCCGCCGTCTTTGAGCACGGTGCATACGTCGCGGAAGTCGAGGTTGATGATGCCGTGCATGGTGA
>CAMGHE010000013.1 GCA_946055775.1 uncultured Bacteroidales bacterium
CGGCCAGGTCGATGGCCGTCGCCTTCTCAAACGACAGGTCGATGTTGGCCTTCGAGGCCGACACCAGGGCGTGCACCACGCGCTGCACATGTCCGCCCGTCATGTAGTGGGCCTCGAGGTTGTCGCGCGTGATGTGCGAGAGGCCCGCCTTGTGCGCCTCGATGAGCGAGGGGACGATGATTTGTGGCGGCACGTTGCGGATGCGCATCAGGAAGAGTTGCATCAGCGAGATTTTTACGCCTGACACCTTGGCCGAGAGCCAGAGGAAGAAGGGCACGAAGTGGAAGAAGATGGCAAGGGCCAGGATGGCGCCCACCACGATGATGACCGGCAGTAAAGCAGAAAGTTCGTTCATGGCAGTAGAAGGTTAGGGGAAAGTGAATGGATGTTTATTCGTTGGCCAGCGTCGCTATGGCAGCCGCTCGCCGGCCAATCTCGTGTCTCAGTGGTGCCGGCTCCTCCACGCAGAGGTCCGGTCCGAAGGCCAGCAGTTGGCCCACCAGGTCGGGCGTCACCGCCATGTGTAGCGTGAAGCGCGTGTCGCTGCCCGGGAGCGGCTGCTGACTGGGGTGTAGGGGCCGCTGTTGCAGATAGGCCACCATGCGCGGCGTCATGGCGCGCACCACCAGGCGTTCCGCGTGCCATTCCGGTCCGCCGAAGGCTCCGAAACTGTCTGCAAACCATCTCTTGACCGTTTCCTCGGCCGTGCGCCGGAAGGTGCCCCCCTGCATGTCGAGCGCCGTGATGCGGTCGAGGGCGAAGGTGCGCAAGGCGCTGTGGTGGCTGCTGTAGCCCACGACGTAGCACAGTCCGTGAATCTGCTTCACCACATAGGGGCAGAGCCAGGTGTCGTAGGCCTCCTTGGCCGGCGGAGCATAGGTCATGACGAGGCGTTTGCGGTCTAACACCGCCGTCACCATGAGGGGTAGCCAGCGTGCCCCCGGCGTGTCGGTCTCGGGCGTGGTGGGCGTTGTGGCGGTCCCTGGCTCCTGCCCGATGATGCGGAAGATGCTGTTCGTTTCGCCCGTGGCCCCCGCCTGCAGGCGATAGACGTCGCCCGTGCGTTCCACCTCTATGCCGAAGCGGTCGGCCAGATAACGGCAGTTGTCGTAGAACGTGCTCGGCGCCATGGCCCGTCCGCGGTCGTCCTCGTCGCGCCAGGCGTCGAGGATGGCCATGCGGGTCATCCCTTGCGGGTGGTTGTTGAGCAGGCGTGCCAGCCAAATGCACTTGTTCATGGGCTGAGGAGTGTGGGAAGGGTTGTGGTGGGTGTGTCCGGAGGGTAGGGCTGAGGGCAAAGGTACATAATAAAAGTCAGACGGCCGCCCAAACGTCCCGTCAGAAATAGTTGACTCGGTAGTGCTGGCGCGCCAGGCGCTGCTCGTACGAGAGGATGAGCAGGTCGTGCAGGTCGAACACCACGCGGCAGCGCGGCGGCATCTCGTGGCCCATCTCGCGGCGTAGCCACTGCAGCGGCCTTGCCACCACCACCAGAGCGCCGTCCGCCGCCCGTTGGTCAGCCTCGGTCAGACGCTGGCGCAGGGCGTCGGCGTCGAGGGCGGCCGCATCAATGTAAGCCCACTGCAAAGCGTTGGCACCGCACAGCGTATGGCTGTTCGCTCTGCCGGCGATTGCTTCGTCGCCGTCGCTCCGCGCCGCCGGACAAGCCGCCTGCACGCAGGCCGTGACCAACCGCTCTTCCGTGGGCGCTGCCCACACCGCCATCTGGCGCACGCCGGCCGCGTTGGCCAGGCGGAAGAGCAGGCGGTAGTCGCGTGGGCGCAGGACAGCCTGCGGCGTGGCCGCTATCAGGGCGTCGAGGGCGGCATAGGCGTAGTAGGTGCCACGCTCATACACCACGTCGCGCACCATGCCGTAGGCGTAGGGCGAGTGGATGCCGTAGCCGCAGCGGTGGTGCAGGTGGCAGAGATAGCGGACGGTGCGCCGCACGATGTCGGGGACGAGGTTCAAGCGGGAGAGAGGGAGAAAAATGGGGAAACAGGTGGGAGAAAAGGGCTCGAGATGCCTTCTTTAGCGCAGTCCCAGGTCGTCGTAGATGGTCTGTAGGAAGGCTTTGGCATTGTCGGCGCGGATGGCCGAGGGTGCAGGCTGCTCCATGCTGATGCTTACGGGCTTGGTCATCAGGTTGAGCACGGTCTGCCCCGTACTGTCCATATACCACAGTCCCTCGGGCCACGAATAGACCGCCGAGGGGTGCGTGTAACTACGGCTCAGCACGTCGCGGCTGAAGCGGAAGTCGTTGTGGCGGAAGCCCAGTTGGCCCAGGAGCGTCGCCGGCAGGTCGGTCTGGTTACACAACGTGGCGATGCGGCGTGGCGCGCGTATGGCGCCGCCGGTCCATATCAGGGGGATGCGCGTGCGGCGCAGCGACTCGTGGCCCTCGCCCGCCGGATATTCAATGCCGTGGTCGGGCAGGATGACCACCAGCGTGCTGTCCCACGTTGCCGTCTGGCGCAGGCGGTCGAGGAAGTGTCCTAGGCAGTGGTCCAGATAGGCCATGCCGTTGGCCATCTTGTCGTCGGGGAAAGCATCGTAGGGCACCACCCACGGTTCGTGGCTGGCCAGGGTGAGCATGGCCAGATGCCAGGGCTGCTGCTTGGGCTGCGTGGTGACCAGGTCGTACAGGCGGTCGAAGACGATGCTGTCCGTCACGCCCCAGTTGTGCGTACGGCGTTCCTCCGCGCTGAACGAGGTGTCGCCCCATGTCTGCCGGTAGCCCGTGGCCATGAGGTAGCCGTTGGTGTTGGTAAAGTTGATGTCGCCGCCATAGAGGAAGCCCGTGGTGTAGCCCTCGCGGGCCAGGGCGCCGGCGATGGACGGCAGGGTGGCCGCCTGGCGCGGCAGTTTCATCACGCTCAGGTCGGGGAAGGACGGGTAGCCGCTCAGGGCGCATACCGTACCGCGGTCTGTGCGGAACGAGTTGGCGTAACACTGCGTGAAGCATACGCCCTCGTCGCAGAGTCGGTTGAGCGTGGGCGTGATGCGGGCGTCGGCCAGCGAGTCGATGCCGTGGACGAACGAGGCGCCGCAGCCCTCCATGAGGATGAGTAGGACGTTCGGCCGCTCGACGGTCAGGAGCGTGTCAGTCGGGATGCTCTGCGTGTTGTAGCCCAGGTCGGCGAAGCGGCGGGCGCATTCGTCGTCGGGGAAGAAGTTGTACTGCGCAGAGAAGTCCTTGCTCTTTGCCATCGACGACAGCAGACTGAACGCGGGGTTGACCGCCGCGTGGTTCAAGAACTGCTCCTGCGAGAAATAGGCCGTGCCCACGTTGGCCGTGCTCTTTCCCACACCCCCACGGATGCCGAGGAACAGCAGGCCGCCGAGCACGATGGCGCCGCCTGTGGCCGCCAGACGCTGCCGCCAGGGCAGGCGCTCCAACGGCCGGCGCGGGCACTGTCGGCGCAGGGCCATCACCAGGGCCGTGGCCACCGCTACCACCGTCAGCGTTGCCCCCACGAGGTAGAGCCACGAGACGCTCGCCGCGGCGCCCTTGGGCGAGTCGAGATAGGTGAAGATGGTGCCGTCGATGGGGAAGCCCCAGAAGGCGTACAGACATTGGTTGGCCACGCCGATGAGGGCCAGCAGCGCGCCCACCACCACGGCATAGGTGGTGTAGATGCGGCGCAGCCAGAGCGGCGCGATGGGCACGAAGAGGCTCACCAGCAGCAGGAGCCAGAGCGGCGCGGTGAGGTAGCCCGCAGTGGCGATGTCGAGCGTCAGCCCGTGCCACCATACGGCGCCCCACTGCAGGGGGTTGAAGTGCTCGCCGATGAGGAGGAAGGTCACCTTCATGATGAGGAAGAAGGCCAGCAGCACGCCGAAGTGGCGCAGGAGGAAGAAGAGACGGGAAAGCATGGTTGTGGATGCAGAGGAAAGAGCAGTTGGGAAAGAGCAGTTGGGAGAGAGCAGAACGTATGTGCAGCAGCCTTTTGGTGCTAATCGCTGTTGCGCCAGTGGCGGTAGGCCGTGCCCCAATGGGTTTCGTTCTCGCAGGGCACGCCGACGGGCATCTTGGGCATGGGCACGCCCTCGCCCAGGACGGTGGGGGCACATTCTTCCCACGCCTCGTCCCAGAGGCCCCGGTCGATGAAACTCTGTAGCGTGCGTTCGCCGCCCTCCACCAGGAGCGACTGCACACCGGCCTGGCTCAGCGCCGCCAGCGCGGTGTCGATGTCGGCATAGGCGGTCCACCCTGCGGGCAGTTCGTCCATATCCACCGCTCCCAGCACGATGCGCATGGGGTCGTTGCCCGCCCAGTGGCGCACGGTGAGGGCCGGGCGGTCCAGCCGCAGCGTGGCGTGGCCCACGAGGATGGCCTGGTGCATGGCCCGCAGACGGTGGACGCGCAGCAGGGTGCGCGGTGACGAGAGGTGGGCTGCCGGTCCTTCGTCGGCCGACATGCGCCAGCGGTCAATGAAACCGTCGGCCGAGGCGGCCCATTTCAGCGTGATGTAGGGCCGGCCCATCGTCTGGCAGGTGAAGAAGCGACTGTTGAGGGCGCGGCAGTCGGCTTCGCGCACACCCACCACCACGTCGATGCCGGCGCGCCGCAGGATGTCGATGCCGCGGCCGCTGACGCGGGCGAAGGGGTCGATGCAGCCCACGACGACGCGGCCGATGCCCGTCCGCACGATCAGTTCGGCGCAGGGCGGCGTGCGGCCGTAGTGGGCACAGGGCTCCAGACTGACGTAGAGCGTGCTGTCTTTCAGCAGCGGCCGGTCGGCCGGTTGTACGGCGCGGATGGCATTGACCTCGGCGTGCTCACGACCGCAGCGGGCATGGTAGCCTTCGCCCAGGATGCGGCTGTCGTGCACGATGACGGCGCCCACCATCGGATTGGGCGGCGCACCGGCTGCCCCGGCGCGGGCCAACTGCAGGCAGCGGTCCATCCATTTCTTGTCGGCCGGCATCGGCGTCGGCCCATTATTTTCGTACATTTGCATCATCGTCAGTCTCTATACCTACTTTATATATATAAGGAATGTCTCCCTACTACCAACTCCTGCGCCGGGCCGCCAGTGCCTGGCATGATGCCGGCGAAGCCCGGAGCATAGCCCTGCTGGTCCTTGACGAAGGCTTCGGCGTGGCAGCGGTGGATGTCTATGCCGACAAAGTTAGGCATTTTTCAGAAGAGGAATGCCATCGTCTGGAAAATATCGCCGCCGCTCTGGAGCGCGGCGAGCCCGTGCAGTATGCCCTTGGTTCGGCCCGTTTCTGCGGCCATTGTTTCGCCGTCACCCCCGCCACCCTCATTCCCCGTCCCGAGACCGAAGGCCTGGTGGACCTGGCCCTGACCGCTGCGCGCCGCCTGGCATTTCTCCGCCACCCATCTGATGTCCGTCCGTCTGCCGCCCCATTGCGTCTGCTCGATGCCGGCACGGGCAGTGGCTGCATTGCCGTCAGTCTGGCCCTGGCCTTAGCGGCCGAGGGCATTGCCGCCGACGTCGAGGCGTGGGACATCAGCGAGGCCGCCCTCGACGTGGCGCGCGGCAATGCCGAGGTTCTGGGCGCCGCTGTCCGCTTCGTGCAGGTCGACATCCTGGCGCCGCCCGCCGGCCCGGCGTTCGACCTCATCGTGAGCAACCCGCCCTATATATGCCGGCACGAGCGTGCGGAGATGGCGCCGCACGTCACGGCCCACGAGCCCGCACTGGCGCTCTTCGTCCCCGACGACGACCCGCAGCGCTTCTACCGCGCCCTCGCCGCCCTGGCCCATCAGCGCCTCATCAGCGGCGGCACCCTCATGGTCGAGACCCACAGCCGCTATGCCGCCGCCACAGCGGCCCTCTTTACCGCCGCCGGTCTCCATGACGTGGCCCTCCACACCGACCTCTTCGCCTTGCCCCGCTTCGTCTGCGGCCACCGCGTCTGCTGACCCTCTACGCCTCCGCAACCAATCGCCACATTTTTCTTGACCCAGGCCCTTACTAATAATTCTGATAGAGGTTACAAATAAGGTTGTTGTGTCATCAAGAGTATATTTCAATACTAAAGCAAAATCGATTTGTTCACTACTAATACACTAAATCCATGAGACATTCTTTCAATTTTTGGGCATTGTTATTCCTTTCACCGATTACGCTGGGTATTTATCCCATGGTAAAGTACACCCAAATGGGATATGACATCAAAAATCTGGACGGGAAATACACCTTTCCCTATTGGGTAATGCACCTTTTCCTATCAGTCATCACCTTTGGCATTTTCCCGCTTATATGGTGGCACAAAATATGCGGGCGCATTGGTGCACTCGGTCCTTCTAATGGTTTTTCGGCCGGTACTTTTTGGGGGTGGCAGATTCTTGGAAGCTTCATCATTGTGGGCCCAATCATATTCCTATGGAAACTGTGCCATGCACTGAACTCGCTTCCGAAGAAAGCGTAAACTTGTAAGTCTGGACGACAACGCATAACCCAACTTCAACGTCAAATACTTTTTCCACCAAATTTTGCTCTGTTTCTCCCACTCGCACCTCGTAAAGGGTCGAATCTCAGCAACAGCAGTAGGAACGGACCGAAAAATTATTGAAAAAAGTTTTTGGCGTTGAGGTTGGGCTGACGCCCATCCCGATAACATCTGAAATCCCCCACGCATGTGAGAAAGACACCATAATGGTATGTGGAGTGAAAAGGGACACTATTAAAAAAAACCTGCGACGAACTTTGTCGTTAAACGTATTTTTCTTGCCGAAGCGTAAGGTTATCTAGTTATAAATCCTTAACTTTGCCGCCGAAAAGCCGCGAACCGGAAATCCGCGGGTTTCACCCATCCTTGAAGACTGCTAAATTTATGACCAAATCTCGAAGTGTGAGAATGCTCCTGGCAGGAGTCGTTCTCTTTTGCTCCTTGACCTTGAGCGCTACGGCCCAGCGCATCGCCCTGCGCACGAATGGCCTGCTGTGGGCCACGACTACGCCCAACGCGGGCCTCGACGTGCGCCTGTCGCGCTACTACACCCTCACCATCGAGGGCGCCGTCAACCCCTTCTCCGTAGGCAACTATAAGATGCACGTTGTGGGTCTGGCGCCCGAACTGCGCTACTGGCACTCGGCACGCCCGGGGGCTGGCCACTTCTTCGGCGTAGCAGCCGAGGCTGGCGCCTTCGACCTTCAGCTCAACAAGCGCATGCTGAAGGGTCACGCCATAGGTGCCGGTCTGACGTATGGTTACAGCATCCCCTTGGCCGACCGCTGGAACATAGAGGGCTCGGTAACGCTCGGTGCCCTGCGCATGAAATATAAGAACTACCGCCGCAACCAACAGGAACCTTCCGTTGTGCAGCCCAGAACCCTGGTCGGCCCCATCAAGGCGGGCATACACATTGTATATATCCTGAAATAACGCCCAACACATAGCCAATATGTCAACCCACAACACTTACGCCCACAGCGCACACCGACTGTTCCGCACCATCATGGCGACGGTCGTGCTCCTCTGTATAGCCCTCTCCGCCGCTGCGCAGGATGATGTTATCCGTGTGCAGGGCCGCGTCATCAACACACGGACCAACCAGCCACAGTTTGGCGTCAACGTGCTGGACGGCCGCACCAAGCGCATGCTGGCCACCACTGACGATGACGGCCGCTTCCTGGTGACGGTACGCAGCAACGGCACCCTGGAGTTTATCACAATGGGCATGGATCGCGCCGTAAAGGTGAAGGTGAACAACCGCACGCAGATTGACGTCCACATTCAGGTCAAGGACCTGGACGATATTATACTGGGCGAAGCCGTTAAGGTTGTTGAACGCCCAAAACCCAAATCAAAAATGGGTAGAAGCATTGCAAAAATGAAGGGCGATTATCAATACTTTGACATACCTGTACAGATTGACGACAGATTGTTCCCCAAAGATAGTCGCGTCGTTGTACAGCCCATCGTATATAACGTAACACGCAATACTTACGAGTACAGAAGACCATTTGTATATGACGCCAGAGAGTATAACATCACGCAGAAACGCATGTACTGCTTCGACATGAAGTCGAAAGACCCTCTGTGCCCATATATCAAGGTAGAAGGCGATTCTGCGGTCCATGTGGAATGGAAGTTTCCCAAAACAGATGGTACGCAGGCAGATAGTTTGCAGAAAGTAAGACAAAAACATAACTATGAATTACATAACTATACCTATTCAGATTCCTCTTATTTAGATGACAAGAGCGATTATGTAATCAACTTTGCCTACATCGTTCATGAAGACTACAAACATGTCTTTCAACGGGACACAGCTGTCTTTTCGCGTGGAGTGATACACCCGATCAGATGGCTCGACTATCGTGTTTCTTCTCTGGAGATGCAGGACACACTTTTTATCCCCAAGCCCGATTTAGGTTTGCACACCAGCGGTGATGAGATGGACTTGGTATTCCTCGAAAACAAGGCAGCTCTGGATATGGACAACCCCAAGACTGTCAAGGAACTCGAAAAATTATATAGGCAAATGGAGGCCTTGAGTGCCGACACAAATTCCATTTTAACAGCGCTTGAGATGACATGTACCTCTTCACCGGAGGGTAACTACGCCCACAATGTGGCACTGACAAAGAAACGTATCGACTTTGCTGTGGACCAGATAAAGAGCCGTTTGAACAGGACTAATCTAGACAAAATAGTCGATAAAAAGCCCGAGGTAGCTGGTTGGGAAGAAGTGGTCGATTCGATGCGCGCCGACAGCCTTAATGACGAGGCAGACAAGGTACAGGCAATCATCAATCGTTACAAAAACATCGCCCAGCGAGGTCAGAGAATGGACCTGCAGGGCGCAGACATTCGACGATTGCCCTTCTACCAATCAGTGATAAAAAAGACCTACTTGCCGAAGTTGCGTCGCGTAAAGTACACTATTGGCTACGAAGTCTACCGTGACCCCACCGTAGAAGAAATTAAGGATTTATATGCAAAAGACAGTACCAACTTGAAAGAATACGAGTTCTTCAAGTTGTACCGAAACGAGCCGGACACTCTGCGTCGCATGCAGATTTGCCGGCAGGCACTTACCGTATGGCCGAGATTCGTTGCAGCAGCCAACGACCTGCAGGCCATGCTCATTAAACGCGGGAAACCCGAAATAAAACTTCTTGAAAAGTTTGCGGGCAGATCTACACGAAAAAGGCCAGTGGCTGCAGAGGTTAATGCAAACCATGCCATCGCCCTGCTGCTAAATCAGAAATTTTCACAGGCAGACTCAATAACACAGTACCTGCCTGAAAACGATGAACGATTCGGTTTCCTTAAATCTATCTGCAACATTGTTGCTGGTGAAGGTACTGATGAGGACGTGGAAACAGTAGCCTCCTCATCCCCGCGCAATGGCGTGGTAATGAAGTTAATCACCCAACAGCACGAAGAAGCCTACGAGCTATGCAAGCAGTTGCCCGACAATGACCCTGTGTCGCACTATCTGTTAGCAACATGCCTGCTCCGCCGTAGTAAAGCAGACGATAATAACGAAGAACTAAAGGAGCAAGCAAAAAAAGAGTTGGATAAGGCGATGGCGATGGATCCCAAACTGAGGCAAGTGGCCCTCAGTGATGCCGATATCAATGAATTGCTGATAGATAATGAAAAATTTGATAAAATTGACTACATTCCAGAATAACCGCTATTGCTCACAGCGAAGATTAAAAGACGAAGGCCATGAGGCCAAGGATGAATAACGACATTCTCACCAAAGAAGGACATTCCCCGATGAAATACCTACGACGATTTGTCTGCGCCCTGGCGCTGGCGACAACTGCCGCAACAGTCGGCGCGCAGGAACCAACAGTGGTGCACTCTGAATACGGCAACGCGCTCGACCACCTGCTACAGCGGCCGGCTGTAGCCAAGCGCTTCGCGCACAAGCGCTTCGGCGACCACCTCTTCGTCGAGACGGGCGCTGGATTGCAGTATGCCACCAAATATAACTTCCTCGGATCGGACGCATTGGGCCGCCCGGGCTTCTCGGCCTCACTGGCCTTCGGCGATTGGCTGACGCCAGAGCACGGATGGCGTGCCTCGGCCGAGGCGGGCTTCTACGGCGTCAACGGGCGCCACCTACCCGTGGGCTCGGTCCACCTGGACTACTTGATGAACCTCACCGCCATCGGCAGTTTCACCTACGATGAGCGCGCCCGCTATGAGGTGATGGGCGTGGTGGGCGTCGGTCTAAACGCCTCACGCCTGGATGGCGATAACCGCATTGCCCCCTCGGTACGCTTTGGCCTGCGTGGACAGTGGAACATCTGCCCGCTAGGCTACGCCTATATTGAGCCGCGCGTAAGCCTGACGAAGTCGGATGTGCTCTACGGCAGTACGGCACATACCCTGACGCCGACCATGGGCCTCTACGCCGGCGTGGGCTACCACCTGCTCACCGCACCGCGACGCGCCACGGGTTTGGGCTATGCCGACTATAGTCTGGGTGCCAACCTGTTCTACTCGATGAGCATCGGCCTTAACACCCTTGGACGTCGGCCGTTCGACATCATGGACGAATATCGCGGCATCGAGGGCCGCCTGTCTGTCGGCAAATGGCTCACGCCCAAGCACGGCGTACGCCTGTCGGGCAAACTGACACGACAGTTTTCCTTCGGCACACACGGCTGCCAGCCCAAGAGCGCCATCCTCTCGGGCGAATACCTGCTCAACCTGCACAACCTCTTTGGCGGCGACATGCGGGAACGCAAGTTCAGCATCAACGCCTTGGCCGGCGGCCACCTAGGCTACCGTCGCGCCGATGCCGACAACGAGATCATCGTTGGTGCGGGTGGTGGTCTGCAGGCCAACATGCGTCTCACATCGACCATGGACTTCTTCCTCGAGCCGCGCCTCGATGCCTATCAGGGCCGCTACATGCCTCACCACAACACCTTCCGGCGCTTCGATATCATGCCCTCGCTCTTGGCCGGTCTGACCTTCCACAACGCTTACGGCCGACTGCTCGGTCGTAACAACTCCGATGCGGAGGCCTACTTCGCCGACTTCACGCCCCACACCTTCGTCGAAGCAACCATGGGTGCCGGCATGGGCCTGAACGGCAGCAGCATCAGAGACATCGAAGACTATACACGCCTGCAGAGTCGCCTGGGCATAGGCTACTGGTTTGACGCCGTCAACGGTGCCCGCCTCTGGATGCAGACGGGTCTCTGGCAGCGCAACGGCAGTAAGGCGCTCAAGCACGCCACTGTTGGCGCCGACTATATGCTGAACATCACCAACGCCCTCTACGGCTACCGCGAGCGGCGCCCCTTGGAACTCAACGTCTTCGCGGGTCTTAACGCTGCCGTACGCTCAGGCGAAAACACGCCGTACCTGGGCGCACAGGGTGGTGTCAAGGGCCTCTGGAACGTCACCCCTGCCATGAGCCTCTTCCTGGAGCCGCAGATGGGACTGTACAGTAAGAGCTTCATCGCTGATAGAGGTAACTCCGCCTTCAAGGGTCAACTCGTGGCTCAGGTGTTGGCCGGTGTGCAGTGGAACTGGGATCAGATCAACTACGCCAGTCTGCGCCAGCGCTTCCTCGAGGATGAGACATCGCCCCGCTCGTTCATCGGCGTGGCCGGCGGCACGTCGGTCAGTCTGGCTGACTTCCGCCTGAGCAAGCTCTACGGCATGAACGGTAGTCTGAGTTACGGCGAGTGGTACGCTCCGGCACAGGCCTGGCGACTGAGCCTCAACGGTTTGGCCAAGTTCGACACCAACCCCGGACGTCTGGGCGAGGTCAATGCTGCCGCCGACTGGATGCTCTCACTCTCCACCCTGGCCCACGGCTACAACCCCGACCGTCTGTTCGATATCCGCGGCTTCGCCGGTGTGGCCCTCGGTGCCGACTACGGCAGCGGACGCGGCTGCTTCACGCCCAACATCCATGCCGGTGCACAGATGGCCCTGCGTCTGAACAACCACCTGGCCCTCACCCTCGAACCGCAGGTGGTCTATAAGGGTGGCAACCGCTACGAGGGACGCATAGCACGCGTACAGCCCGCCGTTCTCTTCGGCTTGGAAATAAGAAAATAAGAAATAATAGAAAACGATAACTTTCTCTACACCCGTCTCCCGGCCAGACGCCCCGTCGTCTGACCGGGAGACTTTTTCTTGCCGCCACCCCAGCCCCAATGCGCGGTTTTTGAGCGAGTGTCTTGCGCACAAGACAAAAATGCGGCTTTTTTGTCTTGTACGCAAGACAAAATGTTCTGATCAAGTCGTCCGAGGCTAGATAAATAAGGACATGGCCATCCCCCGCGGGCTGCCCGCACCAAAAACGTGGGCTTTTCGTTTTGCCCTTCAAACCCCTTGCACTACCTTTGCAAGAAATAATCAAACACCCCTTCGGCACCATGACAAAGCACGGCCAAAGCAGCAAAGCAGCAGTCCACATCACGGGCGCCGACACACTGAAAAACAATAACTACACCATAATGGACTACAACTTCCAGGACATCGAGAAGAAATGGCGGCAGACATGGGCCGCCGAGAAGACCTACCACGTGGGCGAAGACACGACGAAGCCCAAATACTACGTGCTCAACATGTTCCCTTACCCCTCGGGCGCCGGCCTGCATGTGGGGCACCCGCTGGGCTACATCGCCTCCGACATCTACGCCCGCTACAAGCGGCTCTGCGGATATAACGTGCTCAACCCCATGGGCTACGACGCCTATGGCCTGCCCGCCGAGCAGTATGCCATACAGACGGGACAGCACCCCGCCATCACCACGGTGAACAATATCAACCGCTACCGCGATCAACTGGACAAGATCGGTTTCTCGTTCGACTGGGACCGTGAGGTGCGCACTTGCGACGCCGAGTATTACCACTGGACACAGTGGGCCTTCCAGCGCATGTTCGACGCCTTCTACTGCAACACCTGCCAGAAGGCACAGCCCATCAGCCGCCTGGTGGCTCACTTCGCCGCCCACGGCACCGAGGGCCTCGACGTGGCCTGCAGCGAGACGCTCTCCTTCACCGCGGCCGAATGGAACACCATGAGCGAGAAGGAGCAGCAGCAGGTGCTGATGAACTACCGCCTGGCCTACCTGGGCGAGACGATGGTCAACTGGTGCCCCGCTCTGGGCACCGTACTGGCCAACGATGAGGTGGTAGATGGGCTGAGCGTGCGCGGTGGACACCCCGTGGTGCAGAAAAAGATGAAGCAGTGGTGCCTGCGCGTATCGGCCTATGCCCAGCGCCTGCTCGACGGTCTGGACACCATCGACTGGAGCGACTCCATCAAGGAGACCCAGCGCAACTGGATTGGCCGCTCGGAGGGTACGGAAATGGAGTTTAGCGTCAAGGACAGCGACCAGCACTTCACCATCTTCACCACCCGCGCCGACACCATCTTCGGCGTGACCTTCATGGTGCTGGCGCCGGAGAGCGAACTGGTGGGCGAACTGACCACCGCCGACTGCCGCGCCGACGTCGAAGCCTACGTCGAGGCCACCAAGCGCCGCACCGAGCGCGAACGCATCGCCGACCGTAAGGTGACGGGCGTCTTCACCGGCAGCTATGCCGTCAACCCCTTCACGGGCGAGGATATCCCCATCTGGGTGAGCGACTATGTCCTGGCGGGCTATGGCACGGGCGCCATCATGGCGGTGCCGGCGCACGACTCGCGCGACTACGCCTTCGCCCGCCACTTCTCGCTGCCCATCATCCCCCTCATCGAGGGTGCCGACGTCAGCGAGGAGAGTTTCGACGCGAAGGAGGGCACGGTCATGAACAGTCCGCAGCAGGGCAAGCAGGGCCTCGACGGTTTCTCGCTCAACGGTCTGACGGTCAAGGAGGCCATCGCCGCCACCAAGCGCTTCGTCACCGAGAAGGGCCTGGGCCGCGTCAAGGTCAACTACCGCCTGCGCGATGCCATCTTCTCGCGCCAGCGCTACTGGGGCGAGCCCTTCCCCGTCTATTATAAGGACGGCATGCCCCGCATGATTCCCGAGGCCTGCCTGCCGCTCTGCCTGCCCGAGGTGAGCAAGTTCCTGCCCACCGAGACGGGCGAACCGCCCCTGGGCAACGCCGCCAAGTGGGCCTGGGACGAGGCCAACAGTCAGGTGGTAGATAAGGCGCTCATCGACAACGTCACCGTCTTCCCCCTCGAGCTCTCCACCATGCCGGGCTTCGCCGGCTCCTCTGCCTACTACCTGCGCTACATGGACCCGCACAACGACAAGGCCCTCGTCAGTCCCGAAGCCGACGCCTACTGGCAGAACGTAGATCTCTACATCGGCGGTTCGGAGCACGCCACGGGCCACCTTATCTACTCGCGCTTCTGGAATAAGTTCCTCCACGACCTGGGTGTCAGCTGCCAGGACGAGCCCTTCCGCAAACTGGTGAACCAGGGCATGATACAGGGCCGCTCCAACTTTGTCTATCGCATCAAGGAGACCAACACCTTCGTCTCGCTCGGCCTGAAGGACCAATATGACGTAACGCCCATCCACGTCGATGTCAACATCGTGCAGAACGACGTGCTCGACCTGGAAGCCTTCAAGGCCTGGCGTCCCGAGTTTGCCACGGCCGAGTTCATCCTCGAGGACGGCCGCTACATCTGCGGCTGGGCGGTTGAGAAGATGTCCAAGTCGATGTATAACGTGGTCAACCCCGACGTCATCATCGAGAAGTACGGCGCCGACACGTTGCGCCTGTACGAAATGTTCCTCGGCCCCATCAGCCAGAGCAAACCCTGGGACAGCAACGGCATCGACGGCTGCTTCCGCTTCCTGCGCAAGACGTGGAACCTCTTCTTCACCCGCGACGGACAGTGGGCCGTCAGCGACGAGGCGCCCACCAAGGCCAACCTCAAGACGCTGCACAAACTCATCAAGAAGGTGACGGAAGACATCGAGACCTTCTCGTACAACACGAGCGTAGCGGCCTTCATGATTGCTGTAGGCGAACTGGCGCAGCAGAAGTGCACCTCGCGTCAGGTGCTCGAGCCGCTCTGCATCCTCATGGCCCCCTTCACGCCCTATGTGGCCGAAGAGTTGTGGCACCAGCTGGGCCACGACACCACCGTCTGCGACGCCCAGTGGCCCGCCTACGACGAGACCTGCATGGTCGAGGACACCGTCACGCTGAGCGTCTCGTTCAACGGCAAGACCCGCTACACCATCGACCTGCCCGCCGGTGCCTCGCGCGAAGAGGCCGAGGCCGCCGCACTGGGCGCACCGCAGGCCGCACGCTACACCGAGGGCTTCCAGGTGGTCAAGGTCATCGTCGTGCCCGGCAAGATTGTCAACGTCGTTCTCAAGAAATAATACCCCTCTCTTTTCTTACCAACCATGGCCAGTCCTCTGCACTTTACCTTCCTTCAGGAGGCCCGCGACTACGTCGTCATCACCTTCGGCCTCCTGCTCTACGCTGTCGGCTTCACCTGCTTCCAGCTGCCCTACGAGATTACTACGGGCGGTCTGGCAGGTGCCGGTGCCGTCATCTTCTACGCCACGGGCTTCCCCGTCCACTACACCTTCTTCCTGGTCAACATTATCCTGCTCGCCATCGCCGTGCGGGTGCTTGGGTGGAAGTTCTGCATCAAGACCATCTACGCCGTGTTCATGCTGACCTTCCTGCTGGCAGCGGTCAAGGAGGTGATGGTCTATGTGGGCGCCACACACCCCGAACTGTCGCATAGTGCCGCCGGCATCCCCCAGTTGGTAGAGAACGGCATGTTCATGTCGTGTATCATCGGTGCCGCCCTCGAGGGCATCGGCATCGGCCTGGTGTTCCTCACCAACGGCTCCACCGGCGGCACGGACATCATCGCCTCCATCATCAACAAGTATAAGGACGTCACGCTGGGACAGATGATGATGATTCTCGACCTCATCATCATCTCGTCGAGCCTGATGCTGCCCTCAGGCAACGTGGAGAGGCTGCTCTACGGCTACACCACGCTCATCATCACCAACCTGCTCCTCGACTACGTCGTTGACCGCGGCCGCCAGTCGGTACAGTTTCTCATCTTCTCCCTGAAGTACGACGAGATTGCCGGCGCCATCAACCAGCTTCACCGCGGTGTCACCGTGCTCAACGGTCAGGGCTGGTACACCAAGCAGGAGCGCAAGGTGCTCGTCGTCCTGGCCAAGAAGCGCGAGAGCCCCACCATCTTCCGCATCATCCAGAACATCGACCCGGGAGCCTTCGTTTCGCAGTCGAAAGTCATCGGCGTCTTCGGCTACGGCTTCGACCGCATCAAGGTCAAGGCCGACAAGAAGGACAAGGCCGGCAAGCCCGCGATGGCCGGCGAACAACCGGCCAACCTGCCGCGGAACAAGGCCTGACGGCGCTCGTCACGGCGGGTGCTCGTCGCCCCGCACTCCCTTCACGCACATCCATATGCCCGTGCCGCGTCACCGCCGCTCCCATACGACGGAGGGCGCGGCACGGCGCATTGACTACCCACACCTACAAACCTTACTACGATGGCAAAAGAAGAACTCACCCCAATGATGAAGCAGTTTCAGGACCTCAAGGCGAAACACCCCGACGCCCTGCTCCTCTTCCGCTGCGGTGACTTCTATGAAACCTATATGGCCGACGCCGTGACCGCCTCGCAGGCCCTGGGCATCACCCTCACACGCCGCAACAACGGCAAGAGCGGCAGCGTCACCGAGATGGCGGGCTTCCCCCACCACGCCCTCGACACCTACCTGCCGCGACTCATACGCGCCGGCTACCGCGTGGCCATCTGCGACCAGCTCGAAGACCCCAAACTGACCAAAAAACTGGTCAAGCGCGGCATCACCGAACTGGTCACCCCGGGTGTCGTGCTCACCGACAACGTCCTGCAGGCCAAGGAGAACAACTTCCTCGCCGCCCTCCACTTCGGACGAGAGGCCATCGGCGCCGCCTTCCTCGACATCTCTACGGGCGAGTATCTCGTGGCCGAGGGCACGGCGGAGTATATCGACAAACTCCTGGCCAACTTCTGCCCCAAGGAGGTGCTCTACGCCCGCGGCATGCGCCCGCGACTCGAAGGGCTCTTCGGGCAGAAAATGTGTCTCTACGAACTCGAAGACTGGGCCTTCAACGAGGGCACGGCGCGTCAAAAACTCTGCCGCCACTTCGACGTGGGCACGCTCAAGGGCTACGGCATCGACCACCTGCACAACGCCATCACCGCCGCGGGCGCCATCATGTGCTACCTCGAGATTACCCAGCACACACGCACCGGACACATCACCACCATACGCCCCGTCGAGATGGACACCTACGTCCGCCTTGACCGCTTCACCATACGCAACCTCGAACTCGTCGCCCCAATGAACGACGGGGGCACATCGCTCCTCCAGGTGCTCGACCACACCTGCACACCGATGGGCGCCCGCCTGCTGCGCCGATGGGTGCTCTTCCCCCTGCAGCAGCCGGAGGCCATACGCCAACGCCAAGACTGCGTCGAACACTTCTTCCGCGACACGGCCTTCCGCGACCTCATCGCCGAAGAGATGGCCAAGGTGGGCGACCTGGAGCGCATCGTCTCGAAAGTGGCGGTGGGCCGCGCCAACCCGCGCGAGATGCAGCAACTGCGCTATGCCCTCGAGAGCGTCGCCGTCATACACCGCGCATGCCTCGACGCCGGCAGCGAAGAGATACGCCGCCTGGGCGAACGCCTCGACGACTGTGAAGAACTCACCGCACGCATACGCCGCGAACTGCGCCCCGACCCGCCCATCGCCACCGGCCGACCGGGCGTCATCGCCGACGGCGTAGATCCCGACCTGGACGAACTGCGCGCCATATCGGCACAGGGCAAGGACTACCTGCTCAGCATACAGCAGCGCGAAAGCGAGGCCACGGGTATCGCCAGCCTCAAGATTGGCTACAACAACGTCTTTGGCTACTACATCGAGGTGCGCAACACCTACAAGGACCTCGTCCCCGACACCTGGATACGTAAGCAGACGCTGGCGCAGGCCGAACGCTACATCACGGAGGAACTCAAGCAGTATGAGGAGAAGATTCTCGGCGCCGAAGACCGCATCCTCGTCATCGAAGCGCAACTCTACACCCGTCTGCTCGAGGCGGCCACGGGCTTCATCGCCCTGCTGCAGCGCAACGCGGCGGCGCTCTCGCAGCTCGACTGCCTCTACGCCATGGCCTATACGGCGGGCCTCCACCGCTACGTCCGCCCCACGATAGACGACGGCCTCGTGCTCGACATACGCCAGGGCCGCCACCCCGTCATCGAGACGCTCATGCCGCCGGGCGAAGACTATGTGCCGAACGACATCCTCCTCGACAGCAACGGCCAGCAGATTGTCATCGTCACCGGACCGAACATGGCGGGTAAGAGTGCCCTGCTCCGACAGACGGCGCTCATCACGCTCATGGCGCAGATGGGCTCGTTCGTACCGGCAGCAGCAGCCACCGTCGGCGTAGTGGATAAGATATTCACCCGCGTGGGGGCGAGCGACAACATCTCCGTGGGCGAGAGCACCTTCATGGTGGAGATGACCGAGGCGGCGAGCATCCTCAACAACCTCACCGCGCGCTCCCTCGTGCTCTTCGACGAACTGGGACGCGGCACATCGACCTACGACGGCATCTCCATCGCCTGGGCCATCGTCGAACACCTGCACGAAAACCCCACGGCACACGCCCGCACGCTCTTCGCCACCCACTACCACGAACTCAACGAGATGGAGCGCCTCTTCACGCGCATCCGCAACTGGAACGTCTCGGTCATGGAGCGCGACGGCCGCGTGGTCTTCCTCCGCACCCTGCGTCCGGGGGGCTCGGCCCATTCCTTCGGCATCCATGTGGCGCGTCTGGCGGGTATGCCGGCGTCCATCGTCGGCCGTGCCGAGACGGTGCTCCACGCCCTCGAACAGACCACGATGGGCGAGGCACGCGTCGCCACACGCGACGACAATGCCACAGACAACGAAACAGATAACGGGACTAACGATGACAACACCTCTCAAACGGACACCAACGCTGGCGGCACAGCCCTAGCCGGTGCCGTGCGCCGTATGGTCAGCCGCAGGAAGAAGGGCGAGAGCACGGCCCAACTCAGTTTCTTCCAGTTGGACGACCCGGTCCTCAGTCAGATACGCGACGAGATTCTCCACACCGACATCAATGCCCTCACCCCCCTCGAGGCGCTCAACAAACTCAACGACATCAAGACCATCCTGACGGGCAAGAAGGCGTAGGGACGACGCCTCCTATCGGGCTACTCGGCGCCATAGTCGCTGAAACTGCGGCGGCTTATACAGTGTCCCCATAATATACATCGTGCGGCGCCATCGCTTCACGTTTTGCGCAAGAGTTTTCTATCAACGCCCGTTTTCCTGACGAAAAGTTTAGAAAAAATTAACGGTGGGAGAGGGGGTCCGGGCGACCGGCGGCACGACCAGAGCGACGCGAAACACGACTTGGGCGACTGGAAAAACAACTTGGGCGACCGAAAAAACGGTCGCCCAAGTTGTTTTTTGGCCTTTTGGCCACGAAAAAAGGCCCCCGTAGAGAGGCCTTCGCACATTGCAAAGCAAATATACTACAGAAAAAGCCGAAATGCAAATCGCCCTCCGCGACCACTTTTCCCCAAAATAGGGTGTCGCGGAGGGCGAGTTTTCTATCTGGCCCCCTGTGCCGTCTGTCGTCAGCGGTTCTCGCGAGTGATAGTGTAGATGACATTTCCAGCCTTGTCAATGAAGGCCAGACGAAGCGTTGTGGCATCGGCGGTGACGACGCTGAAGCCCTCCATGCCAGAGGCGAAGCGCAGGCCGTCATCGGCCCGACTGGACGGGGTGGCGTCGATGGGGCGGGCCAAAGAGGCCGAACTGTTCACCACATAGTCGATGTCTGACCCCTTGGCGCGGTGGTGCTGGAAGTTGTGGATGTGGCCAGCGACATAGAGATCGACATGGTGGCGCTTGAGGATGGGGTCGAGGCTCTTCTGCAGGTCGGTACGCTCGCTATCGTCCTTTCCCGTCACGGCATACATGGGGTGGTGGCCAACGACCACGACCCACTGCTCGCGGGCGGCATTGAGGGTGCTGTCGAGCCAAGCCAACTGGCAGTCGGCATCCTGCTTGACGGCATCGGGATAGGTTTCGCTGTCTTCGCGGTAGCGCGTGATGAGGGGCGTGGTGTCCAGCAAGATAAAGCGGATGCTCACGCCCTTTTTCGTGTAGGAACGTGTGTAGTAGCGTGCGGGCATCTGCCAGCGGCGCGAGATGTGGCTGTAGTCGAGCACGGCCTGTGTCGAACCGCGATACTCGTGGTTGCCCAGGATGGGGTGCCAGGCTATCATCAGTTCGGGGTGGGGATAGATGGTTTCAAAGTTGGTCATCCACAGGGGGTCGGCCGTTGAGGCCACGCCATCGAAGTGGTGAATGTCGCCGGCGGCAAAGACGCACTCGGGCTCGACGGTTTCGGCCATCTGGCCCATCAGTTCGGCCACGGGGCGCTGGTCGTAGTAGCCGTTGCGCCCAAGGTCGTTGGCAATGTAGAAGGTCAGTTGCCCTTCAAGCGGTGCCCAGCGTGAGGTGTTTTGAGCAGACAGGACAGAGGTGACGCAGAGCAGGAGGGTGAGAAGAGCGGTGCGCAAAGTTTTTTTCATCATGTGTTACTGTTTTTTGGTGTACAATGTAGGTATGATATATAGTGTATATTCCGTTCATGGCCTTTCGCGTGGCAAAGGTGGAAAATAACCATTATCGGCAGGTTACACTTGCTTTAAGATTGTGTGAAGACTGCTTGTGTAGTTGGGGGCTTTACACTATTGTAACCATGATGCAGGCAGGCTGTAACAGGGCCTACCTACTTTTGCGCCATCAAAGTTTTTACTTTTTTAAGCACAACTTATGAAGAAAACAACACTGACGGTGATGGCCGTCCTGATGGCTTGGGGCTCGCTCGGAGTGGCCTTTGCCGAAACCCCTTCTTCTTCTGCACACAAGGCTGGTGTGTCTTCTGTACGGCCTCTGTATGTCGCCGATGAGGGTGCCGACCCTAAGACGCCTGTGGCTGGACGCTACGGCACGGTGACAGGTGTAGTATGTGATGCCGATGGTCTGGCGCTCTCGGGCGCCCTAATGACCATCGAAAAACATAAACTGAAGGCGGTGAGCGATGCCGATGGCCGCTTCCGTCTGACCAACATTCTGCCCGGCACCTACAAACTGAAGGTGCAGTATGTGGGCTATGCACCTGCCGAGGCAACGGTCACGGTGAAGGCTGGCCAGACGGCAGAGGTGCAACTGATACTGCGCACCACCACGACACTGTCGGAGGTTGAGGTGCGCGGCAGCTTCACCGGACAGGCTCGCGCCATCAATACGCAGAAAAACAACTTGCACCTGACCAATGTGGTCAGCGCCGACCAGGTGGGCAAGTTCCCCGACTCCAACATCGGCGATGCCCTCAAGCGCATCCCGGGCATCAACGTACAGTATGACCAGGGCGAGGCCCGCTTCGGACAGGTGCGCGGCACGTCGGCCGACCTGAGCAGCGTCACCATCAACGGCAACCGCATTCCCTCGGCCGAAGGCGATACACGCAGCGTACAGCTCGACCTCATCCCCGCCGACATGATACAGATGGTCGAGGTGAGCAAGGTGGTCACCCCCGATATGGATGCCGACGCCATCGGCGGTAGCATCAACCTGGTGACCAAAAACTCGCCCTACAAGCGCTTCTTCACCGCCACCGCGGGGAGCGGATACAACCACGTGAGCGAAAAACTCAACCTCAACCTGGGTCTGACCTACGGTGAGCGCTTCCTCAACGACCGACTGGGCATCATGATCGCTGCTTCCTACCAGCGCACACCCTCGGGCAGCGACGACGTGGAGTTTGTATGGGACCGCGACGTGAACACGGGCAACGTGACCATCACCGACTACCAGATTCGCCAGTACTTCGTCACCCGCGAACGCCAAAGCTATTCGGCTGCCTTCGACTACCGCTTCAACCGCAACCACACCATCACCTTCAAGGGAATCTTCAACAACCGCAACGACTGGGAAAACCGCTACCGCGTGACGCTCAAAGACTTCAACATGGACGACGACAACTGCGTCGAAAACGGTAAGGCCACAGTACGTGTACAGACCAAGGCGGGCACGCCCGACAACCACAACGCACGTCTGGAACGCCAGCGCACAATGGACTACACCCTGGGCGGCGAACACCTCTTCGGTACGCTGAGCATGGACTGGAGCCTCAACTACGCACAGGCTTCAGAATACCGCCCCAACGAGCGCTACATCGACTACCAACTCAAAAAGCAGAAGTTCGACCTCGACCTCTCTAACGAACGCTGGCCGCTGGCCCTGCCCAAGGAAGGCTCGACCATGACCCTCAACGACGACTTCTCGCTCAAGGAACTCACCGAACAGCAGGAAGACATCATGGAACGCGACCTCAAGGCTAAAATCGACTTCAGTCTGCCGCTGTCGTCGGGCACCTACGCCAGCCGCATGAAGGTTGGCGCCAAGGTGGTACGCAAGACGAAGGAGAAAATCATCGACTTCTACGAATACACGCCCATCGACGAGGACGCCTTCAACGCCGCATCGCTGGCTGCCGCCGTTGACCAGACACGCTCCAACTTCATGCCCGACAACGACTACCGCGTAGGCTCGTTCGTCAGCAAGGAATATGTGGGCCAACTGGACCTCAATAATCCCGACCTCTTTGAAAAAGAACAGGTGGCTGAAGAACTGGCTACCAACTACAAGGCATCGGAAGTGGTAACGGCAGGCTACCTGCGCCTTGACCAGCAACTGGGTAACCACCTCGAAGCAACGGCTGGCGTACGCCTGGAAAACACACATGTGCGCTATCGCGGTAGCCAGTATGACGCCGTCGAAGACCGCACCACACAGACGCCCTACCAGAGCGACAACTACCTCAACATCCTGCCCTCTGTGCTGCTCAAATGGGAGCCTATCGCCGACCTCAAAGTTCGCGGCTCGTTTACCAACACCATCGCTCGACCCAAATACTCGTCCCTCGCCCCCAACATCAGCATCGACCGCAACGACAACGAAATCTCGCTCGGTAACCCCGCCCTCAAACCTACCATCAGCTACAACTTCGACCTCAATGCCGAATACTACTTCAAGAGCATCGGTCTGGTGAGTGGCGGCGTGTTCTACAAGCGCATCAACGACATCATCGTTGACCAGACGCTGCGCAACTATACCTGGAACGACAACGTCTATACCAAATTCGTCCAGCCACGCAACTCGGGTAACGCTGACCTGCTGGGCGTCGAACTGGCCCTCCAGCGCGACTTCGGCTTCATCGCACCCACACTGCGCTGCCTCGGCATCTACGCCAACTACACCTATACCTACTCGCGCGTAAGAAACTTCAACGTAGAGGGCCGTGAAAACGAAAAGGGCCTGCGCATGCCGGGCTCGCCCGAACATACGGCCAACGCCTCGCTCTTCTTCGAGAAATGGGGCCTCAACGCCCGTCTGAGCTACAACTTCGCTTCGGCCTTCATCGATGAGGTGGGCTCTGAAGCCTTCTACGACCGCTACTACGACAAGGTCAACTACCTCGACCTCAACGTTAGCTACACCTTCGGCCGTCAGTTCAAGACCACCGTCTATGCCGAGGCCGTCAACCTGCTCAACCAGCCCCTGCGCTACTACCAGGGCGTCTCGTCGCGCACGATGCAGAGCGAGCACTATGGCGCCCGCTTCAACGCTGGCGTGAAGATCAAACTCTGAACACACGGGCTGCTCCGGCAGCACATACCCAAAAAAATGGCTGTGCCGTAGGGTGAAGACCCTGCGGCACAGCCTGTGTATGGACGCGGTCTGCCGCCCCGCGTGTGGGGCAGAGGGCGGCAGCCGGTGAGGGGAAAGCCAGTCGGCTTAGCGGATAACCTTCTTGCCGTTGATGATATATACGCCGGCAGGCAGGTTCTTCTCAGCATCGACCTTGATACCGCTGATGGTGTAAGCACCCTGAGCAGCCTTCTGGCCGTTGATGGTGATGGTGCCGATACCCGTGCTCAGAGGCAGGGTCATGCGGATGCGGGCGTCGCCAGTCTCCTCGGTGGGAACGCCGAAGATGTAGCCGCTGTTGCCACCCACGGTGCGGAAGGCCTCGGACGAGGTCTCGTCAACGGGGTACATTGTGCCGCCGCGCAGGACGCCCATACCCTTGCTGCCCTCGGGCAGAACAAGGCCGCTGAGCGTACCGAAAATGGCCAGGTGAGCGTCGTCCTCGATGCCGCCAACATACTGGTTCTTGGCTTCGGTGGCATAGGGGATGTTGAGAATGTCAACGTCGTCGGCCAGGAGGCAGGTGATGATCTGGCCACCCGTAGCGTTCTCCGTCGTGGGCTGGAAGACGAAGGGCATACCGGCGGGGATGGTCTCGTCTTCGCCGATGGCCTTGAGTTCGAGCGAGTAGGTCTCGTCTTCGTTCTGCTTCTGACCCAGAACGGTGTAAGCCGTACCTTCATCGGCCGAGGGGCAGAAGATTTCGAACGGCAGGGTGAGCACGCGGAAGTAGTTGCCCGTGACGGTCCACTGGGTGGTGCCATTGAAGGTCTCGGGGTCAAACTCCTCAAAGCGGAAGGCGCTGTTGTCGGCGCCCGATGCGCTGCTCCATGCTACCATCACTTCGCGCTGTCCGGCAAAGTTCATGTAGAGGCCGTCACCTACGACGAGGTTGAAGCCGCCGCCCACCTTGGCGCTCTGCAGAGGCAGGAGCGTTTCTTCGGCCACGTTCATGATGTTGCCGTTGAGGTTGGGCTGTTCGCCAATCCAGTAGCCCGTGTTGAGGTTGCGGAGAGCGATCTTGCCATTCTCAACCTTGGTAACGAGCCATACATAACCCAGATTGTCGGAGGGGCTGACAGGATCGACCTTATCTTCGCCCTCGCCCGTCTGAGCCTTCGAGCGGAGCGCATCGCTACCGTTGCCTAAGCTATAGACGATAGCGTTGAGAGCGCGTGCGTTGCCCGAATCTTCCGTGATACCGCGCATGATGTAGGTCTTGCCTACCTCAGGCATGATGAGGCTGGCGCGGAAGGCAGTCACAGCATCTTCAACGGTCTTGACGCCGGCCTGAATTTCGTCGAGCGTCATGACAGGCTTGATGGAGGCTTCCACCTGTGCGATGATGCCGTTTACCTGGTCGAGGGCCTCCTGAGGATAGTAGCCCACTTCGTCGCCAACAGGCACGCCTTCGATAGCCGTCTTGGCGTTGGCGATGGCCGTTTCGATGACAGAGGCGTCGGGGAACTCGGCGATGAAGGCGTCGTAGGCAGCGCGCAGGTTGCTGATAATCTCTTCGGTGGCGGCACCCTGTGCGGCCTTGGCAGCGTCGAGGGCGGCCTTGAAGTTGTTGCGGGTAGCCTCGCTCACGGCGAAGAAGGGCGAGTTGGCCTCGTCGAGCTGTGCCTCGTAGAAGTGGAGCTCAGAGAGGTAGAAGTAGGGCTGTCCGTTCAGGAAGCCACCGCCGTTTTGCTGGCGCTCGGTCACGGCGATACGAACGTAGCGGTGGGGAGCATCCAGCTGGAAGCCCGTGATGCCGACGAAGTTGGCCGTCTCGGTGGCATTGACATTGGCCGAGTAGGGATAGCTGAACTCGATGGCGCCGCAGAGCGTCCATTCGCCTTCGGGGTCGTCAGCAGCATAGACCAGACCCTTGGTGGGGTTGTAGGTCGTCAGGTTGTTGTGGCGCTTGGCGTACTTGATAGCCAGCGTCTGGTAAGCATCGCCGAGGTCGGCCTGTACGTAGTGCCAGGTGTCGGGGTCGGCGGGCTCAGTAGCGCTCTTCCAGCGGCTGTGGAAGAAGGAGGTGAAGTTGCCATCGACAAGGTTCTCTACGTCACCCTGCGTGGGGTTGGCATCGCTGTGCTCGCCCGTTTCGGGAGCGTTGGTGCTGATGGCAGCGCCGTCGGTCACGATACCGGGGTCGTCAAAGAGGCCGTCGGCCGAAGCGTTGGAGGTGAAGGCGCGGCCTTTGCCCCATGCGGCGTAGGCTTCGTCGTAGAGAGCGGCGAGTTGCTCGTTGAGCTGGTTCTGCTTCACTTCGGCAGCCAGTTTTTCGAGCGTAGCGGCATCCACTTCGTAGAAGGCATAGAGGTTGCCATCGCCGTTGATGCTGTTCCAGCGTACCCAACCATAGGCACCGGAGATATGGGCGTAGTTATTTTTGCCCTTGATATTGAAGAGGCCCGGTCCACGTTCGTTGGTGGTGTTATACTCAATGCTGAAGCCAAGAGGTTCGGCAGCAGCCAAGGCGGAGTTGCGGCCATTGTCGCCGGCGGGCTCGGGAGCGTAGAGCCCTACGGCATAGTTCTTCAGGGCAATGCCGTCGTCCACCTTCTCAGCCTTCCAGAAGAAGTTGGCATCGGTGACGGTAGCCGTCTCGGCGGTGGGCATAGCGTAGTTGGCCACGGCATAGACGTAGGTACCGTCGCTGGTCAGACCGCTGTTGGAGCGCATGTTGATGATGTAGTAGTACTTGCCATCGACCAGGCCGATGATGCCCTCTTCGGCGGCTGCCAGCGCGGTTTCGAGCTCGGCCTGTGCGGCCTTGCAGGCTTCTTCGGTGGCATCGGGCGTGTTGGCCAGGACAAGAGCAGCGTTGTAGGCCTGGGTCAGGGCGTCATAGAGGTTTTGGGGCACGGAGCCGGGGTTGGAGCCGCCCTGGAACTGCGACAGACCATTGGGCAGGGTAGCGCTGAGCCATACAGCGAGGGCGTCAGGACCGTTGAGTTTGTTGGCCTCATACACCTGCCATACGTTGGTGTCGGTGTAGATGCTCATGAAGCCCGAGCCGTAGGTGCCGAAGTAGCCGTAGCCCATGCCGTCGGGCTGCTCGGTGGTCTCGCAGAAGATCCAGCCTTCGAGGTCATCGACAGACGTCTTGGTGCGGGGGTCGTCGCTGCCGGCGATGGGGTGCTGTGCGGTGAAGGTGAAAGCCTTCGACACGTCGGCCGTGTAGGTGTGCATGAAGCTCGAGCCGGCGACGCCGCCCGAGGTGTCCTCGTCCTTGCCATACTGCTCGGCGCGGAGATACATGCCGTTCGACACGTTGAGCAGGCGGTAGGTGGGTAGGCCTTCAAAATCTTCGCCAGTGGCGACAATCTTGTACAGGGAGGCTTCGCTCACGTTGGCAACAAACCCCTTCGGCGTGATATACTGACCGGGGTTGTGTCCATTCATGTTAGAAGCCTTGAGCACCACAGGGGTTTCGGCGGCAGCGACGGCGGCGATGTCCTCGACCGTCGCACCCTCTTCCCACTGGGCGTTGGCTGCGCCTATGCCGATGAGGGCCAGGAGCAGCGAGAAGTAGTAGCGTAACTTCTTCATGTTGGTAAACAGGTTAGAAATGTTGATAAAGGTTATGAATAAATTGATGTAAGGGAATCATGCTTCATCTGGCCAGCATGGGTGTGTGGAGCAAGCGTCCTCATTCGGAGTGCTGGCGGGGTGGGGCTACCATTTTCGGTTCAAATGTACACACTTCTTCCATAAACGCCAAACCGCGGCAGGATGTTTTATTATTTTTAACCCTACCGCGGCTTGTACCGCTATGCGCGGGGCCTTTCGTCATGCGCCGCGCTGTGTTTATGCCGTTTTATACCGTCTCTTTTGCCTCATCCTATCTCGATACGGCTGCGTCCGCTTCCGCCCTCTTTGACCAGGCGTATCTGCGGGGAAATCTGCTGACGTATTTGGGCGGTGTGGCTGATGATGCCCACCTTGCGTCCCTCGATGGTGTCGAGGTGGGACAGGGCGTTCATGACCAGGTCGAGCGAGGCGCTGTCCAGATTGCCGAAGCCCTCGTCGATGAAGAGGCTGCCTATGGCCAGTCCGCCCGATGAGAGGGAGGCCAGTGCCAAGGCCAGCGCCAGACTGACGACGAAGGTCTCGCCGCCCGAGAGGGAATAGACATAGCGGTGCTCGTCGTACATGTCGTGGTCGATGATTTCGAGCACGAGGGTGCCCGGTATGTTGCGCAGGGCGTAGCGCGGTGAGAGTTGTGCCAGGTGGCGGTTGGCCAGACGCGTGAGGTAGGCGAAGGTGTAGCTTTGGGCCATCTCGCGGAATTTCTTGCCGTCGGCCGAGCCGATGAAGGCGTCGAGGCGTTTCCACTCTTCGGCATCCTGCTGTCCAGCCCTGCGTCGCTCTTCGTATTCGGCAGCCTGTCGCACGCTCTCTTGGTGGGCCATGAGGCGCAGGTTGACGCGGGCCAGGCGCTGGCTGAGGCGTTCGCGTTCCTGAAGGTTGGCCTCGATGGTGGCGGCGATGGCCTCGGGCGTCTCGTTGTCCTTGCCCGAGGGGCGGTGGGGTACACACTGCAACTGCATGAGCGTCTCGCGGGCGGCATCCAGACGGTTGGCCGCCAGGGTGAGGTTCTCGCGGGCCATGTTGATGCGGTCGCGAATGGTGCGGCGGTCGCGCGCGTCACCGAAGATGGCCTGCAGTTCGGCATATTGCAGGGGCGGGTTGTCGGCGTTGAAGCGCATGATCCAGAGGTCGAGGGCCGACGTTCGGTCTGCCAGGGCGTCCTGCTGCTTGGCCAGGTCGTCGGCCATGTTCTGCTGCGAGCCCTGGAGCAGAGACATCTCGGCCGCGGCATTGTCATAGGCTGTGCGGGCGCGGGTCCATAGCAGGCGTGCTTCACGCACGGCGCCTTGCAGTTGCTCCTCCTCCTTCTCGGGCGTGCTGTTGCCGAAGAGGGCGGCAAACTCTTCCTTCTTCCTCTGCAGCGTGGCCGTGACGGCGGCGTGCTGCTCGGCGGCGCCAGCCTGTTGCTGGCGTGCCTCGTTCTCGCGCCTGCTGGCCGCCTTTATCTCCTCGGCCAGCAGTTCTTCGGCACGCTGCAGGCTGTCCACCTGGCGGCAGGTCGTCGTCCAGTCGTTGTAGAGGGCGATGATGCGCATACGGAAGCCGTCGGGGTTGTTCTTCCACTCGCTGAACCATCCGGAGATGGTGACCATCTCGTCCAGGTCGGTATAGAGTTGGCTGCACGAGCGCTCGGAGAGGGTGACCACCTCCTCGGTGTCTTCAGCCGCCGCCGAGGCTATCTGAAACTGCGTGTTGAGGTCGTCGATGCGTGCGCGGCTCTCGGCCATGCTGGCTTCGAGGGTGGTAATCTGCTCGTTGAGGCGGTTGATGTGCGTCTGGTGGTAGTTGTATGCGGCCAGTTCTTTCTCGGCCTCTTCGGCCGCTCGTCGGGTGTTGTCGATGAGCATGCCGATCATCAGGCGTCGCGCGTGGCGGGCCACGGTGGGCGAGCAGTCGGCGAAGGATGGGTCGAGGTGAGCGCAGACGCCCCACTCCTGCACGTCGTCGTGCTGCCGCTGTTCGCGCCGGCTGAGATTGGCGCGTTCGGCGGCGATGGTGCCCTCGGCCACGGCAATCTTGCGCTTGAGGCCGTCCAGTTTCTCCTCACGTTCTGCAATCTCGGCCGTAATCTCGCGGTAGTCGCGGTCGAGGTTGTTAAGCAGTTCGCCCAGTTCGCGTTCCGTCTCGGTGTGGTAGGGGTGGTGTGTGGCGCCGCATACGGGGCATGCCGTGCCCTCCTTGAGTTGCTGGCGCAGGGTGACGATGTTTTCGCTTTGGCTCAGGGTGAGCGCCACGCTGATACGGCGGAAAGCCTCGCGGCGCACTTCCAGTTCGCGTTCGGCCCGCCCGACGCTGTTCTGCAACTGTATCTGCGAGGCCGCCATACGGCTCACCTCGGCCCGCTTGTCCTCAATTTCGGCGTAGCCGTCGGAGATGCGCTGCCAGAGAGCCTGTGCGCGCTCCAGGGAGAGCAGGCGGTTGCGGCTGTCGGCGAAGCGCTGCTGCAGTCCGGCGCTGTCGCGTCCGGCATTGTCCTGCCGGTGGATGAGCAGTTCGCTGCGCAGGGTAGAGAGTTGGTCCTCCTGGTCGTGGCGCGTCTTCTCATACTTCTCGAGCGAGGCTTTGATGGACGCCTGCGAGCGTTGCAGGGCCAGAGCCTTGCGGTGTGCCTCCTCGTTGCGCAGCGTCTCGGTGTGGAAGAGGGCTATCTTGTCCTTGATAAGGTCGTACTTCTCAAACATCATGCGGTGGACCGAGAGCGCCTGCTTGTGCTGCGATGCCTGTTCGAGTTGTAGGTGTATGTCGTTGCTCTTTTTCTCCTTGCTCTGCCGGGCCACGCTGCTCTCCTCGTGCAGTATGGTGGCCGTTCGGAGTATCTCGCTGGCTTTGCGGCACTGGTTTTCGGCCTCTGCCATCTCTCCCGTGAGCACATGTCCGCGGCTGATGGCCGGCCGTCGCTGCGCCAGGGCCGTCTCGGCGCTGTCCACGCCGGCCTGTGCCGCCTCGAGGGCCTTGGCGGCCGCTTCCATGCGCTGGCTCACCAGACCCGTGCGCGCCTGGCTCTCGGCCTGCCGCTGCTTGAGGGCGGCAATGTCGCGGCGGCGCATCTCTATCTCCTGAAAGAGAGGCTGCACGGCCACGACGGCATCGTAGCGCGCCATCTCGGCTTCGTCGGCCCCCAGGGCGCGGTAGGCCTTGTTGGCAGCGGCATGCTCCTGCTCGAGGCGGGCCACGTCGGCCGTGGTGTGGTTGACGTCGTCAAACCACTGCTGCTGGGCCCGTGCCCGTGCCGTCTGCTCGTCGAGGGTGGCCATGGTGGCCGCGGTGAGGCGCTGCTCCTCCTCGAGGGCCCGCACCTCGGCCTCGGGCAGGCGGTCGTGCAGGATGCCGGCGATGAGGTGCTCCATCTCCGACTGCGCCTTGGCGGCGTCGGCCGCCATCTGGTGGACAGCCTGCGACACGCGGCCGTATATCTCCGTCCCCGTGAGTTTTTCGAGCAGGGCCGACTTCTCTTCGCGCCGAGCGCGCAGGAAGTTGGCAAAACTGTTTTGCGCCAGCATCACCGTGCGGGTAAACTGGGTGTAGTCGAGACCCACAATCTGAGGCAGGAGGGTGTCGATATCTTTTTCATCGAAGGTCTCCTTTTTCGGCGAGAGGCGGCGTAGGCTGCGGTGGCTGTTGTCGTAGGTGCCGGTGCGCTTGACGCGCATGGTCCACTGCGCCTCGTAGCGTTCGCCCGATGCCGTGGTGAAGGTGACGCGGCACCAGCCCTCGCGGCAGCCGCGGCGCAGGATGCCGCGCACGTCGTTGACGGGGACGGCCTGTGCGCCGCTCACGGTGCCCACAATGTCGGTGCGCGGTATGCGCTCGGCACTGTCGAAGCGCGGTGCTCGGTCGTAGAGTGCCATGCACACGGCGTCGAGGATGGTGCTCTTGCCCGCCCCCGTGTCGCCCGTGATGGCAAAGAGGCCCGCCGAGCGCAGGGGCTCGGCGGTGAAGTCGATGACCTGCTCGCCCTCGATGGCCGTCAGGTTGCATATCTCAATCTTTTCTATCTTCATGGTGTGGCGTCAGGGTTGAGGGTTGTCGGGATTGGTGTCGGTGTCGGCGTTGTCGTCGCCGTCGTGGGCAGCGCGTTCATGCGCCCGTGCCAAGCGTGTGGCCATGGCCTCGGGCATGGGCTGTCCGTAGCGCTGACGATAGACGCGATGGGCCAGGGTTTCCGGAGTGAGTTGCTCCAAGCGCTGTGGCAGACCGTAGCCGTCGGTGTCGGCACCTGCATCGGCATCGGTGGACACGCCCTCGCGCACCATGCGGCAGAAGAGGGCCGCACGTGTGGCCAGGGCCTCGCGCACCTCACGCATCAGTGTGGGCTGCGGTTCCCGTTCGTGTACGCGAATCTCCAGATAGGGCCATGTGCTGCCGTCGTCGCCCTCGTTGCGCTGAGGCAGCCGCTGTATGCCCGCCAGGACGTCGGCGGGCAGGGCGGCACCGCTGGCGGGGATGCTCAGCAACATGCGCTGGGGGTGATAGACGATGCGCTCCACGCGGCAGGCGCCGTCGGCTTCGATGGTGACCATGTTGACCCCGTGGTGGTAGTTCTTCTCAGAGAACGACAGGGGCAGGGCGCTGCCTGCATAGTGGACCGCCTCTGCGCCGCGGCCCACGCACTGCGCCTTATGCAGGTGGCCCAGGGCGGTGTAGGCCGCGCCGCACGCCATCTGTCCGAGGCTGACGCATTCCTGTCCGCCCACCACCAGGCGTTCGCTGTGCTCGTTTTCGCACACCTCGGCTCCAGCGGCATAACAGTGGGCCACGGTCATGACGGGCAGGGCGGCGAAGGGACCGGTGGCCAGGCGCTGCCGCAGATGCTTGAGAAACCACGCCAGACCCGCGCCGGGGGTGAGACCCTGGGGGTAGTCGGCGGGACGCAGGTAGGGCACGGCGAGGCATACCAGACGTGCCTCGCTGTCGCCGTCGGCATGGCAGAGGGGCAGGATATAGTGGTCGAAGCACACCTCGCCGCTCTCGTCGCGGCGAATGGTGCCGCGCAGATAGACGTTGTGGCGGCGGAGCAGGTCGGCCGGTGCCTCGAGGCGTGCCGCGCCGTCGTGGTTGCCGGCGATGATGACGGTCTGCATCAGCGGGAAGCGGGCCGTGGCATCGTCGAGGAAATCGTAGAAGAGGTGTTCGGCCGTCGCCGCGGGGTTGGCGTTGTCGAAGATGTCGC
>CAMGHE010000014.1 GCA_946055775.1 uncultured Bacteroidales bacterium
GTTGTGCAGGGTGTCGCGGTCTTCAAAGGTGGCGTGCTCCTCGACGATGACGGTCGAATCGCCCTTGACGCCGATGACCAGGTCCTGGTCTGTCGTCTCGACGATGTCGGGTGCCTGTTCGGTGGCCTCCTTGATGGTGGTCTGTCGCGGTGCGGGCCGTCCGGCGGCAATTTTCTTCACCTCGTAAGGCAGGCTCTTCTCGCGCCGGCTCATGGCTTCGAGTTGTTTGCCCGCCTCCTGAAGCGCCATGGCCATGCGGTAGCGCCCATACAGGTTGAAGGCGACGGGGACGACGCCGAAGAGCAGAGCGATGCACAGCACGCAGATGAGCGCCAAGCGGTAACGGCGCCCTATGCTCTTGCGGATGCGATAGGCGCCGTATGCTTTGTTGCGGCCTTCAAACACCAGGTCGCACCAGGCTTGGGAAAACAAATCTTGCGGTTTCAATGCAGGGGAATGGCGCCTGCTCCGGCGCCCCGAGGTGGGGACGTGGGCAGCGCGGCAGAATTAAGTGTTGCAAAATTACGCTCAAAATCCAAATTTTGGCGTACCTTTGGCGCTAAATTTTCCTATGCCGATGAAAAAGACCATAGTCCTAACGGCCGGCCTGTGTGCCGCCCTGTGTATGAGCGGTCAGGAGCTGACCGGCGCCTATCGTGTGCTCAACATGCCGCTGTCGTCGCATGTGGCCGCCCTGGGCGGTGCCGGCATCTCGCTGGTTGAGGACAGCCCCTGGGTCGGATGGTTCAATCCCTCTCTCTACGCCTCGGTCAGCGACCGCAGTCTGGGGCTGTCGGCCATGACCTATGCCGACGGTTCGGTGTGGGCTGGTGCGCAGTATGTCAAGGCCTTCGGCGAGCGCCATACGGCAGCCTTCCATGCCGCGGCGATGAACTATGGCGAGCAGGACGAGACCGACGAGCAGGGCCATGTGCTGGGGCAGTTTTCGCCCTCCGACGTCGTCATTGGCGGCGCTTACAGTTACCTGCTGTCTGAGCGCTGGGCCGGCGGCGCTGCCGTCAAGGGCGTCTTTTCCAGTTATGGCGGCTATTCCGCCGCTGCCGTGTCGTTCGACCTGGGCCTCAACTACTTCGACCCCGACCGCGACCTCTCCTTCTCCCTCGCCCTGCGCAATGTGGGCGCACAGTTCTCCTCCTTTGATGGCCGCACGCAGCGTGTGCCCTTCAGTCTCGAAGCCGGCTACACCCGCGGGCTGGAACATACGCCCCTGCGCTTCAGCATCACCGCCACCGACCTGACCCACTGGAAGAAGTCGGACTTCTACACCCCCGAAGGCGAGGACCTCTCCTTCGGCAAACTGCTGCTCAACCATCTCGTGGTCGGCGTCGATGTGGTCCTGTCAGAGCAGTTCTATCTGGCCGCAGGCTACAACTTCCGTCGGGCCCACGAACTCAAGGCAGCCGGCAGTGCCCATGGCGCTGGTCTGACGCTGGGCGCCGGTCTCAATATGCGCCGCTTCCGTTTTGGTGCGTCGTATGCCAAGTATCACGTCTCCACCTCGTCTCTGCTCTTCAACGTGGGCTATACCTTCTGATGCCCGGCAGAACGCCCCGAAAACAGGACGGTGTGTCATAATGGCCAATCTGCTGCGTTGCTATCGTCTTCGGGCTTGGTCATGTACTTCAGTACACTCCCGGCGCCCTCATCCTCAGCGCCTTGCATCTTAACCATTCTGACGCACCTTCGCGTGTGCGTCAAAATTTGCATTTTGACACACCCTCTGCTGCGGGGCGAATGTGAAAAAAATCGGAGAAAAATGCGCCAAATCCGCAGAGAGTTTGTACTTTTGTAAGGAACAAGGCCAACCACCTTATGGTCACCCGCCCGTAGGGCCTGGCGCTGGCCGTTCCGCACTGTGAAAAACGAGTATCTAACCTCCTAATACATATTCACTATGACCCTTATCAAATCCATTTCCGGTTTCCGCGGTACTATCGGCGGTAAACCGGGCGACACCCTCAACCCCATCGACATTGCCAAATCTGTATCGGCATACGCCAGCCTGCGTGAGCGTATGGTGGGTCCCTACCGCCGCAAAATTGTCGTAGGTCGCGACGCACGTATCTCGGGCGAGATGGTGTCGCATGTGGTGTGCGGAACGCTCATGGGTATGGGCTTCGACGTGCTCAACATCGGTCTGGCCTCCACGCCGACCACCGAGCTCGCCGTCACCATGGAGCGCGCCTGCGGCGGTATCATCATCACCGCCAGCCATAACCCCCGCCAGTGGAACGCCCTGAAGTTCCTCAACGAGAAGGGAGAGTTCCTACCCCCTGCAGAAGCCTCTGAAGTGGTACGTCTGGCCAACAACTGCGACTTCTCCTTCGCCGATGTGGACCACCTGGGCTGCTACACGAAAAACTTCTACTTCGACCAGCGCCACATCGACCTCGTGAAGTATCTTGAACTCGTCGATGTCGATGCCATCCGTCAGGCCAACTTCCGCGTAGCCATCGATACGGTCAACTCCGTCGGCGGCGTCATCCTGCCCAAACTCCTCGGCCAGCTCGGCGTCACCCAGGTGACCGGCCTCAACACCGAGCCCACCGGCGACTTCGCCCACAACCCCGAGCCCCTCAAGGAACACCTCTCCGACATCCGCAACATCATGCGCAAGGGCCACCACGACATCGCCTTCGTCGTTGACCCCGACGTCGATCGTCTGGCTATGGTCTGCGAAGACGGCTCGATGTTCGGCGAGGAATACACCCTCGTGGCCGTGGCCGACTACGTGCTGCAGCACACCCCCGGCAACACCGTGTCCAACCTCTCTTCTACCCGCGCCCTGCGTGACGTCACCGAGAAGTACGGCTGCACCTACACCCCCGCTGCCGTAGGCGAAGTGAACGTCGTTACGAAGATGAAGGAGACGGGCGCCGTCATCGGCGGCGAAGGCAACGGCGGCGTCATCTATCCCGCTGCCCACAGCGGCCGCGACGCCCTGGTAGGCATCGCCCTCATCCTGACCTACATGGCCAAGACCAAGATGAAGGCCACCGAACTGCGCGACTCCTTCCCCAAGTACTTCATCGCCAAGAACCGCATCGACCTCGACCCCACCACCGACATCTTCGCCGTGCTCCAGAAGGTCAAGGAACTCTACAAGGACCAGAAGGTTACCGACATCGACGGCGTCAAGATCGACTTCCCCGACAAGTGGGTACACCTGCGTAAGAGCAACACCGAGCCCATCATCCGCGTCTATAGCGAGGCCCACAGCATAGAAGAGGCCGACGCCCTTGGCAAGCAGATTATGGACATCGTCTATACCATGACCAAGAAGGCTGAAGAATAAGCCCTCTTCGCTCACACTTCCGGTTCCTGACTACGTCCCCCCCGACGGGGAGCGTGCGGGAACTATCCACGGGAATCAGGATGTAACGCAGCGCTGACAAGGCTGGCCCCCTGCATCCTGATTCCCGCTTCTTTTTCCCTACATCCCCCTCCTCTCCCGCCAACCTCCAGGAGACAACCCTATTACCCCTGACTCATGCAAAAGAAATCGCTTCTCCTCCTGCTCCCCGTCGCCGCTGCCGCCGGAGCCGCCGCCCAGGGACGATACAACATCGTCTATATCATGACGGACGACCATACGGCGCAGATGATGAGTTGCTACGACAACCGCTTCGTCCAGACGCCCAACCTGGACCGCATCGCCGCCGACGGCGTCAAGTTTGTACGCAGCTACGTGGCCAACTCCCTCTCCGGCCCCAGCCGCGCCTGTATGCTCACGGGCAAGCACTCCCACAAGAACGGCTTCACCAACAACGAGCACGGCATCTTCGACGGCTCGCAGCAGACCATGCCCAAACTCATGCAGCAGGCGGGCTACCAGACGGCCATCATCGGTAAGTGGCACCTGGTGAGCACGCCCACGGGCTTCGACTACTACGACATCGTGCCCGGACAGGGCGACTACTACAATCCCGACTTTATCAAGATGGACGGCAGCACCGTCCAAGAAAAGGGTTACATCACCAACCTTATCACCGACAAGGCCATCGACTGGATGGAGCACCGACGCGACCGCCAAAAGCCCTTCATCCTCTTCATCCACCACAAGGCGTGCCACCGTTGCTGGCTGCCTGAAATGAAGTATCTCCGCGCCTACGAAGACCAAACCTTTGCCACGCCGCCCACGCTCTACGACAACTACGAGGGACGTCAGGCTGCCGCCGCACAGGAGATGGAGATTGGCAACAACCGGCACATGGACATCGTCTATGACACCAAGATGTACCGCCCGGGTGCCGACACGCGCCTGACCGACCTCTACCTCAGCATGATCGGCCGCATGGACACGCGCGACCGCGCCGACTACGACTGCTTCTACGACTCGCTCTCGGCCGACTTCTACCGCCGCAACCTCAGCGGCCGCGCCCTGACCGAGTTTAAGTACCAGCGCTACATGCGCGACTATGCCAAGGTGCTCAAGAGTCTCGACGACAACGTGGGCCGCACCCTCGACTATCTCAAGGCATCGGGCCTGCTCGACTCCACCCTCGTGGTCTATACCTCCGACCAGGGCTTCTACATGGGCGAGCACGGATGGTTCGACAAGCGCTTCATGTATGAGGAGAGCTTCTCCACGCCGCTCGTCATGCGCCTGCCCGAGGGTCTGAAGGCCCGCGGCGACATCAGCGAGATGGTGCAGAACATCGACTACGCCCCCACCTTCCTCGACATCGCCGGCGCCCCCATCCCCGACGACATTCAGGGCGTGTCGCTCCTGCCCCTGCTCCGCGGCGAGCATCCCAAAAACTGGCGCAAGAGCCTCTACTACCACTACCACGAATATCCCGCCGAGCACAGCGTCAAGCGCCACTATGGCGTCAGTACCGCCGACGGATGGAAACTCATCCACTTCTACAACGACATCGACGTCTGGGAACTCTACAACCTCAACGACGACCCCCAGGAACTCCACAACATCTACGGCCAGCCCGGCACCGAGAAGGTGACCAAGCGCCTGATGAAGGAACTGGTGCGCCTGCAGCAGCAGTATGACGATGCCGACGCCCTCAAGAAGAACGGCAAGTAGCGGCGCTGTCGCCCTGACAAGTTAGCGGCGCCAACGCTCTGCCAGTGGTGGCCAGCCCACCCGTATGCCACATATTGTCCCCATCGCGGCGCAGCTGTGATACCTATTTATTATAAGAGAGGTATCGCGCTGCGCCGTGTTGTGTATCATAATGGCCAATCTGCTGCGTGGCTCTCGGCTTCGGGCTTGGTCATGTACTTTATTACCCTCCCTTCGCCCATAATCTTAGCGCCTTGCATCTTAACCATTCATATACGTCCTCCAACGAGATATGTGGGGCTAACTTTGATATATGACATGCGCCGCAATACCTATAGCAAAGTGGTATTGCGGCGCATGGTGTTGGGCGGTGTTATGCCGTTATTCATTCGGCCATTCGGCCATAGCGCCCTTCTGCGTGCAGACATAAGCCGCCACCTTCACTGCATGTTCGTGAGCTTCGGCGATGGGCGTGCCACGGAGCAGGTCGCTCACCAAGGTCGCCGTGAAACTGTCGCCCGCGCCCACGGTATCGGCCACCTGCACGAGGGGCGTCTTGCGGAAATACGTCTCGTCGGCCGTATAGATATAACTGCCGTTGGTGCCGCAGGTGAGCACCAGCATGTGCAGCGCGTAGCGTGACAACAGCGTGCGGCACTGCGTCTCCACGTCTGTCGTGCCCAACTGGAGCATGTGGCTCAGGATGACCAGTTCCTCGTCGTTGAGCTTCATGATGTTGGCCCGCTGCGCCGAGGCCTCGATGACTTCGAGCGAATAGAACTGCTGGCGCAGGTTGATGTCGAAGACCTTCAGGCGGCCGTCGTCCGAGGGCATGGCATCGAGGAAGCGCAGGATGGTGGCGGCCGTTACGGGGCTGCGCTGCGCGAGTGAACCCCAGCATACGGCCTGCGCCTCGCGGGCCAGGGCTTCGAGTTGCGGCGTGAAGGGGATGTTGTCCCAGGCCACCCCTTGGAGAATGTCATACTGCGGAATGCCCTGCTCGCTGAGCGTGACGTTGACGACCCCCGTGGGGAAATCGACACGCGCCACGGCCTCGACGTTCAGCTGCTTGCCGCGCAGGGCGTCGAGCGTTTCGGAGCCCAGGGCATCGTTGCCCACGGCACTGACCACGCGGGCATCCATGCCGGCCTGTCCGGCGTGGAAGGCGAAGTTGGCGGGTGCGCCGCCTATCTGTTTACCATCGGGCAGCACATCCCAGAGCGCTTCGCCCATACCTACAACAATCGGTCGTTTCATAGATTGGTCTTGTTTTTTCAGAGTGAGAAGATAAGATTATACGGTCAGCAGCGCCCGATGCGCGACTGGAAGAAGCAAAGGTAGATGGCAGCCACCAGCATGACGGCCACGGCCCCCTGTTGTCCGATGGCGTCGGAGGCGGCCCCCATGAGCAGGGGGAAGATGGTGCCGCCGATAAGGCCCATAATCATGAGCGCACTGACGGCGTTGGCCTGGCGCGGACATTGGCGCAGGGCTTGGGCAAAGATGATGGGGAAGACGTTGCTGTTGCCCAGACCGATGAGGCCGATGCACACATAGAGGGCCGTTTCGGTGCGCAGCGTGAGGAGTCCGACCAGGGCGGCGAGCATGAGGCAGGCGCTCACGGCGAGGATGCTCCGGGGCTGGAAGCGGCGCAGCAATCCGCTGCCGAGCAGGCAGCCCAGCGTGCGGCACACGAAATAGACGCTGGTGGCGAAGCCCGCCGTCTCGAGGTCGAGGCCGGTATATGCCATGAGCAGGCGCGGCGCCGTGGTGTTGGTGCCCACGTCGATGCCCACATGACACATGATGCCGCAGAAGGCCAGCAGCACGAAGGGCTGGCGCAGCAGACCCAGCGTGGGGGCGAAACCGCAGGCTTCGTCGGCCTGCTGCTCGTCGATGGGCGTAGCCGAGAGGGCAAAGACCGCGCCTACGGCAATGATGCCATATACGGCGAAGAGGATGCGCCAGTCGAGGCCCGCGATGGGCAGACCGCCCGTAGCACCCCAGGCAGCCAGCAGCGGGGCCACGAACGAGGCGATGGCCTTGACAAACTGCCCGAAGGTGAGGGTGGAGGTGAGGGCCTCGCCGCTCACCACGTTGCTCACCAGAGGATTGAGCGAGGTCTGCATGAGCGCATTGCCGATGCCCAGCAGCGAGAAGGCGGCGAGCATCAGGGCGTAGCTCTCGCCGAAGAGGGGGAGCAGCAGCGACACGAAGGTCACGGCGAGCGAGAGGAGCACGGTGCGCTTGCGGCCGATGCGGTTCATGAGGATGCCCGTGGGCACGGAGAACAGCAGGAACCAGAAGAACACGAGCGAGGGGAAGAGGTTGGCCTCGGCATCGGAGAGATTAAGGTCTTTCTGTACGTAGTTTGAGGCGATGCCTACGAGGTCAACGAAGCCCATGGTGAAGAAGCACAGCAGCACGGGCAGCAGGACAAGTGTATGGCGTTTGGACATGGCGGTATGGTTGTTGGGAAGGATGGGGAAAATGCGAAGCCTGTGAGGCCCTTCAATCTCATGTTTCATCAATAATCTGTCATCCGGTATCTGTCATCAGTCAGTCAGCGGGCTTCTTAGGGCCGGCCGGCTTATCGGCCTACAGGCTTCGCAGTGGGGGGAGTGGTTAGAGTTTTATGGTGTAGATGGTGGCATTCTCCACATGGGCTTCGCCGTCGCTGAAGAAGCGCAGGCTGTCGTAGGGCTTGGTGGGGAACACGAGGTTGGTCATGGCCACGCGGCCGCCATCGACGAAGAGTTCGATGGAAGAGCGGTCGGCGAAGATGCGCACCTCGTGACCCTCGGCCTTTTGCTCGACGGGAGCGCAGGTGGCATGGGCAAAGTCGTTGACGTAGTGGATTAGGCCATCCACGCAGGCCCGTTTGGAGGCATCGGTTTCCAACTGGTGCGGCTGAACGCCCTTGCCAAAGTCTATGATGCCGCTCTCGGCGCGGTCCATCACCACGCGCTGCTTTTCGGCGTCGAAGTAGATTAGCGTCTTCTCGCCCTTTTCGTTGTAGATTTCCACACCGCTGCGTCCTTTGTCAGAAGGTCGGATGGTGAAGACCAGTTCGAAGGCGCCGTCCTTGCCCACGCTCTCCACTGTCTTCTCGCCCAGCGAGAAACTGTCGAGCTGCTTTGCCTCACCGCGCAGGGCCTCCAGTTCGGCCACGGGGGCAGCGCTGAGGAGGAGCTGGCCGTCGGCAGCAGTGTAAAGTTTGAGTTCGCGGGGCAGGGCGTTGGCCGAGCGGAACTGTCCGTTCGAGGGCGTGAGGTTGGCATACTGCCAGTTGCTCATCCACGGCATGGCGATGGTGCGTCCCGGCGTGTTGGAGTAGCACACCGTGGCGTAATGGTCCTTGCCCCAGTCGAGCCACTTGGTGACGTTCGGTGCGGTGTCGGGCGTGAAGCGGTGGCCGTCGAAGTTGCCCGTGAAGTACATTGTGCCGCTGCCGCCCGAGACGAAGCCCGGGTTGATGTTGACAATCATCACCCACTTTTGGTTCTGCTCGTCGCCATCCACAGGAAGCTGGATGAAGTCGGGGCACTCAAACTGGTTGGGCTGCGGTCCGTAGCCCTCGCCCCATTCGCTCATGTACGCCCACTGCTTGAGGTCGTGGCTCTCGTAGAAGCGCATGTTCTTGTCGGCGCTGACAATCATCACCCATTTCTCCTCCGGCGCATACCAGAAGACCTTCGGGTCGCGGAAGTTCTCCAAGCCGTCGAAGGGCGTGACGATGGGGTTGCCCTCATACTTGGTGAAGGTGCGGCCGTTGTCGGTGCTGTAGGCCATGCACTGCTGCTGGCGCTGGTGGCCCGGCGTGGTGTTGCGGTGCGAGGTGTAGAAGGCGATGATGTTGTCCTTACCCGTCGAGGCCGAGTTTTTGCTGTCAACCACGCACGAGCCGCTGAAGATATGGCCCATCGTGTCGCGCTCGATGGCGGCAGGCAGGTGCTGCCAGTGGACGAGGTCGCGGCTGACGGAGTGGCCCCAGTGCATGTTGCCCCAGACAGAGCCGTAGGGATTGTACTGGAAGTAGAGGTGATATTCCCCATCCTTATATACCAGACCATTGGCGTCGTTCATCCAGCCGTAGGCCGGCGTATGGTGGTAGAGCGGACGGAAAGTTTCGCGGTTGGCCACGTCGAAGGTGTCGGCCAGAGCCATCTGCTGCCAGGCCACGGCGTTGGCCGCTAGGCCGCGCACGACGAGGCTGTCGGCACCGTCGCGCAGGGGGAAAGGCACGGTATAATCGACCTTATCGACTGCCAGGCGCACGTCCATCGGTACGTCGCCGAGCATGACCTGAGCTTCGGGCCGGTTTTCCTGAACAGGCAGGAGGACAAACCGGGCCTCGCGGCCCACGTGGACCACGGTGAGCGTGTCGCCCTGATGGGCAAAGGAGAGGTCGTCGCCGGCGTTGTGGCAGGAGGCGAGGCAGAGCGATGCTGCCGAAAGAAGGAGGGTGGAGGGGAGAATATGTGGAGTAGTCATAGTGGTGGAGTGTTTTGCGCCGTGGATGGCGCGAAGAGGTGGAATGGTTTTGAAAGATAGAAGGTCAGAAGGTTATTTTAGCAGAAAATTCCACGGTGAAGGGGCGGATATAGCTGCCCGACATCCATGTGCCGTTATACCGGGCCGCATCCTCCTTGTCCACGAGTTCAGCACCGGCAATGCTGCCCTTGGCACCCGTCTGGTTGAGGAAGTTGATGGCCGTGGCGCCGAGCGTGAGGCGCTTGCCGGCCTTCCATTCTACGCCGCCGAAGGTCTCCCAGCGGCCGTTGAAGTAGTAGGCGTTCTTGATGTTGGCGTAGGTCTTCGAGAAGTAGCGGAAGGAAGCCCACACGCGCAGGTTGTCGTTCAGGAAGGTGTAGGACGGGTCGAGCTCGATGAGCACCTTGGGAATCTCCGTCACGATGTTGCCCGTGGCATTGATGCTGCTGACCGTACCGTCGCTGAAGGTGACGCTCGTCTCGTACTTCTTATACTTCGGCCGCTGGTAGGTGAAGAGGAAGTGCAGGTCGAAGCCCTTGAAAGGCTTGACGACGGCGTCGGTGGTCCAGCCGATGGTCTCGATGTCGTAGGTGAGGGCCGAAGCCTTTACGTCGTGGTCATCGTTGGGGTTGATGAGGTTGAGCGTAGAGTTGTTGTTGGTCTTGCCAATGTAGGAGACGAGCGAGGTCAGGCTGAGCCAGTCGTTGTTGTAGTAGATACCCACACGTCCGAGGGGGATGGCGATGCGCCCCGTGTTGGGCATCTCGGCCGGCGAGAAGTCGTTCATCTTGGGCCGCTGGGTGTTGTAGGTGAAGTCGCCCGTGAAGCCAAACCGGCTGTTCACCTTATACGTCAGGGCCGCGGTGAAGGCCATGTTGAGCCAGTCGTATTCGTAGGGCGTGGGGGCAATGAGCGTGCCGTCGGCGGCAGTGGCCCCCAGGTGGTAGTTGGCAAAGCGCCCTACATAGTTGCCGTCGGCATTGCGCACGGCAGCGTTCTCGCCCTGCGTGTGCTGCCATTCCAGGCGTGCGCCGTAGTAGGCGTTCCACTTGGGCGTGATGTCCCACTCGTGGGTGGCATAGAGCGCCAGTTTGTTTTCATCTCCTTTATAGTACTCTGAGGCATTCTGGTTGAAGTTGTAGTAGGGCGTGTTGCCATAGTAGTGCGTCTTGTCGGTCGATGAGCCGTAGAGCATCTGCGGGTTAGCCTCGACGGTGTGGTCGTACATGGTGGTGCACGAAGCGTAGTCCACCTTGTAGTGCCACTGGTTCAGACCCACGCGCCAGGTCATGTTGTGCAGCTTGCGGCTAAGCTCGGAGGTGAGGAAGAGTTCGTCCATATAGCCCCGGTTGAAGCACGACATGCGGCTCTGCACGTGTCCGGCATAGGGCGAGAGCGAGCCGTCGGCCGCTTTCAGCATGTAGCCCGCCGAGGCGTCCACCTCCGACATGGCCATGGGCGTCTGGTAGAGGTAGGAGCCCATCGCGTGGTCATACTTGAGGCGCGTGTCCCACTCCAGGCCGTTGTCCCACTTGTAGGTGTTGAGCAGGGTGATCTGGTTGCCCCGGCTGGCGGTGGCGTCGTAGAGGCTGGTCTGCTTGACCTGTCCGTCGCGCATGTCCATATAGAGGATGTTCGACTGGTTGGGCAGATAAGACGACGTGCCGAGCGAGAAGCCCGGTATCTCCTTCACCGAGCCATCGCCCACGTAGATGAAGGGCGCACCCGTTGTGGCGTTCGAGAGCCAGTGGGAGTTGCTGTAGTGGTAGATGGCCGACAGACGGCCACGGCCGCCGGCATAGACCTTACTGAGGGCAAATTTATAAATCTCTGTGCGATCCTGATACTGCGCAAAGCGGAGTTTGAAGCTGCCCGGGTCAAAATTCTGGTAGGTGCTGCCGCTGTAATACCAGCCGTTGCCCAGGGCGCCGTTGACATTGACGTCAAACTGCTGCTTGCCAAAGTGGTTGGTGTTGTAGTTGACGAGGCCGCCAAACGGTTGTGTGGCGTCCGTTCCCAGTTGGTCAAACGAATTGACGGCGTAGCCAATGTTGCCCGTGGTGATGGCCGTCTCCGAGATTTTGAGCAGTCCCGTGTGCCCCAGGCTGCCGTCGCCGCGCCAGTGGGTGTTGATGTTGTGCGGATTGTTGTTATAGACCACGGGCAGGCCGTTCTCCAGCACGTTGACGTCGCCGCCGGGCAGACCGATGGAGATTTCGCGCGGACCGTTGGCACTGGCCGCGTTGAGCATGACGTTGCGCCCGTTTTCTTCTTTCGATGGTGTGCGCAGGGAGTCCTTGCTTTCGCTCTGCGCCATGGCCGGAAGCGTCAGGTTGGCCGCCGCCATGAGGGGGATGGCCTTCAGACACAAGGCATGGAAGGGAGATGAGTTTTTCATAAGCAATAAAAAGATTTAAGGTGCTTGTTGAAAAAAGTTTAGGAGGTGTGGTGACTGCCGGGGCGGCTCCACTTGGCCGCTTCCGACGGTGCAAAAGTAGAACGGCCGGCCAGCCGACGCTGTCATAAATGCTTCATCCACTGTAAGAAATGGTGCGATGCAACGCCATTGACAGCCTTTGCAACGCCATTGACAGTCCTTCGCCCGCCTTTGGTCCGCCCTCGCCGCTCATGCGCCTCCCCCTTTGGCGGGACACAGGCCGCCGGCGCCGCAAATTCCGCTCCGAGGGACTTTGTGTATTTTGGGCAAAACCGCTACCTTTGCGGCGATAACCTTAAATCAGACTATCCCCCGAACCATGTTTACTCGTCCCTTCCGCTCTTGGATTACCGGTTTGGCCTTGGTTGTCCTCTGCGCCTGTGCGGTGCTGACGGGCTGCCGCAAGGCCGAGCCCCGCTACCGCATCGGCGTGTCGCAGTGCAGCGACGACGACTGGCGCAGCCAGATGAACCGCGAGATGCGCGCCGTGGCCGCTGTCCGCTCCGACGTGCAACTCCACTTCCGCCATGCCGCCGACCACAGCAGCCGCCAGGTGGCCCAGATCGACAGTTTTGTGAGCGAAGGGGTCAACCTTATTATAGTGGCCCCCAACGAGGCCGACACCGTGGGCGCCGCCATCGAGCGCGCCGAGGCCGCAGGCATCCCCGTCTTGGTGGTGGACCGTCAGGTGCGCACGGCACGCTATACGGCCTTTGTGGGCGGCGACAACCTCAAGGTGGGGCGCGATGCCGCCCGCTATTTCGTGGCGACCCACCCCGAGGGCGGTACGGTGTGGCAGGTCACGGGACTGGCCGGAAGCACGCCCGCAGCCGACCGTGCCCGCGGCTTCGCCGACGAGATGGCCCGCCATCCGCAGTTTCGCCTGCTCCCGCCCGCCGATGGCGGATGGAATGCCCACGGGGCGGCAGAGGCTGCGCGCCGTATGCTGGCTGAGGGCCAACGCCCCGACTTCATCTTTGCCCACAACGACCCCATGGCGGCTGCCGTGGCTCAGGAGATGCAGGCCCGGGGGCATCAGCCCGTGATTGTCGGCGTGGACGCGCTCAATGTGGGCGGACTGGGCCTGGACCTCGTGGAGCAGGGACGCATAGCGGCCACCCTCATCTACCCCACGGCGGGCGACCGCGTGATGGACGTGGCCCTCAATATCCTCGAAGGCCAACCCTATGAACGCCACCAGGCCCTGACCACCGCCTTGGTGACCAAGGACAATGTGAGCCTCTTTCGCCAGCAGGAGCAACAGATGGAGGAGCGCGAGATGCGCCTCACACGCCTCGGCTCGCAGCTCAACACCACCCTGAGCCAGTATCACGCGCAGCGCCTCCTGCTCATCCTGGCCGTGGGGGCCGTGCTCCTGGCGCTGGCCCTCTTCGGCGTGACCCTGCGCGCCTATTGGCTGAAGGTGAAGTGGAACGAGCGCTTGGCGCAGCAGAATCGACTGCTCGAGGAGCAGCGCGACGAACTGGTGCGCATGGCGCGGCATGTGGAGGAGGTCACACAGTCGAAACTGAACTTCTTCACCAATGTCTCGCACGACTTCCGCACGCCGCTCACCCTCATCGCCGGGCCGCTCGAACAGTTGCAGGCCAAGGCGCAGACCGACGGCGAGGCGCATGCCCTCCTGGCCATCGCCCGGCGCAACGTGGCGGTGATGCTGCGCCTCGTCTCGCAGATTCTCGATGTGCGCCGCATGGAGTCGGGCCGCATGGCGATGCACCTGAGCCGGGTGCCGCTGGCGCAGCGGTTGGACGAGTGGACACGCCAGTTTCAGCCCATGGCCACGGCCCACCACATCAGCCTCACCGCCGATACCTCGTCGCTCAGTGCCGACGGCGACGTGCTCTGGCTCGATGAGGAGAAGGTGGAGCGCATCTGCTTCAACCTGCTGAGCAACGCCTTCAAGTTCACCCCCGACGGCGGGCACATCAGCCTCACCGCTGCGACGACCGGCACCTCCGGCAGCAGCCGCCTGCTGACCCTGCGCCTCTCCGACAGCGGGCGCGGCATGACCGCTGAGCAGGTTGACCGCGTGTTCGACCGCTTCTATCAGACCGACGACCTGGCCGGAGGCTCGGGCATAGGCCTGACCGTGGCCCAGGGCTTCGCCCAGATGCACGGCGGCGACATCAAGGCCGAAAGCGCAGGACCCGGCCAAGGCGCGACCTTCGTGGCCACGCTCTACGAACAGCCGGCGCCGCCCGACGGTGTGGAGCAGGCGGCAGGGCCCGGCGCGATGCACATCAATCCCGTAGAACTCTCGTCGGACGCCGCGGCGGCCACGGCTTGCGAAGCCACCGCCGGCGACACGGCCAATACCAATACCAATACCAACACCAACGCCGCCGCCCCCGGTACGGAGGAAGCCGACGCCAACCGCCCCCTGCTGCTGGTCATCGACGACAACGAGGACATCCGGCGCTATCTGGCCATGATGCTGGCGGCCCAATTTCGCGTGGCAGCGGCGGCCAACGGGGCCGACGGTCTGGAGCAGGCCCGCAAACTGCGCCCCGACCTCATCGTCTGCGACATGATGATGCCCGTGATGGACGGCATGGCCTGCCTCAAGGCCATACGCCGGGACGAAGAGATAGGCTGCACGCCCGTCGTGATGCTCACGGCCTGCGCCCTCGACGAGGAGCGCATCGCGGGCTACGAGGGTGGGGCCGACGCCTACATCGCCAAACCGTTCAGTTGCGCCATGCTGCGGGCACGCCTGCTGGCGCTCTGCGAAAACCGGCGCCGGCTACGCGCCCTGATGGCACAGGGCACCGGATTGCCCGAAAAACTGGTCGTGCCGAACGCCGACAAGGACTTCGCCACCAAGTTGCGCTGCCACATCGAGCAGCACCTGGCCGATGCCGATTATGGCGTCGAGGAGATGGCGCGCGACATGGCCTACAGCCGCACGCAACTCTACCGTAAGGTGAAGGCCCTCACCGGCTTGGCCCCCCTCGACCTCCTGCGCAAGGCACGCCTCAACCGGGCCCGCGAATGCCTGCAGCGCGGCATGGCTTCCGCCGAAGTGGCCTATGCCACGGGCTTCTCCTCGCCGTCCTATTTCAGCAAATGCTACCGCGAGGAGTTTGGCTGCACCCCTACCGACGACGCTGCTCGGGGGCAGGCGCCGGCATAGGTGGTCAATGCTGAGAAAATAGCAAAATAACAGCGGAAAAGGCTTTGTACTATCAAATAAAGGCGTATCTTTGCGCTCATATTTGCAGAATGAAACAATGAGTCAACTCATCATCCCCACAAACTACAACCCCCTGCTCGACAAGTATGAAACCGAGCAGGGTATCAAAGTCATCAAAGACTTCTTTCAGGACAACCTGGCCACGGGCCTTCGCCTGCGCCGCGTGACGGGTCCCCTGTTCGTCCTGCGCGGTCTGGGTATCAACGACGACCTCAGCGGCAAGGAGCGCCCCGTCACCTTCCCCATCAAGGACCTGGGCGACGCACAGGCCGAGGTGGTCCACTCGCTGGCCAAATGGAAACGACTGACGCTGGCCGACTATGAGGTGAAGCCCGGCTACGGCATCTATACCGACATGAACGCCATCCGCGCCGACGAGGAACTGGACAACATCCACTCGCTCTACGTCGACCAGTGGGACTGGGAGAAGGTCATCACCCCCGCCGACCGCACCCTGGCCTACCTCAAGCGCACCGTGCGCTGCATCTATGCCGCCATGCTCCGCACGGAGTTCTTGGTCTGCGAGCGCTTCCCCCAACTCAAGCCCACGCTGCCCGAAGAGGTGGTCTTTATCCATGCCGAAGAACTGCGCCGCCGCTATCCCACGCTCACGCCGCGTGAGCGTGAAGACCGCATCACCCGCGAGCACGGCGCCGTCTTCATCATCGGCATCGGCGGACCGCTCGGCGACGGACAGCCGCACGACCTGCGTGCCCCCGACTACGACGACTACTCCACCGTCAACGAGGCCGGCATGGCCGGTCTGAACGGCGACCTCATGGTCTGGAACGACGTGCTGGGCCGCTCGTTCGAACTCTCGTCGATGGGCATCCGCGTCGATCGCGAGGCCCTGCTGCGCCAGCTTCACGACAGCGGCAAGGAGGAGCGCCTCAATCTCTATTTCCACCGCCGTCTCCTGGAGGGCTCACTCCCGCTGAGCGTCGGCGGCGGCATCGGCCAGTCGCGCCTCTGCATGCTCTACCTGCGCAAGGCCCACATCGGCGAGATACAGGCTGGCCTCTGGCCCGACAGCATGCGTCAGGAGTGTGCCGCCCACGGCATCCCCCTCATCTGACGCCACGCCGTTAGGAGGCATTTCACTCTCCACTCTCTGTAAAAAGGAATCACACACCTGTCTGCCGCGGCATTCGAGCGCGGCAGACAGGTGTGGTCTGTATGGGCAGGCTCATTGTTCGCCCAACTATCGCGCATGGGCGGTATTGGTCCTCCTAGCGATGGTCGTTGGATCAGATTTTGCCAGATTTCAACCTGTTTTAGCCTTGTTGTAGGCCCAAATGCCGCCAACCCATTTAAGAATCTTTAGGTTTATTTAAGGGCGCGTTAACATTTCGCGATGAAAAAGCGGGAGAGAAAAAACGATCTGGGCGACAGAAATCACGACTTGGGCGATAGAAATTTCGATCTGGGCGACAGAAATTACGACTTGGGCGACCGTTTTTACGGTCACCCAGGTTGTTTTTGGCCGAAAAGGCACGAAAAAAGGGGCCCTTTGGCCCCTCTCTCTGCTTTCTTTACAAATTTACATCATCGGCGGCTAAAATGCAAATGTTATTTCACATATGTTGACATTCAGCCCTTTTGGAGTGATTGTCAAGAGATGTTAATTGTAGGTGAGTGCCAAGCCCTCCTGTAGTTGAGGTTCACGCGGCAGGCCGCCTGCCGACATTCCGCCCAGGCGTTGCTCGAGCGCCGCAAGGGCGAGTGAAGGGCGAGGCGGGAAGAGGCGGGAAGAGATGGCCGAAAGGTCTCAGAGGCTTGCCCCGTTTGAAAAATATCCGTATATTTGCCCCTTGACGCACGTCGGTAAACCGGCAGCGCCTTCTCGACAGAAAACCTACATACACAACCCCCATCGCCATGTTCGACATCCAACTCAACGAGAGCGGTACGCGCCACCTGCAGATTACCGCCGAGAATCTCCACACGATAAAGAAGTATAGTCTGTTTGACGGCCTCGTCGGTTCGACGGGCATCGTGGACGAAACCGTGCTCGACAAACTCAAGATGACCATCCGCGCCCTCATCGCCCACAGCAGCGAAGACAGCAAGGATCTGCTCGACCTCTGTATCGACGTCATCTACCACGATAAGATGAAAGCCTACGGACTGCGCAATCTCATCGCCCTCTACAGGGAGCAAGAGAGTAGTTTTGACCAGGAGGCAACGGCCGAGGCCTGAGAGGTGGTCTCTCACCCCCAAAGCCCCCTTTCTCAACTTTCCCTGACCCGTTATGCCCGAACTGCAACTTACGGACTGGCTTCCCGTCACGCGCAAGGAAATGGACCTGCGCGGATGGGACGAGGCCGACGTCATCCTCTTTTCTGCCGACGCCTATGTTGACCACCCCTCGTTCGGCGCCGCCGTCATCGGCCGCCTGATCGAAGCCGAGGGCTACCGCATCGCCATTGTGCCGCAGCCTTCCTGGCATGGCGACTACCGCGACTTCAAAAAACTGGGGCGCCCCCGCCTCTTCTTTGCCGTGGCGCCAGGAGCGATGGACTCGATGGTGAACAAATATACCGCCGCCCGCCGTCTGCGCTCAGAAGATGCCTACAGTCCCGACGGCCGCCACGACCAGCGGCCCGAATATCCCACGGTGGTATATACGCAGATACTCAAGCAACTGTGGCCCGACGTCCCCGTCGTGCTCGGCGGCATTGAGGCATCGCTGCGTCGTCTGACCCATTACGACTACATCCAGCAGCGCCTGCGTCCCGGCATACTGAGCGATGCTGGGGCCGATATGGTCATCTATGGCATGGGCGAACTGCCCACCGCCGCCCTGCTCCGTCTCATCGCCAGCGATGGACTGGACGCCACTGGGCGCTGCACGGTGCAAACCTTCCGTCAGGCCGTGCGTCGGCATCCTGTGCGCCAAACCGTGGTGCTCGAGCGCGAAGCCGATATCCATGGCGGCATCAGGGCAGACGACATCGTGCTGAACAGTCACGAAGACTGCCTGGCCGACCGCAAGAAATACGCCGCCAACTTCCGCCATATCGAGGAGGAGAGCAACCGCCTGCATCCCCAGCGCCTGCTGCAGCGTGTGGGCGACCGCTGGACCGTGGTTGAGCCTCCCTTCCCACCCATGACCACGGCCGAGATAGACCGCTCGTTTGCCTTCCCTTATACCCGTCTGCCGCATCCCAAATACCGCGGCAAGCGCATACCGGCCTTCGAGATGATCCGCTTCTCCGTCAACCTGCACCGTGGCTGCTTCGGCGGTTGTGCCTTCTGCACCATCTCCGCCCACCAGGGCAAGTTCATCTCCAGCCGCTCCAAAGAGAGCATCCTGGCCGAAGTGAAGCAGGTCATCGCCATGCCCGACTTTAAGGGCTACCTGTCGGACCTGGGCGGACCCTCGGCCAACATGTACGGCATGAGGGGACGCGACGCCAGCCTCTGCGCCGTATGTCGCAAGCCCTCGTGCCTGGCCCCCACCGTCTGTCCCAACCTCGACGCCGACCACCGGCCCCTGCTCGACATCTACCGCGCCGTCGATGCCCTGCCCGGCATCAAGAAGAGTTTCATAGGTAGCGGCGTGCGCTACGACCTGCTGCTCCACCCCTATAAAGACCCCGCGCTGCAGAAGGCCGCCCAAGCCTATATGCGCGAACTCATCGTCAACCACGTGTCGGGCCGTCTGAAGGTGGCCCCCGAGCACACCGCCCCCGACGTGCTACGCTTGATGCGCAAGCCCCCCTTCGCCCTGTTCCATACCTTCAAGGCCCACTTCGACCGCATCTGTCGCGAGGCGGGGCTGCGCCAGCAGGTCATCCCCTATTTCATCTCCTCCCATCCCGGCTGTACGGCCGAAGACATGGCCATGCTCGCCGTCGAGACGAAGGATATGGACTTCCGTCTGGAGCAGGTGCAGGACTTCACCCCCACGCCCATGACCCTGGCCACCGACGCGTGGTACAGCGGCTACCACCCCTACACCCTGGCTCCCGTGTTCTCCGCCCGCACCGACGAAGACAAGCGCCGTCAGCGCATGTTCTTCTTCTGGTACAAACCCGAAGAGCGTGCCCCCATCATCGCCGAACTGCGCCGCATGGGTCGCGCCGACCTCATCCCCCGCCTGTTTGGGGGCACTGCCGGCCATGGCGACAGCCCGCGCGGCAACGGCCATGGCAATGGTCGTCCCGCCACGCCCGCCGGCGGCCGCCAAAAAAACGCCGCCGCCCGCCAGAATGCCACCGGCCGTCCGGCCGCCACACCTCAGAAAAAACCGAAACGATGGAAATAGCCCTGTTGCAGACCGACATTGTCTGGGGCGACGCCGATGCCAATATCCGCCGCGTGGCAGCCCTCATGGACCGTCACCCCGGCGCCCGCCTGTATGTGTTGCCCGAAATGTGGGCCACAGGTTTCAACACGCAGCCCGACGCCCATACCCTTGAGGAAGGCCACCGCGCCCAGGCGTGGATGGAGGCCGAGGCCCGCCGCCGCGGCGTCTATATCGCCGGCTCGCTGCCCATAGCCGCCGAGCCCGACGCCCCGCAGACCGTCGCCGACGCCCCGCAAGCCGTCAACCGTCTGGTGGTGGCCGGGCCCGAGGGCCTTTGCGCCACCTACGACAAGGTGCACCTCTTCACCTACGGCGGCGAGCCCGCCCACTACCGCCCCGGCCACAGCCGCACGGTGGTGACCATCGACGGCGTGCGCTTCATGTGGCAGATATGCTACGACCTGCGCTTCCCCGTCTTCGCCCGCAACCGCGGCGACTATGACGTGCTGGTCTATGTGGCCAACTGGCCCGCCAGCCGACGCCGCGCCTGGGACACCCTGGCCCGTGCCCGCGCCATCGAAAACCAGTGTTACGTCTGCGCCGTCAACCGCACGGGCAACGACCCCCTCTGCGCCTACGACGGCGGCACCGTCGTGGTCGATGCCTATGGTCGCGACGTGGCCGCCGTGGCCCGCCCCGGCGATGGCGCTCCCGAGCCCGAAGCCGTCGTCAGTGCCCGGATAGACATGGAGCGCCTCACGGCCTTCCGCAGTAAGTTTGCCGTCCTCGCCGATGCCGACGCTTTCACCCTGGACTGACGCCGGCGGCGCCTAAGCCCTCCCATCCTTTCCCCAAATCACCCCTCGCCCTTTCCCCAATTCCCCCACCATATCCCCACCATCCCCATGACCGCAGACCAAATCTACAGATACTTTCCCGACCTCAGCCCCGAGCAGAAGGCGCAGATGGAACAGCTCGGCGCCCTCTACCGCGAGTGGAACGCCAAGATCAACGTCATCTCGCGCAAGGACATCGACAACCTCTACATGCACCACGTCCTGCACAGTCTGGGCATAGCCAAGGTCATCACCTTCCGCCCCGGCACCACCGTGATGGACATCGGCACGGGCGGCGGCTTTCCGGGCATCCCCCTGGCCATCCTCTTCCCCGAGGTGCAGTTTACCCTGCTCGACAGCATCGGCAAGAAAATTCGCGTGGCGCAGGCCGTCATCGACGCCATCGGTCTGAAGAACGCCGTGGCCGTCCACCGCAACGTCATCGAGGAGAAGGGGAAGTACGACTTCGTCGTGTCGCGCGCGGTGATGCAGACCGACGAACTGATGCGCTTAGTGCGCAAGAATATACAAAAGGGCGGGCAGAACGCCCTGCCCAACGGCCTGATATGCCTCAAGGGCGGCGACCTCCACGCCGAACTGCTGCCCTTCAAGAAGCAGGCCGAGACGTGGGACCTGGCCTCGGTCTTCGAAGACCCCTTCTTTGAAACGAAGAAGGTGGTCTATGTGTGCTGCCCCTGACGCCCACGCCTTTTCTTAAAAGAAATTCAACCTACGCACAAGCCATGACCATACAGCGCTTCATTTGCAACTTCATCGAGGAGAACTGCTACATCGTGAGCGACGACCACGGACAGGCCGCCATCATCGACTGCGGCGCCTACTTCCCCGAAGAGAAGCAGGCCATCGCCCGCTACGTCAGCGACCACGGCCTGACCATCGTGGAGAACCTCTATACCCACGGCCACTTCGACCACGTCTTCGGGGCCGACTTCGTCCACACCACCTACGGTCTCCTGCCGCGCCTCTCGGCCGACGAGCAGGCCACCTATGCCGCAGCGGCTGAGCAGATGCGCATGTTCCTGCACCGCGACTTCCCCCTGCTCCTGCCCACACCCGGCGCACCCTTTGCCGAAGGCGACATCATCGCCGTCGGCACCCTGCGGCTGCGCGTCATCGCCACGCCCGGTCATACGCCCGGCGGCGTATGCTTCTATGAAGAGAGCGAGGGCGTCCTGCTGAGCGGCGACAGCCTCTTCGACGGCGAGATAGGCCGCTGCGACCTGCCCGGCGGCGACGAGGACACCCTCGTCAGCGTGCTGCAACGCAAGGTGCTCACCCTGCCCGAGGACGTCACGGTGCTGCCCGGACACGGCGACGCCACCACCGTAGGCCGAGAGAAAAGATATAACCGCCACTTGAGATAACACATTATCCCCACGAACTTCTGATGAAAAAGACCCTGATTACCGCAGCCCTGTGCATGGCTGCCCCCACGCTGGCCGACGCTCAGAGCGCCACGGCCGACGATGGCTTCCGCTACACCGACGAGCAGTTTGCCGACATCCAGATGCTCCGCTACCGCGTTGACGGCTTCGAGCGTCTGTCGCTGCGCGAGAAGACCTTTATCTACTACCTGCAGGAAGCCGCCCTCTCCGGCCGCGACATCCTCTTCGACCAGAACGGCCGCTACAACCTGCGCATCGTGCGCCTGCTCGAGGCCGTCTATACCCACTACCGGGGCGACCGCCAGAGCGCCTTCTTCACCGCGCTGACCACCTACCTCAAGCGCGTGTGGTTCTCGTCGGGCATACACCACCACTACGGCTGCGAGAAATTCCTCCCCGAGTTCAGCGCTGACGACCTCCGCGCCGCCCTCGCCGCCGTGCCCGCCGAAGCCCTGCCGCTGGAGAAGGGACAGACGGTGCAGGCCCTCTGCGACGAACTCTTCCCCGTCATGTTCGACCCCGCCGTCATGCCCATGCGCGTCAACCAGCGCGATGGCGACGATCTGGTGGCCACCTCGGCGGCCAACTACTACGCCCCGGGCATCACGCAGGCCGAAGCCGAGGCCTTCTATGCCCAACGCAAGGCACCCCTTGACCCCACACCCATCATGACGGGCATGAACAGCCGTCTGGAGCGCGATGCCGACGGCATGCTCTTCGAGCAGGTGTGGCGCTCGGGCGGACTCTACGGCGAGGCCATCGACCGCATCGTGGACAACCTGGAGAAGGCACGCCCCTATGCCGACACGCCGCAGCAGCAGCGCACCATCGACCTGCTCGTGGCCTTCTACCGCACGGGCGACCTGCGCCTCTTCGACCGCTATTCCATCAACTGGCTCAAGGACACCGAGAGCCGCATCGACTTCAATATCGGCTTCACCGAAACCTACGGCGATCCCCTCGGTCTGAAGGCGTCGTGGGAGAGCATCGTCAACTTCAAGGACCTGGCGGCCACCGAACGCACGGAAAAACTCTCGGCCAACGCCCAGTGGTTTGAGGACCATTCGCCCGTCGATGACCGCTTCAAGAAGGAGAAGGTGCGCGGCGTATCGGCCAAGGTCATCACCGCAGCCATCCTCGGCGGCGACCTCTACCCCTCGACGGCCATCGGCATCAACCTGCCCAACTCCGACTGGGTGCGCCGCGAGCACGGCTCGAAGAGCGTCACCATCGGCAACCTCACCGGCGCCTATGCCAAAGCCGCCCATGGTAGCGGCATGGACCGCGAGTTTGTCATCGACGACGCCACACGCAGCCTCATCAGCCGCTACGGCGACATCTGCGACGACCTGCACACTGACCTCCACGAATGCCTCGGACACGGCAGCGGCAAACTGCTGCCGGGCACCGACCCCGACACCCTGCGCGCCTACGGCTCGACCATCGAGGAGGCACGCGCCGACCTCTTCGGCCTCTATTACCTGCCCGACGCCAAACTGGTGGAACTGGGCCTCACGCCCGATGCCGAAGCCTACAAGAGCCAGTACTACACCTACATGATGAACGGTCTGCTCACCCAACTCGTGCGCATCCGTCCGGGCGCCAACATCGAAGAGGCCCACATGCGCAACCGCGCCCTCATCGCCCGCTGGGCCTATGAGAAAGGGCGCGATGCCAAGGTCGTAGAACTGGTGCGCCGCAAGGGCAAGACCTATGTGCGCATCAACGACTACGACGCCCTGCGCGGCCTCTTCGGCCAACTGCTGGCCGAGGTGCAGCGCATCAAGAGCGAGGGCGACTTTGAGGGCGCACGACGGCTCGTTGAAGACTATGGCGTCAAGGTGGATGCTACCCTGCACAAGGAAATCTTGGAACGCTACGAGCGCCTGAACCTCTCGCCCTACAAGGGCTTCATCAACCCCGTCTATGAGGCCGTGCGCGATGCCGAAGGACGCATCACCGACGTGCGCCTGATCTACGGCGAAGCCTACGACGCACAGATGCTGCGATACAGCCGCGACTACCGCACACTGCCCCATTGCCCGAAGGCTCCCTTCTGATGGTAACCTCACACTGCGTTTTGGCGCGGTGTCATTCGCCCCATTCTTTTCCTAAAATCTTATCTGCTCATCCCACTCCTGCGTCCCTAACCGATGCAGGAGTGGGGATGCACGCGGCCCAAAAGATTGATGCTACTAATCTGAACAAACTGTAACGTTTACGCTGAATGATGATTGATCCTCTACTCAATCTGGCCCCCACGGGCCTCATTCCCACAGACGTTTTTACTGAGGCTGACTGGAATGTCGTCCGTGGCCTCAAGGGAAAGGCACGAGAAGTGGCTTGTCTGCACAATCTCCTGGCTACGCTGCTGCCGCCCGTCAATAACAACCACCGCAACAGCGGCAACGAGATATGCTATGTGGCCACCACGCTGCGCATCACACTGATGCAGACGTGCGGCCTTGTCCTGACCCGCGAGGAGATAGCCCTCATACTCTATGCCGAAAACTACCGCTTCTTCTGCCGCAGCGGTCTGCCCATAGGCAGTCCGTCGTTTATCATGGAGGAACGCGGCATGCCCGTCGCCGAGCACACAGGCATGGTGCGCAGCCACAGCCTGCTCTACAAGGGCGAGGCCAGCGAGTATGTCTATGTCAATGTGGATGGCCACGTGATGCGGATGCTGCGCTGCACCCATCGCGGCATGCCCGCCAATGCCTCGCCCGAAAAGAAGGAGATATACCGGCGAATAGTGGAGAATCTGCAACACTTCGCCGAGAAGTATGGCAGCGGCGCGAAGTGACGCCGCACAACAGCAAGCCCCCAGGGCCGCGTCTATCATTGACGCCGCTCTGGGGGCTTGCTGTAGGGAAGGGGGAAGACTGGCCGTTTGGGCGACTCATTGTATCGGCAGTGCCGAACGGATGTAGAGTTGCATCATGCGGATGGCGCGCGCATTGCTGCCGCCGTTGGGGATGATGATGTCGGCATACTGCTTGGTAGGCTCAATAAACTCATCGTGCATGGGCTTGAGTATATTACGGTACTTGTCGATGAGCATCTCCAATGGATGGCCGCGCTCGGCAATGTCGCGCTCCAACACACGCAGGAAACGCTCGTCGGCACCGGCATCGACAAAAATCTTCAGGTCCATCAGGTCACGCAGGTTCTTGTCGTAGAGCACCATGATGCCCTCGATGATGATGACCTCGCAGGGGTTGACGCGCACGGTCTCGGCCAGCCGGGTGCAGGTGATGTAAGAGTAGGTGGGCTGGTCAATGGGCCGCCCCTGCCGCAACTCGGCCACCTGATGGGCCAGCAGAGGCCACTCGAAGGCATCGGGGTGGTCGAAATTGGTACGCTTCCGCACCTCGAGGGGCAGGTGCGACTGGTCGTTATAGTAGGAGTCGAGGGGAATGACCGCCACCGACCCTTCGGGCAGGGTTTCCTGAATCTTGCGGACGACGGTGGTCTTGCCCGACCCCGTGCCGCCGGCTATACCGATGATGAGCATGATGCGTAGAGTAGAAGGTTTGTTCGCCAAAGTTAACGTTTAATTTCAGAGCGGGAAACAGGAATAGCCAAAAATGTTGTACATTTGCTCTGCATACGGCACAGCATGCCCATTCCAGCACCTCTGACAACGACTGGAGGCCCGGCCAAAGGGCCATGCGTGTCCCATTCCCCCAACCCCACGACGCTATGCTTACCGCCGAAGAGATTATCTGCAAGTACTATCCTGCCGACGACGCCCTGCGCCGCCTGCTCATGAGCCACAGCCGGATGGTGGCCGACAAGGCCCTGCGTATCGTGGCCGCCCATCCCGAACTGCAGGCCAATGCCGCCTTCGTCGAGCGCGCCGCCATGCTCCACGACATCGGCATCTTCCTGACCGACGCGCCAGGCATCCACTGCCACGGCACACATCCCTATCTGCTCCACGGCTATCTCGGCGCGCAGATTATGCGGCGCGAGGGCGACGAGGCCGTGGCCCGCGTGTGCGAGCGCCACACGGGTACCGGACTGACGGCTGAGACCATCGAGCGGCAGAACATTCCCCTGCCCACAGGCATCTACGTCCCCATCACTGTCGAGGAGCAGATCATCTGCTATGCCGACAAGTATTTCTCAAAGAGCCATCCTGACGTCGAACGTACCTACGAACAGACCTGCCGCAGTGTGGCCCGCTGGGGCGACGACTGTCTGGCTACCTTCATGGCCTGGCACAAGCGCTTCGGCTGACAGGGCCACATGGCTTGTGACAGCCTATCCTAACACCACATCCTCATATCCTCTCTTTTTCGACCATGGAATCGTTCCTTCATCTGGTCTGCGAGATGGCACCCTTTCTCCTGCTCGGTTTTCTGCTGGCAGGCTTGATGCACGCCTTCATCCCCGGCCGTTTCTATAGTCAGTATCTTTCGGCCAACCGTTTCCGTTCGGTGGTCAACGCCGCCCTGTTCGGCATCCCCCTGCCGCTCTGTTCGTGCGGCGTCATCCCCACCGCCATGTCGCTGCGCAAGGAGGGTGCCTCGCGCGGCGCGGTGGTGTCGTTTCTCATCGCCACGCCGCAGACCGGCGTGGACAGCATCGCCGCCACCTACGGTCTGATGGGCCTGCCCTTCGCCATCACGCGGCCCATCGTGGCCCTGCTGACGGCCCTCTTCGGCGGCACCCTCGTCATGGCAGCCGACCGCCGGGCAGCGGCACAAGAGTCAGCAGCCGCGGCGCCATGTGCCACCAAAGAACGTGCCGCCCAAGGCTGCGGCGCCCCCGCGCCGGCGGCAACAACGTTGGGCGGACGTCTGGCCGAAGCCCTGCGCTACGGTTTTGTAGAGATGATGCAGGACATAGGCCGCTGGCTCGTGCTCGGTCTGCTCATCGCCGCCGTCATCACCATCGCCATCCCCGCGTCGTGGTTCACCCTCTTCGAGGGCAACACCTGGGCCTCGATGCTGCTCGTGCTGGCCATCGCCATCCCGATGTATGTCTGTGCCACCGGCAGCATTCCCATCGCCGTGGCCCTGATGCTCAAGGGTCTCACGCCCGGCGCCGCTTTGGTACTGCTCATGGCTGGTCCGGCGTGCAACATGGCGTCCATCCTGGTGGTGCGCAAGGTGCTCGGCACGCGCACGATGATGGTCTATCTGGCGTCCATCATCCTTGGCGCCGTGGGCTTCGGCGTGGTGGTCGATATGCTCCAGTATGGCGACATCGTCGATTTCCTTGGTCCCATCAGCGGTGCCGATGCCTGCTGCATGGCCGACACGCCGTGGTACGCCATCGTCTCGGGCATCGTGCTGCTGCTCCTGCTCGTCAACGCCCTTATCCTGCAGCACCACCATCACCATGCGCAGGGCGCAGACAACGAACCGCAACCCTCTTCAACCTCTACCAACATGAAAGTATATCACATTCAGGGCATGAACTGCAACCATTGCCGCCTCACGGCCGAAAAGGCCATCCTCGCCGTTGAAGGCGTCACCGCCGCCACCGTCAACCTCCAGACGCAGGAGGCCCGTGTCGAGGGCACAGCCCCGGCCGAGGCCATCTGCCGCGCCGTCAGCGAGGTGGGCTTCACCTGCGAGGAAGTGGCGGCTAATTAGCGGCGAGGCGGGAACGTGCCGCCCTGTCGCAGCTTCCGCATCTAATGAGCGGCGAGACAAAGTGCGCCGTTAGGAGATACCGTCCATTGACGGCGCTTCCTAACGGCGCACTTTTTCTGCTGAGGATGCTTCAACGCTCTTGAAACTGACTGCGCACTACGCTACTGAACAGCGTGTCGTCGTCAGCGGTCGTAGTAGCGGCTGTGGGCCTTCTCGCGGCCTTTGACGATGTCGTTGAAGCGGCGGATGTCCTCGTCGCTCATCTTGGCCTGTGCCCTCCATTCCTCAGGGCCATAGACGCCCGCCCGGGTGTAGTCGAAGGGGACGAAGCCCACCCGGCGCACGTTCTTAAGGCTCTTGAGGGAGAAGTTGCCCGCTTGGGGATTGACAAAGAGAGGGTCGGCCAGGACGGCGCCCTTGTCGCGCTGGCTGCCCCATTCGCCGAAGGCCATCTTGAGAAATTCAGGTTGGGCGGTGCGCAGGTCCCAGTAGAGGTTGCGCGACATGTCGAGGTTGGCCTTGGTCCAAGGGCCGCGTAGCATGTCGCCGCAGTCGGCCAGGACGATGTTGCCGGTGAAGGTGAACGAGCGGTGCTTCTCGGCGATGGTCAGTTGCACCTGGTGATACTGGCTGAAGGCAAAGATGTTGTTGCGGATGATGTTGTCGCGACCGTAGTGCTGGTGGAAGGCGCCGCTCTTGCAGCCGTACACCAGATTGTTCTCCATGACGATGCCCGTACTGCCCTCGTCGGTGTAGAGGCCCCAGCCGCCGTAGTCGTAAGAATAGACGTCGTGGATGACGTTGTGGTGGATGTGCGTGCCCGGCTGGATGCCCAGGGTATAGACGGCCCCCATGTCGGAGAGTTCGCCCCAGCCTATGTGATGGATGTGGTTGTAGGCCACCTCGTTGTGGTGGGCCGCACTGGTGCCGTAGCCCCAGGTCCATCCCACCGATACGCCCGAGTACAAGAGGTTGGAAATCTCGTTGTGGAGCACGCGGTTGTGCGCCGACTGGAAGATGGCCACGCCCACGCCGCAGGGCAGCACGCGGCCCGTCTCCCGGATGATGTTGTTCTCCACGGTGATGCGCTGCGTCTCCGTGCCCTCACGCGGCAGGGTGCCCTCGCCAATCTTGACGCCGCCGGCGCCCAGGTCGGTCAGCAGGGAGCCCGTCAGGGCGCAGTCGGTGCAGCCGCTTCTGAACCATACGCCGTAGTTGCCCGTGTGGGCTATGCGGCAGTTGTCTATGCGGCAGCCGTTGGCATGGACCAGATGGATGGCCGCCGGTATGCTGGCCGCCGCCTGTTCGGGGTCGTTGCCCGTAGAGGGCATGACATACGCCGTATGCTCGAAGGCCAGGTGGCGGAAGGTGACGTTACGCACCGGCCTTCCTTTCTCACCCTGCACCAGCAGGAGCATCGGCACGCAGGGCGCGTGGACCTCGGCGCACGTCATGTCTTCCCCCTCTCGAGGAATGTAGAGCAGGTAGCCCGATGCCCGGTCGAGGAACCATTCGCCCGGTGCGGTGAGCGCCGCCCGGTAGTTCTCCAGCACGAAGCGGCTGCCCTTTGTTATCGGGTTCCACGGCTTCATGCCGCCGCCGTTGAGGAAGAGGAAGCCCGAGTCGGGGACGATGTGGGCAAAGTGCTTGCGCGTGTTGTCCCATTTGTGGAAGAACATGGCCATCACCTCGCTCTTTGCTTCGGCACCGATGCCTCGGAGCGACTTCAGGTCGGCCGTGTCGGCCAGGATGCGCTGTGTGGCATACTCCGGACTACGGCCCGTGCCGCGGAGGTGTACGGTCTCCTGCGCGTCCTTGACGAAGAACCAGCCCGTGTCCGGCGTGCGTGCCCGCCGGGCACGGCGACCGTTGACGTAGAGTTGCTCGAAGGTGAAGCCATACTGCACCACCTGCGGCACCTTGGCGCGCCAGTAGCTGCGCGGGGTCTTCTCCCAGCCCGTGATGCTGACGCCGCCGCTCAGGCGGGTAGTTGGCCACAGGCCCTCCGTGCTGCCGCTGATGACGACGGGCGCCTGCGGCGACTCTCTGATGATGACGGGCTCGGTCAGGACGTAGGTGCCGGGCCCCATGTCGATAAAGACGGTGTCTGAGCCCTGGCAGGTCAGGGCCTTGCTGTAGGCCCGCCGAAGCGAGGCGAAGGGGCGGGCGGCGCTGCCGTCGCCACGGCTGTCGTGGCCCGTGGGGCTGACATGGATGTGCTGCTGCGCATGGGCTGTCAGACAGAGCGCGGCGAGCAGGGGAAGTAAGGATTTCAGAGTCATGTGTCAAGCAGTCAGTTGTTTGTATTTACCCGTCCGCCCTCAAGGGAGGGTGATGCAGCGCACCTCGGCGTTGTCCATGGGCGTGATGCTGCGGAATCCCGTGCCGGCGTGTGTGGCCAGGATGAAGCGGGCGAAGAAGCCGTGCGTCACCAGCAGTACGCGCCGGCCGGGAAAAGTGCGGGCGATGGTGTCCAGGACGCGCCGGGCGCGGTCGTAGAGTTGCGCCTGCGTCTCCATGCCCTCGGGCAGGGGCAGGCCGCGCACCTCGGCCGCCGGGCGCCCCGTCCACGGCCCCTGGTCACGCTCGCGATAGAGCGGTGATGGCTGCGGTACGAGGCCCGTATGGCGGGCGATGATGTCGGCCGTATGGCGGGCGCGGGCCAGGTCGCTGCACAGCAGGGCGTCGAAGTGCTCGCCGGCAGCCAAGCGGCGGGCCAGCGCCTCGGCCATGGCGATGCCCTCGGGCGTGAGATGGCCCGGCATGTGGCCCTGGAGCAGGCCGAGGACATTCTCTTCCGTCTGCCCGTGGCGGATGATGGCAAGGGTGGTGGACATAGGAGGATGGGGGGGAGAAAAAAACAGCGTGGAGACAAGCCCGGCGTCCTTTTCTCAACGAGAGAAGGCGCGTGCCTGTGTCCACGCTGTCGTCATGATGATGGTCGGTTATGGGTTGGCCGGAGAGGTGGCCTACCTATGTATTCGTTGTTCTCCGATATTAGTTGTTCTCCGGACGGAGCTGGCGTACCACCTCGCCCGTGCGCCACATCTCGCTCTCATGGAGCGCCTTGAGTTCGGCTTCCAGCTTTTCGCGGTAGTCGGGCTTGGAGTTGCTGTCGATAGAAATCTGGGCCTCGTTACCCGTGACGACGCTGTGGTAGAGTTTCTCTACGACGGGCTTGATGGCGTCGTGGAAGGGCGTCATCCAGTCGAGGGCGCCGCGCTGAGCCGTGGTCGAGCAGTTGGCGTACATCCAGTCCATACCGTTCTTGCCCACCATGGGGAGGAGCGACTGGGTGAACTCTTCGATGGTCTCGTTGAAGGCCTCGGAGGGCGTGTGGCCATTCTCGCGGAGCACCTCATACTGTGCCAGGAAGAGGCCCTGGATAGCACCCATGAGCGAGCCGCGCTCGCCCGTCAGGTCGCTGGTGGCTTCGCGCTTGAAGGTGGTCTCAAACATGTAGCCCGAGCCGATGCCTACGCCGAAGGCCAGCACCTTGTCGAGGGCCTTGCCCGAAGCGTCCTGATAGATGGCGTAGGACGAGTTGAGGCCGCGGCCTTCGAGGAACATGGTGCGGAGCGAGGTGCCCGAACCCTTGGGGGCTACCATGATGACGTCGATGTCGGCGGGAGGCACGACACCCGTGCGGTCGCTCCAGTTGATGGCGAAGCCGTGCGAGAAGTAGAGCGTCTTGCCGGCGGTGAGGTAGGGCTTGATCGTGGGCCAGAGCTGCATCTGTGCGGCGTCCGACAGCAGCATGCAGACGATGGTGCCGCGCTGGGCAGCCTCTTCCAGGCTGAAGAGCGTCTCACCGGGTACCCATCCGTCGGCAACGGCCTTCTCGAAGGTCTTGCCCTGACGCTGGCCGACGATGACGTTGAAGCCGTTGTCGCGCAGGTTGCAAGCCTGGCCGGGGCCCTGTACGCCGTAGCCCAGGACAGCGATGGTTTCGTTCTTCAGCACTTCACGTGCTTTTTCCAAGGGGAACTCTTCGCGGGTCATCACCTCTTCGATGACGCCGCCAAAATTCATTTTTGCCATTGTGTTATGTTGTTTTAAGGGTTATTGCTTGGGGTGGGGTAGTGCGGGGCGCTTTGGCATTTCCCGCAGATTTCAGAAGGCGATGGCCGCCTTGACGACGGGCAGGGTGTCGTCGCGGCGAATCTCCATCAGGTGGCGGCCGTCCGTCGCCGTCTGGCGGTAGAACGTCAGGCGGTCGCCGCGGTAGGCTTCGGCGCTGTAGGCCACCTCGATGCGGCGCACAGGCTGTGCGGCAAAGTCGTGGCCCTCCAGGCGGTCGAGCATCATCTCGATGTAGCGTATGGAGTTGACGTGGCCGTTGATGTCGAGGTCGGTATAGCAGGCCACCGTTTCACCCTGCGCTTCTGGCTGTACCAGTCTGATGCGTCCCGGCGGGGCGATGGGCAGCGGGCGCTCCGTGCAGACGTCGCTGAGGCCCGCCATGCGGCTGTCCGTCAGGTCAACCGGCTCGCGCGAGTCGAGGTTAATGAGCGCCCACGTGCTGAAGGCGTGGCCGTAGGGCGTGCCGTCGGGGGCGGTGATGGCGAAGTGGCGGTCGGTAAACTGCCGGTAGATGCGGGCCACCCAGGTGTGGATGTCGTAGTGCTGGCCCGTGGTGGGCATGTTGGGCATCTCCACCACCAGGCGCGACAGCACCCATACCAGCCGCTTGCCAATCATGTCGTCGAAGCCGAAGCCGTGGGCGCCGGCATGGAGGCTGGCGCAGCGCAGCAGGTGGTTGCCCAGGAAGCGCCACGACAGGCGTCCGGCACAGTCTTCAGAGAAAGGCTCCACCACGAAGGGGAACCGTCCGATGCGGGGGTCTTCGACGAGGGGTGTGGTCATGGGATAGGGG
>CAMGHE010000015.1 GCA_946055775.1 uncultured Bacteroidales bacterium
TTGGTCTGACAGACCAACCTCGTCAGTGTGCCCTTATTATAGCTGAGTAGTTACCCGGCCCCACGAGGCACCGAGCGAGGGAAAACACAACTTGGGCGACTGTAATCACAACCTGGGCGACTGTTTTTACGACCTGGGCGACCGTTTTTACGGTCGCCCAGGTCGTAAAAACGGCTTAAAGACCAACAAAAAAGGCCCCACGAGGGGACCTTCTACATTTCTGCAGTGCAAAGATAATACATATCGAAGCGAAATGCAAATCGCCCCTTTTGGCCTCCTCCCTCGTTTTTTTCTTCGTCAGCGGACCAGAGTTTTCTATCGAGACCTGTGCGCGCCATGTGCAAGGGGGAGGCGCTGGGAGTGCGGAGCGTCACGAGGGGCCCCGCCGAGGCGTAGCCGAGGTCCGACAGCCCCAAAAACGTCATTATTTTGAAAAAAAGATGAGGCGCAAGGTTCTATTCACCAATTATTTCCTAACTTTGCAGCGAAATATCATCATCATCTTATCTTATTCTGTTTATGAGAAAACTTTATGCTCTTCTCACGCTGATGCTCTTTGCGGGCACTGCGTGGGCACAAACGGCTATTACCAGCCTCAGCCAGCTGAGCAATAGCAAGGTGTATTATCTGAAATCGGGACGAACTACTGCGAGCAAGGACCATTATCTCGTGTACAACACCACGTACAGCAACGGCTACCTGTCTTCCACCTATGGTAGCGGACATGCGACGACCTTCGACCAAAACCAAATCGACAATCAGTTCCTGTTTGCCATCTATAAGGTGGGCGAGAAGTATTTCATGTACAACCTCGCCGCAGGTAAGTTCGTGGGCAACGCGACGAGCAATAACACTGCCATCCCCATGGTCTCCATCCCCACCTCTAACATTTCGTTCAAGGCGACGGGCAATGATACCTATCCTTGGATGATTTCCACAAACAATTGGACTGGTGCCGTCAATGCGGCTAGAACCAGCGGTTGCCATGGTATCGTCAACTGGACTGATGGTGCCAACAATAAAACTGATGGCGGCAACATACTTCAGATTTGTGAGGCCGGCGACCTTTCGACAGATACACAGACGGCTATCCGCACGGCGTTCATCACCCTCATTAGCAATGAAATCACCAACGCTTCCGACACTCGCGTGGGCGCAATGACGACGACGGGTGTGGACAACCTTAACACGCTGAAAGCAGCCTACGATGCCAACCCGAGCGACGAAACGCTGTCGTCCCTCTACACGGCATACGCCGCATGTAGCCGTGTCACGCTGGCTGCCGGCGAGAAATTCAAGGTAAAATGTATAGAGGACTCACGCGGCTATCTGGCTTATTCTGCCAATACCACCGGTGCTGGGAATACCGTACCCACGCTCGCAGGTGCCTCTCATGGCAACTTCGCCTTCCCGGGCATAAATGACGAAGGCGTCAGCACCGAATGGGTGATAATGGAGAATTCGGGCAGAAAGTATATCTACAATGCTCAGAACCGGATGTATCTTGCCACAGGCACAAACGATGTCATTGTTTTCGCAAACGAGGGCACCTACGTCACTATTAACCAACTCGACGGCACCATCCACGGCATTTATTTCGAAGGATCGACGAGCAAGAAACTCTCATTCTCCCCTGGTTATAATCTGACTGCGTGCGTACGAAAATATGACGGTTCAGATAACGGAACCAAATTCTATATCGAAAAGACGGGCGAGATAGATGATTATGTTACCGTCATGGAAAATAAGGCCACGCTACGTAGTCTTCTCGCTACCGTCAACACCTACACCATCGGCACTAACGTCGGACAGTATAATAACAGCGCCCAGACGGCTAAGGCAGTGCGGGACAACGCACAGGACGTGCTGAACAACACCAATGCAACACTGGCTGAGGTTCAGGCCGCCATCACTGCGCTTGGGGGCATCACCCTCAACCTGCCGCAGGCAGGCAAACTCTACCGTTTCCAGGGCAGGGTGTCGAATAAATACATGTGCCCGTCAAACGCCACCGGCCAGATGGCCATGGAAGCAAAAAGAGCAGGTGCTGACACCCATGAAAAGCGCGCCTCCATCTTTATGCTCGTCGAGGGAGACGATGTGGACGGCGACGGCACAAAAGACTACAAGTTCCTCAACTACGAGCATGGCTACTACATTCAGGAAACCCGAGAAATGGGCGCGACAAACGCCAATGCCAACTCGATTAAGATTGCGGTCAATGACACGAAAGACTACTATACAATGAAGTCCAACACTACTACGGAAGGCTACGGCACATGGTTGTATGACAATGGCAGCCAGTCAACCCCCGTCGTTGACCGCAACGGCACCTACAAAGCCAACAACTGCGATTGGACCATCGAGGAGGTAACATATCTTCCCGTCAAGGTGAGCGCCACCTACCGCTATGGCACGTTCACCTCGCCCGTCAAACTGATCCAGGATACTGACCGCTTGAAGTTCTACACGGGCGTGATGCGCAACGGTTATCTGGAACTGACACAGTATACGAAGAGCATCATTCCCGCAAACGTGCCGTTCTTCATCGAGTATGTAGCCGGCAGCCAGCAATCGGAAGGCAGCAGCTTCCTGCAAATCACCACCGCCGATGCCACCGCCCCGGACGAAAACAGCTACGACCTGAAGGGCCAGATCGAGACCATCACCACACCGACAAACCAGGGCACCATCTATACCCTGCAACCCGCATGGGTCGAAACCGGCGACCACAACTCGGCCACCCAGGTCGCCTTCCGCCAATTTAACGGCTCGGAGATTCGCGGCTGCACCGCCTATCTGCCCATTTCCAATGGCACACGGGTGGCTGGCATGCGCTTCGTCAGCGATGAGGCAACGGTCATCGAGGGCATCACCGACGACCAGCAGCACGAGGTAGAGGTCTTTGACCTGAGCGGACGCCGCGTACAGCAAGCCAAGAAGGGCCTCTATATCATCAACGGCAAGAAGGTCATCATCCGCTGACCCTCCCCAGCCCAACCCGCATCATCATCTTATCTATCACATCCCATATAGACAGTCATCATGAAAAAGACCTATATCACCCCCACAACGACAGACTTCCACCTCCAGCTGCAGGGCATGATTGCTACCAGCAATCCCCCCATTGACACCAATTCCGAACACGCCGGCAGCGGCAACCTCTCCAACAAGGGCAGCGAAGACATGTGGGGCAACAAGAACGGCAGCATCTGGCAGTAAGCGCCAGTGCCCCACCCCCTAACCTCCGCCATCCTCCGCACGACGTCCCCAAGCGTCAGCGGAGGATGGCCTTTTTTGTAGGGTTTATCGGACGCCGCAGCGTGGAGGGGGCAGCCAGCGCAAGGGGTGGATGTCTGTTTTTGTTCTTTTCCCAGCCGACACAGGGTTCCTACGGCGACCTGCTTGTTGAGCCTTGGATGGCCGTTGCCCCATAGCGGCAGGCAACGACGGTCTTCCCCCAAAAAACGGGACAAAAACTTGGCCTTCACGCGGAATGGGCGTAACTTTGCGGAGCGAAACGCGCAAATCCTATCGTACCACAGAACAAACGCATAAGAACCAAAATATGGAAACGTCTATCCGCTTAGTACTCAAGGACGCCGCCTCCTTCCTCCCCGACGGCACCGTAGAAGCCCTGAAACCCGCTGTCACCGCCGCCCGCCAGGCCCTCGAAGACGGCACCTGCGCCGGCAACGACTTCCTGGGTTGGCTGCACCTACCCTCGTCGATTACCCCGGCCTTCATCGACGAAATCAACGCCACGGCACAGACGCTGCGCGAGCAGTGCGACGCCATCGTCGTAGCCGGCATCGGCGGCAGTTATCTGGGCGCCCGCGCCGTCATCGAAGCCCTGGGCAACACCTTCGCCTGGCTGCGACAGGACAACGGCCCGGCCATCCTCTTCGCCGGCAACAACATCGGCGAGGACTATCTGGCCGAACTCTGCGACTACCTGAGCACACGCCGCTTCGGCATCATCAACATCTCGAAGAGCGGCACCACCACCGAGACGGCGCTGGCCTTCCGCCTGCTGCGCGCACAGTGTGAGGCACAGCGCGGCAAGGAAGAGGCACGCCGCGTCATCGTGGCCGTCACCGACGCCAAGAAGGGCGCCGCACGTGTCACGGCCGACAAAGAGGGCTACAAGAGTTTCATCATCCCCGACAACGTGGGCGGACGCTTCTCCGTGCTCACGCCGGTGGGTCTGCTGCCCATCGCCTGCGCCGGCTTCGACATCGCCGCCCTGGTGAAGGGTGCGGCCGACATGGAGAAAGCCTGCGGCACCGACGTAGCCTTTGAGGACAACATCGCCATGCAGTATGCCGCCATGCGCAACGCCCTCTATCAGGCCGGCAAGAAGATAGAAATCCTCGCCAACTACCAGCCCAAACTCCACAGCATGAACGAATGGTGGAAGCAGCTCTACGGCGAGAGCGAGGGCAAGGACGGCAAGGGCATCTTCCCCGCCGCCGTTGACCTGACAACAGACCTCCACTCCATGGGACAGTGGATACAGGCTGGCGAGCGCACCATCTTTGAGACGGTCATCTCGGTGGAGCAGCCCGAACACCGCGTGCTCTTCCCCCACGACGACGAAAACCTGGACGGCCTCAACTTCCTCGAAGGCAAGCGCGTCGATGAGGTCAACAAGAATGCCGAGGCTGGCACACGTCTGGCCCACATCGATGGCGGCGTGCCCAACCTGCGCATCGTCATGCCGCGTCTGGATGCTTACCATCTGGGCCAACTCATCTACTTCTTCGAGGTGGGCTGCGGCATGAGCGGTCTGCTGCTCGGCGTCAACCCCTTCGACCAGCCGGGCGTCGAAGCCTATAAAAAGAACATGTTTGCCCTGCTGGGCAAGCCCGGCTACGAAGCCGAAAGCGAAGCCATACGCCAACGCATCGCCGAATAATGGACCTGAACACCAAACGCGCCACCGCCCCCAGCCAGGAGGAGGTGGCGCAAGCCGTAAAACGCTATGAGGAGCGCACGGGACAGCGGTTCGCCCCCCGCGCGGTATTCTTCGACATGGACGGCGTGCTGTTCAACTCCATGCCCAACCACGCCACATCGTGGGTGCAGACAGCACACCACTTCGGCCTGGACATGACGCCCGAAGAGGCGTACATGCACGAGGGCCGCACGGGCGCCGACACCATCAACATACTCATGCAGCGCCAGTGGGGACGACCGGCCACCATGGCGGAGATAGACGACGTCTATGCCGAGAAATGCCGCCTGTTCAACGCCTGCCCCACCGCGGGCAAGATGACGGGGGCCGATGCCGTGCTGGCCCGCGTCAAGGCCGCCGGACGCACCATCTGCGTGGTGACGGGCAGCGGACAACGGTCGCTGCTCGAACGCCTCGAAACGGGCTATCCAGGCTACTTCGCCCCAGAGCGCATCGTCTCGAGCAAAGACGTCACACAGGGTAAGCCCAAACCCGAGCCCTACCTGCGGGCCCTGGACAAGACGGGCTTGCTGCCGCATGAGGCTATCGTCATAGAAAATGCTCCGCTGGGCGTCACAGCGGGCGTAGCGGCGGGCATCTTCACCGTAGCGGTGAACACCGGCCCCCTGCCCGACAGCGCCCTGACGGAGCCCGGCGCCGACCTGCTCTTCCCCTCCATGGCGCTCCTGGCCGACGGCATCGAAGGCATCCTGAGCCAGGGAGCCTAAACCCCATATAGAACCTCCGGATTTTCCAGAATCTCTAGAATTTCTAGAATCTCTAGAATCTCTAGAATCTCCAGAATCTCTAGAATCTCCAGAATCTCCAGAATCTCTAGAGCCTCTAGCCCCCCACTCCCCTACACCTATTCACACCAAAAACCTCACAATGAGAAAAAAGACCCCCATCCTGCCCGCAGCAGCATGGCTGGCAGCCATGCCAGCCATGGCAGCCACGACCCACACACCGATCGACACGCTGCGCAACTACGACATGGAGGAGGCCATCGTTGTGGCCTCACCGAAAGAGACCACCACGTTCCGCCAGCAACCCATCTCCATCTCCATCTTCGACCACACAACGCTCACCAACCTGGGCGCCGACGACATCAAGGACATCTCGACCTTCACGCCCAACTACTTCATGCCCGACTACGGTTCGCGCCAGACGTCGGCGGTATATATCCGCGGCATCGGTTCGCGCATCAATACGCCGGCGGTGGGCCTGTATGTGGATAACGTGCCGGTGATGGACAAGTCGGCCTACGACTTCGCCTTCCTCGACATAGCCCGCGTCGATGTGTTGCGCGGTCCGCAGGGCACGCTCTATGGTCGCAACTCGATGGGCGGTTTGGTACGCGTGTTCACGGCAGACCCCTTCAGCCACAACGGGACAGACGTGCGTCTGACGGGCTCCGTGCCCAACGGCGGCCGCGCCGTGCGCGCCGTGACCTACCTGCACCCCTCGAGCCGCGTGGCGATGAGCATCGGCGGCTTCTATGAGGGCGAGAACGGCTTCCGCCGCAACAGCCACAGCGGCAGCAAGGCCGACGGCAGCGAGGCGGCTGGCGGCAAGGTGCGTCTGGCATGGCGCCCCTCGAGCCATCTGCGCGCCGACCTGACGGCAACCTACGAATATAGCGACGAGAAAGCCTGTCCCTACTACCTGGTCAAAGCCTCAAGCCCCGCCTACCGCGCCGACTCGGGACGCATTGCACAAAACCGCCAAAGCCGCTACCGCCGCGAACTGGCCACGACGAGTGCTGGCGTGGAATGGCAGACGCCCCACTTCATCCTCTCGTCCATCACGGCATGGCAGTATCTGCGCGACCGCTACTTCATTGACCAAGACTTTGTCCACGCCGACATCTTCTCGCTCACCCAGCGTCAGCACAGCAACACGCTGAGCGAAGAACTGGTGCTCAAGAGTCTGCCGGGCCGCCAGTGGAAATGGACGACGGGCGCCTTTGCCTCGGTACAGCAGATGCGCACGCTGTGCCCCGTGACGTTCCACACCGACGGCATGGCCTTCCTCAACGGTATGTTTGCCGCCGTCCTGCCGCAGAACCCGCCCATGTCGCTGGCCTTCACGGCCGACGAGATGCAGTTGGGCTCGCGCTTCTCCACACCGCTGGTCAACGCGGCGCTGTTCCACCAATCGACGCTCGACCTGGGCAACGGTCTCTCGGCCACAGCGGGCGTGCGCCTCGACTATACGCACACGACGCTCCGCATGCAGTCGGGCGTAGATTACGGCAGCGAATGCACCTTCGCCATGCCGCAGTTTGGCGTCAACACGGTGCTCACCCCCAAGGCGATGGTGAACGGCCATCTGTCCGACGACACCTGGCAGGTACTGCCCAAGGTGGCCCTGCAGTATAACCACCGCAGCGGACGCGGCAACGTCTATCTGGCGGTGTCGAAGGGCTACCGCTCGGGGGGCTACAACATTCAGAGCTACTCGGACCTGTCGCAGTCGGAACTGCGGCGCGACATCATGCTCGGCGTCAAGGACTACAGCATCGCCACCATCCAGGCCATGCCCACTCTGCCACAGGCGGTGAAAGACCGCGCCATCGCCGGACTGACGAAGAGCATCGACCCCAACACGCCCGAGGCAGCCGACATCAACCATCTGGCCTACCGTCCCGAACAGTCGTGGAACTTTGAGATGGGTGGCCACCTCTACTTCTTCGACCGTGCCCTGCGCGCCGACTACACCCTGTTCTGTATGCTCACCAAAGACCAGCAGTTGGCACAGTTTGCACGCAGCGGCATGGGACGCCGCATGGTCAATGCCGGACGCACACGCTCCTGCGGCGGCGAACTGGCCCTGCGCGCCATCCTCTTTGACAACCGCCTGACGCTGGCCGGCAACTACGGCTTCACCCATGCCGTCTTCACCCGCTACGACCTGGGCGAGACCAACTACAAAGGCAACCACGTGCCCTTCGCCCCGAGCCACACCATGGGCCTGAGCGCCGCCTGGCGTCAGCCCATCAGCAGCAAGGCCATCCACGCCGTCACCCTGGCAGCCAACGTGGCCGGCGCCGGACAGATATGGTGGGACGAGGCCAATACCTTCAGCCAGCCCTTCGCCGCACAACTCGATGCACGCCTCGGCGTCGAACTGCCCGGAAACGTGGACATCACCCTGTGGGCAAAGAACCTGACCGACACGCGCATGGCCACCTTCTCGTTCGAAAGCATGGGCAACCGCTTCGCACAGTATGCCGACCCCGCCTCGGTGGGCATCGACCTGAGTCTCCACTTCTGACATATTCTTCCACAGTAAACCAATCCTTTCAAATCTTATCCAAAGATGAAAAAGACTATCCTTTCCATGGCCATCATGGTCGTTGCCATGATGACGACAGCATGCACGGGCACCTCAAGCCTGGCACAAGCACAGAACACAGGTAGCACCACACAGAGCGCCGGACAGACCATCGCCGGCGGACTGACATCGTTGCTGCAAAACCTCGTCGGACAATCGACGACGCTGACGCAGGACAAACTCGTAGGCACGTGGCAGTTTGAAGAGCCCGCCTGCGTCTTCGAGAGCGAAAACCTGCTGTCGAAGGCTGGCGGTGCCCTGGCCGCCGAACGCATCAAGACCCAGCTCACCTCGGCCCTCTCGAAGGTGGGCGTACAGAAGGGCAACTGCTCCTTCACCTTCAACGCCGACGGCACCTACACCGCCAACCTCGGCGGCCGCACCGTCAACGGCAAATATACCGTCAACAACGAAGCCAAAACGGTGACGATGACCTATCTGGGTGGCCTCAAGAGCGTAACGCCGAAGGTATCGCTCGCTGGCAACAGCCTGAGCATCCTCTACGAGAGCAAAAAACTGCTGGGCCTCATCAACGGCATCTCGGCCCTGACCAAAAACTCGTCGAGCACGGCACTGAGCGCCCTATCGACACAGTATGAGGGCATGTACCTGGGCTTCAATCTCAAAAAGTAGGCAGCCGACCATGAGCAACCCTGCCATCGACAACATGAAGACGCGGCGCAGCGTGCGCAAGTTCCGCCCCGATGTCGTGCCTCAGGCCCTCTTGGACCAGGTGGTCGAGGCCGGCACCTTTGCCGCCTCGGGCCACGACCGCCAACCCTGGGCCATCATCACCGTGACTGATCCCGACGTCATCGCACGCCTCTCGGCCGACAACGCCACCTTCTTCGACATGCCCGTGCGCGACCCGTTCTACGGCGCACCGGCGGTCATCATCGTCCTGACCCGCACATTCACGCCGACGTATCTCTACGACGGCTCGCTGGCACTGGGCAACATGATGCTGGCCGCACACAGCCTGGGACTGGCCTCCTGCTGGATACACCGCGCACGCCAGGTCTTCGCCCTGCCACAGTGGCAGGAATGGCTGCGCTCCATCGGCGTAGAAGGCGAGTATGAGGGCATCGGACACCTGGCCATAGGCTACGCCGACGGCACGCTGCCGGAGGCACGCCCGCGCAAGGCCGGCCGCGTATTCCACGTAGGCCCCAAGCACAGCAACGCCTGAACCATGAGGCCCTTTATACCGAAAAATCAAAAAAACGCCGCAGCACCCTGCGGCGTTCTTTTGTTTTTTGTATATTTGTGCCATAGATTTCACATAACCTTAATCTTCAAATCATCCATGGAACAGAAAGACCTTAAGCACATCGTGGCCCAGTTTGCCATAGAGGGCAACGTCGCAGAAGTCAAACCCCTCGGCAACGGCCTCATCAACACCACCTATAAGGTAGTCACCGAAGGCGACGCCCCCGACTATGTCCTCCAGCACATCAACAACGCCATCTTCCCCGACGTTGAGATGCTCATGAACAACATCGTCGCCGTCACCGGCCACATCCGCCAGAAATACGAGGCCGATGGCGTAGCCGACATCGAGCGCCGCGTGCTCCGCTTCGTGCCCGCCAACGACGGCAAGTATTTCTACCTGCACGATGAGAAGTACTGGCGCGTGATGGTCTTCATCCCCGACACCGTATCGCAGACGGCCGTCACCCCCGAGACCTCGCGCATCGTCGGCGAGACCTTCGGTCACTTCCAGGCTATGCTGGCCGACATCCCCGTACAGTTGGGCGAGACCATCAAGGACTTCCACAACATGGAGTTCCGCCTGCAGCAACTGCGCGAGGCCGTGGCTGAAAACAAGGCCGGCCGCCTGGCCGAGGTGCAGTGGCTCGTGGACGAGCTCGAGAAGCGCGCCGAGGAAATGTGTAAGGGCGAACGCCTGCACCGCGAGGGCGTACTGCCCAAGCGCATCTGCCACTGCGACACCAAGGTAGATAACATCCTCTTCGACAAGGACGGCAACGTGCTCTGCGTCATCGACCTGGACACCGTCATGCCCAACTTCATCTTCTCCGACTTCGGCGACTTCCTCCGCTCGGCTGCCAACACCGGTGCTGAAGACGACAAGGACCTCGACAATGTCAACTTCAACATGGACATCTTCCGCGCCTTTGCCGAAGGCTACATCAAGAGCGCCAAGTGCTTCCTCACACCCGTCGAGATTGAGAACCTGCCCTACGCCGCCTGCCTCTTCCCCTACATGCAGACGGTGCGCTTCCTGGCCGACTACATCAACGGCGACACCTACTACAAGACGCAGTATGCCGAGCACAACCTGGTCCGCTCGAAGGCCCAATTCAAACTGCTCCAGAGCGCCGAAGCCGCCCTGCCCGCCATGAAGGCCTTCATCGCCGAGCAACTGGGATAATCCACATACTACCTTATACCACATGGGCTGCGCCGTCCGACGGGACGATGCAGCCCATGTGCTTTGAAGGGAGGTGGCTTTACTTATGCCTCGAAAAGGTTCTCCAAGAAAGCCCCGGGGCGACAATGGAAATAACAAAAACAGACATCTACCCCTTGCGCTGGATGCAAAATGGCTCTGACGAGCCATTGATGCTGTAGCCGTCCGAAAATCCACAAAGCAAGCTTTGAGATTTTCAGACGTCCACAGCATCACCCTATCGGGTTTGCACCCATCGCAAGGCGATAAACAGAAAAAACATAGCAGCGCTCGGGCAGGGCGACGCTCGGTTTTTTCGGTTTATCGCCTTGAAGAGGAGGGTGGCCTTCTGAAAGAAGGTGGCGTCAGGTTTTCGCTGTGGGCGTTAAGAGCTTGCTCTTATAAACTCACAGCGAAAACCTAACGCCAGGGCGTTGCCCCCATCCTCGTCAAGGGGTTTATCTCGGTTTTTGTGAGGCTATATCCCGACGGCTTCTGTGGGTTTGACCTTCCGTTACACTAAGGGCATCCAGAGGCGGAGGAGGATATAACAAAAACAGAAATCCATCGCAAGGCGATAAACAAGAACTTTTGTGAGGAGTGCGTATCCACATTTCGCATATTGATACATCCTCCTAACGGGGTCCTCCTTGCGGGCAAGGCGGTGCAGGTTGCGCGTATGGCCTACTCATCGGCCACCTGCTGGCGCTGCCACTCGTCGATCAGACGGACGGCATCGGCACGCGCGCTCTCGGGCGTGACATCATATTCGTCGGTGAGGATGCGCACCACATCGTCGGCGGTGAAGGCGTCCATACCGCTCACAGCGCGAAATACCAGAGCGGCCGACTCGTTCAAAACAATGAGGTGCGACATGTCCAGGTTCTCTATGCCCTGGGCGATGAGGACATTCTCACCGCATACGTTGCGCAGTTCTATACCTTTCTTTATTTTCATGGGACGTAGGGATGGGATAAATGAGAGTTTCTTAGAGCGGGCGGGCATCAAACGCCCTCCACACGGCCGTGGCTGACGATGGGCAACCAGGGCAACACCAACATGCGGTGCAGGCGTAGCAGGATGCGGCGGCAAAGAGGTGAGGCGGGCCAGAGCGCGGAGTGCAGGCGCCAGGCCCGCGACGTCAAGGCGCAAGGGCGGCGTCGCTTACCGCGCAGGAAACCGACAGCCACGGCCACGATGTCGTCGCGACGGCAGCGCTCGGTGGTATAGGGATTGCCGTCGCCGCGCAGCACGATGCTGTCGCCGTCAATGCGCCACACACGGTGCATCACAAAGACATCAGACGACAGGCGGGCCAGCACCACGTCGCCGCGCCTTATCTCCCGCCCGCGGGCCGTGATCACGACGACATGGTCGCGCTCATGCTCCAAAAACGGACGCATGCTGCGCCCCGTCAGGAGGAATGTGGCGCATCCGCCGGCCTCGATATGGGCCAGAACAGGGGCGAAGAACAGCGCGTTGGGCGTTCGGAGAGTACGGCGTTCGGAGGGCATGAAGAAGAGAATGTAGGGGGGAAGGGGGCTGGATGGCGCGCGGCCTTAGGTAGCCGGCGTGGCCGCTATGGTGTCGTGACAGAGGCGTGCCGCAGCCTCGTCGGGCAGGCACTTGAGGTGGAACACGGGCACGCGCTGCACCACGGCGGTGGCGGTGGCGAGGATGCCGTCGTAGGAGGGCTTGTCCCACATCATGGCCGACGACGACGAGATGACCTCGGCAAAGGCGGCCACGGGCGGCAGGCGGTATATCTCGTTACGCGGCCACTGCTCCAGGCGCACCAGGGCACGCACGCTGCGGCGCAGGTTGCGGTAGCAGGGCGTCTTGCCGCTCCACGGCGTGCCATACACCCATACGCGGCCGTCGGCATCGAGACGCACGGCGGGGTTGTCGTCGTTGAGCAGGTCGGCACCCGCGATGTGGCGACGCCACAGGGCCGAGTGGGTGCTCTTGCCCGTGCCGCTGGTGCCGAGGAAAAGGTAGGCGTCGTCGCCCACCATCGTCACCGAACTGTGCATGAGCAGGATATTGTGGTAGGCACCAGCAAAGGCAAAGGCCAGCATGATGGCGTTACCCAAGCCGAAGGCCATCTCGGTGGGACGGGCATTGGGGCCATCGTAGAGGGTGGCCGTGCACTGGCGGAACTGCGGTCCGCAGTCGAGGGCACAGCGCTGCTGACCCGCCATGTCGGTCATGAGGATTCGGTAGCCGCCGTCATCGGTGCGATAGACGTCGTGGACGATGTCGCCGCTGTCGAAGCGTCCCAGCGACGTGCCGCGGCCGGCAAAGGGCACAGCCCCCGGCGTCACCGTGAGGGTGAACAGCAGGGCGTCGTCGGGACAGCCGTCGGACTGATGGAAGGGCGCATAGGAGGGCAGCATGGGCCGGGCGTCGGCACCGTCGGTCAGCAGCACGCGGAAGGTGGCGTCGGCCACGCGAAAGTACAGGTCGTTATGGGGCATAGAGGGGACTCGTGGAGGGGGAAAGAACAGAGAGGAGACAAGGAGAGCGCCGGCGTCAGGGCTCGGCCGTCTCGGTAGCCAGGGCAGTGAAGGCGAAGGTGCTGGCGGACATCTCGACCATCTTCTCTTTCTGGCGGGCACACTGGCGGCGCAGGCTCAGAAACTGCTTCTCAGCCTTCTTGCGGCTCTTGGCAAAGAAGATGGCGCAGGTATAGGGCTTGCCGTCCGTAGTGCGCATATACTGCTCCATCTGCTGCGCATACTGTTCGCGGCCGATGAGCATGCTCTTCTTCCTCGTCAGCCGGGCACCCTCGAGCGGCTGTATGGCCGACACATAGACCGTGCTGTCGCCAAGGCAGTTGGCATAGCCGAAGGCATAGATAGGTTTGGCGGGCCGCTTGGCGTCGGCCGTGATGACGGCGGCGGTGCAGACCAAAGCGGCGACCAGGGTACGGAGTAAGGACATGGGATGGGGGGGCGTTGGGGGTGGTGTGAAGAAACGGGAAAGGCAGCAGGCCTGCCGTGACGCTGTGGGGCGTAGCACGGATGGCCTGCTGCCGTCTGTGTGTCAAACTCAGATATGGGCTTGGCGGCCGGTCATCACTTCTCCGACTGTGCGGCTTCAGCGTTGGCAGCATCTACCATGGCCTTGCTGGGCAGGATATACACCTCGACGCGGCGGTTCTGCTCCTTACCCTGTGCGGTGGCGTTGCTGGCGATGGGGTTGCTCTCACCCAGACCGGTGATTTCGCGGATCTGCGAGGAACGCACGCCGTTGGCCAGCAACTGGTCGCGCACGGCACCGGCGCGCTGGAGCGACAGTTCCTGGTTCTTGGCCACGCTCTGCTCAGCGGTGTAGCCACGCCAGGGGTCGTTGTCGGTATAGCCGTAGATGCACACGTCCATGTCGGCTTCGAGCGCACGGGCGAAGGTGGCCAGGTCGTTCTTGGCGCTGGCGTTGAGGGCATACTTGCCGCTGGCGAAGAGCAGACCCGAGGGGAAGGTGGCCTTGACGTAAGCATAGCCGTCCTTGTCGGTCAGCACCTCAGCCTGTGCGTTGGCAGCCTCGGCAGCCTTCTTGGCCTTGTCCATCTTGTTGCCGATGATCACGCCGGCACCGGCGCCGAGCGTGGTACCGATGGCAGCACCGATAGCAGCACCCTTGCCGTTACCTACGAGGGCACCGACCAGGCCACCCAGGGCTGCGCCACCGGCACCGCCGATGAGGCCACCCTTGGCGGTATTGTTCATAGAGCATCCGCTGAACATCATTGCGGCGCAGAGAGCGCCGGCATAAAATTTCATACCTTTCATTTACGTAGAATTAAATATACCAATAGATATAGGGTGGAGGCGGGCCTTGGCGTCCGATTCATATAGCCTTGACCCAATCCCCCGCTTTTCGTGGGCAAAGATACGAATATGTTGCCATTTCCACACGGTCCGCCCCGCGATTTTTGCATTTCGGGCCGCGCAGGGGGAGCAGGGGGAGCAGGAGGGAGCGCGGGAGGCACCGCGCAGAAGGTGGCCAACAAAAATCCCCGCTGGGGAGAGGCCCGGCGGGGAAGGGTGTGTGGGTGTGTGCGGCGTTTAGAAGCCCGAGTTGGCCAGGGGCGAAGCCTGGGTGTAGGTGCGGGCTGCCAGTTCCTTGTCGAGCATGTACAGGCCGTAGCCGTTGTCGCCGATGGCGCGGAGGCTGTCGATGATGGTGCGGGCGTTGTCTTCCTCTTCCACCTGCTCGTCGATGAACCACTTGAGCATGCTCTGCGTGGCAAAGTCCTTCTCCTCGAGCGCCGTGGCCATGAGGTTGTTGATGAGCGACGTCACCTTCACCTCGTGCTTGAGCGTCTCCTCGAAAGCATTGAGTAGCGAGGTCCACGACGTGGGCACGGCGTCGATGGCCTTGAGCTCCACGCGGCCGCCGCGCTGCACGATGTAGTTGTAGAAAATCTGGGCGTGGTCCTGCTCTTCCTTAAACTGTACCTCGAACCAGCGGGCGATGCCGCTCTTGCCCTCGGCGTGGCAGTAGGAAGCCATGGACAGATAGAGGTAGGCCGACCAAAGTTCGGCATTGATTTGCGCATTGAGCGCGTCTTCTACACGTTTGTTAAGCATAATATATAATGTATAAGGTTTGTTTCGTACCGGAGATTGTTCCGGTGTGCAAAGTTAGTGCTTTCCGCGGCAATGGGCTTTGGCCTACGGCTGTTTTTTTTGCGTGATGAGGTAGAGGCGCTGCACCTTGCGGTCGTCGCACGAGCGGTGGTGGCTGTCGTACTTCATCTGCACGTCCCACTGCGGGTAGTCCTTCTTGAAGGCCTCCACATCGTCGTCGCCGCAGAGCAGGTAGGCCTTGGCGGCGGGCTGCTGCACCTTGTCGATGGGCGTGATGCGGTTGTTCAGGTAGAAGTTGATGGTGAAGGGGTGCATGCGGTTGGCCTCGCAGACATCCGTGCGGAAGGAGTAGATGGGCGCGTGCCCCGTCATGCGGGCGATGGTGTTGGCCACGGCGCGGTCGCTATGTACCGTCATGACCGCCGGGCGGTAGAGGCCCTCGAAGGCTACGAACAGCCCATAGACGATGAAGATGGACGTCAGCGGGCGGCGTGCTCCCTGGCGTCGGCGCAGGGGCCAAAGCAGGGCCAAGGGCAGGACGAAGAGCACGATGTTGAGCACGCTCAGAGGCACGTCGGCCAGCGCCTGGACATAGGCGGCATTCTCCGCCGCATGCTTGCCGCCGAACATACTGCCCGTCACCCATCCGCACTGAATGGCGACGAAGGCCGCGCTCACCGCCACGGTGACGAAGGCCAGCAGGTAGGCCAGCGACGGCAGGGCGTAGGAGCGGCGGCGCTCCAGCCAGAGCATCAGGCGCGCCGTGAACCACGCCAAGAAGGGGTACATGGGCAGCAGATAGACGCTGCGCTTGCTGGCGGGAATGCAGTAGAACACGAAGACCACCGTCGCTGCCAGCAGCGAGAAAGCCTCCGTGGCGTACATCGTGCGGAAGCGCTGCAGCAGCACGGGCGGCCAGAGCAACTGCCAGTTGGGGCGCCACGACTTGATGCCCGCCAGCGCCGTCGGGATGGCCAGCAGCCACAACAGGGTGTAGGGCGCCATGCCCGCCACGATGGTCTGAATGTTGTAGGGCCAGGGGTTGATGTGCGAGGCGTAGGTCATCTGCCCGGTGAAGCGCAGGACGTTCTCCTCGTAGATGAGTTGCAGGAAGCGGTCGCCGCCGTGGGGCTGCGTCCATGCTGCCATATACCACAGGCCCAGAGGCAGCAGCGCCGCCACGAAGACGAGCGTCATCTTCCACAGCGCCGTCCACAGCGATGCCTGTCCGCGCAGCAAGAACCACAGGCCGCCGATGGCGCAGGGCAGGGCCACTCCCACCGGTCCCTTGGTCAGCGCCGCACCAGCCAGGCAGGCCATGGCCAACCACGGCACGCCCTTCAGACGGCGCTCGCCCCACGCCACAAGGGCGTAGAGGCCGCACACCATGCACACCGCCAGCAGCATATCGACGCGGCAGGTCACGGCGGAGCGGTGCACCTCAAAGTTGGTCAGCAGGATGAGGGCCGCGATGAAGGCCGTCCGACTGTCGCGCCGGCGGGCGAAGAACAGGTAGGTGGCCACCACCAGGCACAGTGTGCCCAGCGCCGACGGCAGGCGCGACGTCAGGACGCTGATGCCGCCCGCCACGGACGAGAAGGCCGCCACGAGCCAGTGGAGGAAAGGCGGCTTGAAGGGTATCTCGTCGCCGTTGTTGACCGGCAGCACCCAGTTGTCCTGCTGCAACATAGACATGGCCACCACCGCCTCGCGCGGTTCGCCGCGCGTCGAGAACGGCGTCAGGCCGAGGAAGAGCACCAGGGCCACCACGCCCAGCACGATGAGGTGGAGCGTCTGGCGGCGATCCTGTGGGGAAAGGGAAGTCTTTGCCATGGAGGGGAGAGAGAGGGGTTATGGGAGGGGAAGGCGTGGAGTGGAGCGCGACATGGCGCTTCGGAAGATGAGTGCAGCGCTTCAGTCGGTGAGCGCCGCCAGCAGGGCCGGCATCGGGTTGTCGTGGCAGATAAAGCCCTCGGCCTCGAGGCGGGGACGGATGGCCGAGCCGATGACGCGGTCGTATTCGGCTTCGAGTTGTCCCTCTTTATACAGGCGGTAGAAGTAGCGCCAGTGGCGGCCGCCGTGGCGGCCTTTGTGCTGCTCCAGTTGTTTGCCGCCATTGACCATCTTCTCGACAAACTCCCGGCGCGAGCGCACATTGTAGTGATACACCACGATGCCGCTCTTCGCCTCACGCTGCGGCAACATCTTCACCTTGTGGTTGCCCATCGAGATTTGCAGGTAGCCCGCCGTGCGGTGTGCCACCTTCTTGTTCTGTCGCTCGAAGATGGAGTAGAGCGAGAGACCGTAGGCCTCGTAATTGTCCACCTGGCGTACGGTATGCTCCCATGCCGTCCAGGGCTTGCCCTCCTCGGGATAGACGCTGCGCATGGTGCAGTTGAGCACGTTGGCGCGCGTGGCCGCCATCTCGTCCTTCAGACAGCCGCCGGCCGGGTGCCAAAACTCGTCGGCGTCGGCATTGATGACCCAATCGGCGCCGTAGCGCGTCTTGGCCAGCCACACCATGCGATCGACCCATTGCTTCTGCGCATAGTCGGTGGCCGTCTCGCGGATGATTTCCACAATCCACCCCTTTTGGCGGTAGCGCTCGAGGATGTCGGGCGTGGCGTCGGTCGAGTTGTTGTCCGTGACGATGAAGGCATCGACGCCCATCTGTTTGTGGAAGCGCAGGTTGTGCTCGAGCATCAGCGCCTCGTTCTTCACCAGCAGCGTCATGATGAGGCGCGGCCGTGGGGTGCTCCGCAGCGAGCGCGGCAGGTCGGCCAGGCAGCGTAGGGTCTTGGTAAGCAGAGACATATAGAGGAAGAGAAGGGAGATTCTATGATATGGTAGAGAAAAGCGTCAGTCGCAGGCGCTGAGCACCTCGTCGGGGATGCTCACCGGCACGCGGAGCCAGCCGGCGGGCAGGATGTGCGGTGCCTCGGCGCGGGCAAACCACCGGTCGGGCGCCACCACCACCTTGTCCCGGCGGCTGTTGAGCCAGGCGCCCCACCACGAGAAGGTGCTGTTGCAGATGATGTGGTGGCGACAGCGGCTCATGAGCATCATGTCCTGCCAGGCATCCTGCTTCACGTTCCACGACACGTAGGTGGCGTTGCCCAGCGGCAGGTTCTCGTTCACCCACGGCATGTCATCCGAGAAGACGTAGTAGTGCGGGCGTACCCCCAGCCGCTGCTCCATCATGCGCACGGCATCGCGGTAGTACTCGGTACGGCAGACGCAGCCTGTGTTGCGCCATGTGCGCGGCTCCAGATAGTCGCCGCGGCGCACGTGGATAGACACCGCCAGGGGGTCGGCGTCGATGAGCTCCAGCAACTGGCGCGTGCGGTCGCCGGCCAGCCTTTCGTCGAAGAGGAAGGCGCGGCGCACGTCGTCGGCGATGTCGGCAAAGAAGCGTTCGCTCTGGTAGAAACCCTTGAAATAGACCAGCGGCCACAGGCGGCGGCGCAGGAAGGGGCGCAGCGAGTCGGTCGGCTGCTTGCGCTCCAGCACCGTGGTGAAGAGCAGAAACTCCATCACCTTCTTGGCCTTCTGCGGCATGCAAAACTCGTCCTCGGGCAGCGAGGGAAACAGACGGTGCAGTTCGTAGCCGTTGTGCACGCGGTAGTGCATCATGTCCGAAAGGTCGATGCGGGTGTGAGGGTAGCGGGCTTTCATCCGCATGTAGAAGGCGTAGATGAACATCTGGTTGCCCAGGCCGCCCGTCATTTTGATAAGACGCATAGGAAGGGAAGAAGAAGGGGAGGGGGTGTGATTACAGGTGGAACGAACCGTCGAATTTGCGGGCCACGAAAGCCTTGCTCTTGCGCAGGGCCTCGGCGTCTTCAGCGCGGTAGGTATAGGGGCTGCCGCGCTCCCAGTCGATGGCGCGCAGACTGGCCTCGGCGATGTCGTCGGCCGTACTGTGCAGGTGGTGGCGGAAGGGCGAGTTCCACAGCGTCGTCTGCAGGAATATCTCGTCGCCGCAGAGCGTGTGGCGGTAGCGGCGGGCAATCTGCGGCGCCCGCTGCGTGAGGTAGCGGCAGAAGTCTTCGGTGATGCTCACCCAGTTGCTGCCCTTGCGCGGCATGCCCTCTATGTGGCGGTGTATGCCCAGCGCGCGCTGCAGCGCCAGTGCCGTGTTGCGCACGGGCGTCGTCAGGCGGTGCGCCCACGAGTGTTTGTCGCGAAGATGCCGCGTGAACAGGTGGTAGCGGCCGATGCGCTTCGTCACTTCTTTCCGCGTTTTCTCCTCGGCGAAGAAATGGACAAACTCCGTCCCCTGCCGGGCGTCGCAGAAGGCCATCCACTGCGCCACGTCCTGCGTCAGCTGATCGACGCCCGAGAGCAGGTGGTAGTAGGCATGGGGGCCGTCCGCCAGAGCGCGGGCGAAGAGCAGCAGTTCGGTCTGCACCTGGCTCACGTCGCCCCAGCACACACTCAGGCGCTCCTCCATCAGCGTCAGGCGCGCTTGTGCCGGCCGCCATGTCGCCGCCTGCGCATAGAGCGCGTCGGCCCGCGCGTCGATGTGCAGGTAGATGTCCGCCCGCGGGTGGTCCAACTGGCTCAGCAGGGCGCGCAGCACCTCGGGTTCGTGGTGTGCGATGATGAGAAAGGCGTGGCGGGTCTGCGTCAGCGTGGTGTGGTGTTCGGGCATACGGCGTGTGTTTTGCCGCAAAGTTAGTGTTTTTGTAACGAACGGCAACGCCCGCGCCCGGGAAGTGCGCCCGAAAACCGCAATGAATGTGAAAAAGTATTGCGGAGCGTTATGGTATCAACAGCAATGTCGCAAAACCTACCAGTATCGCTACCGTAAAACTGGCGAGCGTACCTATTAGTACATATTCCGTGGTTTTTATGTCCTGAGCCTTACTCAACTCTCCAAAACGGAAAACAGACTTGGCAGCCAACAAAAATCCTATGCCTTCAGCATTTCCGGTCAATATGAAGGTCAGTATAAGGATGCGCTCAAGGTATCCAATCCATTTTCCGGCGTTCGGCAGACTCCTGTCTGTTGCTACCGAAGGAGCCCATTTCCTGACGAAGAGGCTCAACATGACGGAAGTAGGCTTCAGCATCAAGAGGTAAGCGATGACAACAGCCCAAACATCTTGGCTGTTCCATTTTGCTTTGAGAAAATCTTGACAAGAAGTCGCGTCATGGCCAAATAATGATGACCATAGGGCAATGATGACGGCGATATGAACCAGTTGGTCGATAAAGAATGTTGCGGCCTCCTGCTTCATATACTCCACCTTGATGTAATCCATCAGCACGTGCGATATGAAGATGACCAACGGGACAAGCCAATTGCTCCAGTCTGCAACAATCAGATATGCCATTGCGGCATGAATGAAGCCATGCAGCAGGTGATACAGATATTTCTTCTTTGTCTTATCCTGTTTGCCCCCACACACTTTGTCGCTCTGAAAGAAGAAGTCGGAAAGGATGTGGGCAAACAACAGTCGCAGCAGTATGGCCATATTTATTATTCTATGAAGTTTGAAATCAGCGTATGGTACCTGTCGATATACATCTGAATCAGGCTTGCTTTTGCCGCGCTCAACAATTTGCTTATATTTTGTGCGGACGTATGAAACTTATCTGCAAGTTCTTTCTGAGAAGTGCCGTACAGCAATGCCTGATAAACAGCCTGCGATTGTGGCACGCTCCATGAAGAAATGACCTCATCGGCAAATGCTGTATTGACCCGCAACTCTTCATTTACATCAGCCCATCTTGTTTTGACCATCAGGCGCCGCTTGCCCATTTCGTCAAGTTCCCTTCCCGAGTATTGAAAAGCCTCCCCGTCTGAGAGAACAATCTGCTCTGCATGATAGGATATAGAGCCCACCCCTAAAGACAGCCGGGCATCCCACGGCTTTTTACTCTCTGCAGGGGTGTGGCTTTTCAATCCGGCACGCAACAGGACCGCAATCTTCATGGCATTTTCAGGGGTGTCAATGACCATTTGGAAACTGTCGCCTCTGAAAAATTCCATCTTGAGAGGTCCGATGGCAGACAGTTCATCGGCTATCTTCCCAATGGATGCCAACAGGAAATCCCTGTATTTTAGATGTATGGCAGAAGATTCGATAATGTCTCCCGTGATAACTCCTTTAATCTTGTCCATATGTCTTGCCAGTGATAATCTTCGGCAAAGGTACAACTAATATCGCAACAATCAACCAAAAACGGTTGTTTTTGCGAAATCAACCCAAAACGGTTGATTTTCCGAAATCAACCAAAAATGGTTGATTGTGGAGCGTCCGCATAGCGTCGCCTCCAGCCTCTCTGCCCGCGTCCGCGTGCTGTGATGTAGGTCCATCTCCGCCGTTCTGCCTGCCCCGTAGTCCTTGGGTGTAATGTTACGAAAAAAAACGGTAATTAGCGGGGATGATGCTGGGCAACGGCTGGGCAACGGCAGAAAAACGCTGCGCATTTGCCCGCCGGCGCAGCGCTCCGCTGCGAGGGAAATGTGTAACTTTGCCATCGTTTATGGACCTGAAATCACTCTTACCGCTCTATACCGCCCACTCCGGCGTGCAGGCACTTGCCCACATCGCTGCCGTGGGCGCGCCGTCGTGCGTGGCCGTCGAGGGACTGCGCGGCTCGGCCGCCCCCATGGCCGTGGCCGCCATGATGGCCGCCATGCCCGAGGCGGCGCGGCGCCCCATGCTCATCGTCATGAGCGACGACGAGGAGGCCGGCTACTTCTACCACGACATGGCGGCCCTGCTGGACGAGGGACAGGTGCTCTTCTACCCTTCGACCTACCGCCGCGCCGTAAAGTATGCCCAGCGCGATACCGCCAACGAGATACTGCGCACCGAGGTGCTCGGCGCCCTGGCTGCCCATATGCCGCGCGCCATCGTCACCCATCCCGCCGCCCTGGCCGAACGCGTGGCACCGGCCGACGCCATCCGCAAGGGCACGCTGACGCTCGCCGAGGGCGGCACCTACGACCTCGAGACTGTGGCCACGCAACTCTACGACCTGGGGTTCCGCCGCCAAGACTACGTCTATGAACCGGGCGAATATGCCGTGCGCGGTAGCATCCTCGACGTCTATTCGTATGCCTCGGAATATCCCTTCCGCATCGACTTCTTCGGCGACGAGGTGGAGAGCATACGTACCTTCGAGGTGCAGGACCAACTCACACGCGAACGCCGGCAGAGCGTGGACATCGTGCCCGACATCGAGGCGCAGACGCCCGCGCTGGTCGATTTCACCGACTGTCTGCCGGCCGACACCCTGCTCGTCGTGCGCGACCTGCCCTACGTCCACGACGCCGTGGACCGCATTTACACCGAGGGCTTCGCCCGACAGGCCATCGCCGAGGCCGAGGCGGCACGCGAGGGCGGCGACAGTGCGGGCGCCATGGCCGTGCCCCTCGACCGCGACCTGCTGCTCACCCCCGGCGACCGCCTGCTGAAAGGTCTGCAGAGCCTGCAACGCATAGAGATAGGCACGCGCCACTCGCGCCTTGCTGCACAGACGGTAGCCTTCCACACTGAGGCGCAACCCCTGTTTCACAAGAATTTCACCCTGCTGGCCGAGACCTTTGCCCGTCTGGCCACCGAGGGCTACCGCCTGCATGTGCTGGCCGACAGCGAGAAGCAGAACGAACGCCTGCGCCACATTCTGGACGAGGGCAGCAGTGCCCTGGCCGTGCCCGAGGCGGCGGCCCGCTTCACCCCCGTCCACCACACGCTGCACGAGGGCTTCACCGACCACGACCTGCACCTCTGCCTCTTCACCGACCACCAGATCTTCGACCGCTTCCACAAGTATAACCTGCGCACCGACCACACGCGCGACGCCAAGATGGCCCTCACGCTCAAGGAACTGATGCAGTTTGAGCCTGGCGACTTCGTGGTCCACATCGACCACGGCGTGGGGCGCTTCGCCGGACTGGTGCGCATGCCCACGGCCGACGGCAGTCAGCAGGAGATGATTAAGCTGGTCTATAAGAACGACGACGTCGTGCTGGTGAGCATCCACGCCCTGCACAAGGTGTCGAAGTATAAAGGCCGCGAGGGTGAGCCGCCCACGATGAGCCGCCTGGGCACGGGTGCCTGGGAACGGATGAAGGAGCGGACGAAGAAGAAGATCAAGGACATTGCCCGCGACCTGATACGCCTCTATTCGCAGCGGCGCGAGGAGCAGGGCTTCGCCTTCAGCGCCGACACCTTCCTGCAGCACGAGCTCGAGGCGGGCTTCACTTACGAGGATACGCCCGACCAGCTCCGCGTCACCCGCGAGGTCAAGGCCGACATGGAGAGTCCGCGGCCGATGGACCGCCTGGTGTGCGGCGATGTGGGCTTTGGCAAGACCGAGATTGCCGTGCGCGCCGCCATGAAGGCCGTGGCCGACAACAAGCAGGTGGCCGTCCTCGTGCCCACCACCGTGCTGGCGCTACAGCACTACCACACCTTCGCCCAGCGCATGAAGGGCTTCCCCGTCAGGGTAGATTACCTCTCGCGGGCCCGCACCACGGCGCAGACCTCGGCCGTCATCAAGGACCTGGCGCAGGGAAAAATCAATGTCCTCGTGGGCACGCACAAGCTCATCGGCAAGAGCGTGAAGTGGCACGACCTGGGACTGCTCATCATCGACGAGGAGCAGAAGTTTGGCGTCGCCGTCAAGGAGCGTCTGCGCCAGCTCAAGGTCAATATCGACACGCTGACCATGTCGGCCACGCCCATCCCCCGCACGTTGCAGTTTTCCCTCATGGGGGCCCGCGACCTCTCCGTCATACAGACGCCGCCGCCCAACCGCCGCCCCGTACAGACCGAGATACACACCTTCGGCCACGAGATTATCGCCGACGCCATCAACTTCGAACTCTCGCGCGGCGGTCAGGTGTTCATCGTCACCCACCGCATCGCCATGGTCTATTCGCTGGAGCAGCTCGTCCGCAAGCATGTGCCGGACGCCCGCGTGGCCACGGGACACGGACAGATGCCGCCGGCCGAGCTCGAGCGCGTGGTCGAGGACTTTGTCAATGCCGACTACGACGTGCTCATCTCCACCACCATCGTAGAGAATGGCATCGACATCCCCAATGCCAACACCATCATCATCGAGGGCGCGCATCACTTCGGCCTCTCCGACCTGCACCAGATGCGCGGTCGTGTGGGGCGCTCGGGCCGCAAGGCCTTCTGCTACCTGCTGGCGCCGCCCCTGGCCTGTCTCAACCCCGACGCGCGCCGACGCCTCGAAGCCATAGAGAACTACTCCGACCTGGGTTCGGGCATCCACATCGCCATGCAGGACCTCGACATCCGCGGCGCGGGCAACCTGCTCGGTGCCGAGCAGAGCGGCTTCATCGCCGACCTGGGCTACGAGACCTACCAGAAAATCCTGGCCGAGGCCATCGCCGAACTCAAGACGGACGAATTTGCCACGCTCTATGCCGACGGCGACGCTCAGACGGCGGCGCTCACGGGCGACATCTTCGTCGATGACTGCACCATCGAGTGCGAATACCGCGCCTACCTGCCCGACACCTATGTGCCCGGTGCCGCCGAGCGCATGATGCTCTATCGCGAGCTCGACAGTCTGACCACCGACGAGCAACTCGCAGCCTACCGCAGCCGCCTCATCGACCGCTTCGGCGCCCTGCCCGTCGAGGCCGAAGAACTGCTGCGCATCGTGCCCCTGCGACGTCTGGGGCGCCGGGCCGGCGCCGAACGCCTCACGCTCAAGGGTGGCCGCATGGTGCTCTACTTCGTGGGCAATGCCGACAGCCCCTTCTACCGCAGCGACATCTTCGGGCGCATCATCACCTACGCCACGCAGCAGTTCCGCCGCTGTGCCCTGGCCGAAAACGCCGGCAAGCGCCGCATGACCGTGGCCCACGTCACCTCCGTCAGCGAGGCGCTCGACGTCATGCAGCAGATGACGGGCGAGGCATAGACCGCGCGCCCTCATTCCTATTATATATAAGGAAAACTACGCCGGCTCCGTCCCCCAATCTCCCCAATTTCTCCCACCCACTCCTTCTCCATCCTCATGGACCAGCCCATCCTCAACGCCCACAACAAGGACGAGCACCGCCCGTCCCACACCGCCGAGCACCTGCTCAACCAGACCATGGTGCGCCTCTTCGGCTGCGAGCGCTCGCGCAATGCCCACATCGAGCGCAAGAAGAGCAAGGTCAACTACTGCCTGCCCGTCTGTCCCACCGCCGAGCAGGTGGCCGACATTGAGGCGCGCATCAACGCCCTCATCGCCGAGGACCTGCCCGTCACCGCCACCTTCGTCAGCCGCGACAATGTGCCCGAGGGCATCAGTCTGGACCGCCTGCCGGCCGACGCCAGCGAGACGCTGCGCCTGGTGCGTATCGGCGACTACGACCTCTGCCCCTGCCTGGGCCAGCACGTCGAGCACACCGGCGAGATAGGCCACTTCCGCATCACCAGCACCAGCTACGCCGACGGCAACTTCCGTATCGTCTTCCGCGTCGGCGCCCTCTGACCGCCCGCCGCCCACGCCAAACCTCCCTTTAGAATGCGTCCAAATTAGTGCGGAGCGAAAGCGGCCCGTCTCAAAGAAATATGTAACTTTGTGCCCATGAATATCACGTAACACTAATAAGGACCGCCTTATGAACTTCATATTCATATCTCCGCATTTCCCCCATACCTACTGGGCTTTCTGTGACCGTCTGCACCGCAACGGCATCAACGTGCTGGGCATCGCCGATGCTCCCTATGACCAACTGGACAGCCGCCTGCGCAGCGCTCTCACAGAGTATTACAAGGTAGATAACATGGAAGACTACGACCAGGTCTATCGCGCCGTGGCCTACTTCGCCTTCAAGTACGGCCGCATCGACTGGATCGAGTCGAACAACGAATACTGGCTTGAACAGGACGCCCGCCTGCGTACCGACTTCAACGTGTGCACGGGCATCAAGACCGATCACATCCGCGCCATCAAGGAGAAGTCGGAGATGAAGAAATACTACGCTCTGGGCCACATCCCCACCGCGCGCCAAATCCGCGCTTCGGAGGGCTACGAGGCCGTATGCCGCTTCGTCAGCGAGAGCAAGTTTCCCCTCATCTCCAAGCCCGACCGCGGCGTCGGCGCCTCCGACACCTGCAAAATTTCGTCCTACGACGAACTGGCCCGCTACTATGCCGAACGGCCCAACATTGACGACTACGTCATTGAGGAGTTCATCGATGGCGACATCGTCTCCTACGAGGCCATCGTCAACGCCCAGGGCGACCCCATCTTCGAGTCGTCCACCCTCTGGCCGCCTTCGCTGATGGACATCGTCAACAAGCAGCTTGAGCTCATCTATACCATCGACAAGGGCGTGCCCGACGCTCTGCGCGACCTGGGACGCCGCACGGTCAAGGCCTTCGGCGTGTTCAACCGCTTCGTCCACCTCGAGTTCTTCCGCCTGCGCCACGACCATCCCGGACTGGGCCAGGCCGGCGACTTCGTAGCCCTTGAGGTGAACATGCGCCCGCCCGGTGGCTATACCCCCGACATGATGAACTACGCCCACAGCACGGACATCTACCAGATATGGGCCGACATGGTGGCCTACGGCTCCACGCTGCAGCCCTGGGGACAGCAGCGCTACTGCACCTACATCGGCCGACGCGACGTATGGTGCTACCGCCACACCCACGAGGAGGTGCTCGACCGCTACCGCGACGCCATCGTCATGTGCGAACGCATCCCCGACATCCTCTCGGGTGCCATGGGCAACCAATCCTATACCTTGCTCTTCGACACCTTCGATGAAATCAACGAGTGCGTGCGCTATATCACCGAAAAGGCATAGCCGCCCTCACCATATACCCTTACCCCTACACTCCGATGGAATCACAACAACACAGCCACTATAGTCAGGCCCTCGACCGCGAGATGACCTACAAGACCTACGGCACCGAAGGCCGTCCCGTCCTGGTCTTCGCCTCGCAGAGCGGCCACTGGTACGACTACGAAAACTTCGGCATGACCGAGGTGGTGCGCCCCTGGATAGAGGCGGGCAAGATACGCCTCATCTGCGCCGACAGCATCGACGAGGAGACGTGGTCGAGCCACGGCGACGGACGCCGGCGCAGCATGCAGCAGGAGCGCTGGTACCACTACATCACCGACGAACTGATACCTGCCGTGCGACGCACGCCCGACGAAACCTTCATCACCACGGGATGCAGCATGGGCGGCTACCACTGCGTCAACTTCTTCTGCCGCCGCCCCGAACTCTTCGACACCGTCATCGCCCTGAGCGGCATCTACCGCGCCTCGTTCTTCTTCGGCGACTACGCCGACGACCTGACCTACGACAACTCGCCGCAGGACTACCTCGAAAATATGCCGGCCGACCATCCCTACCTCGACATCTACCGCCAGAAGCGCATCATCCTCTGCGTGGGGCAGGGCGCCTGGGAGGACGACCTCCTGGCCTCCACACGCGAGATGGACCGCATCTTCCACAAACTGGACGTACCGGCATGGGTGGACTACTGGGGCTACGACGTCGCACACGACTGGCCCTGGTGGCGCCGCCAGCTGCCCTACTTCATGGAGAAAGTGGTGCCCCTCAACGACTAAAGTCGCCTAAGACCGCCTAAAGCCGCTCAGGCCGCATAGCCGTCCGCCATCCCATACCTTCACATCGGGACAACATTCCCTCACATTGCTAACCTTAGAATATCTCCCTCCACATCCGTGTCCACGCAAATCTATACCTATGACGAGGCGTTCAAAGCCTCGCTGGCCTACTTCAAGGGCGACGAACTGGCCGCCCGCGTCTGGGTCAACAAATATGCCAAGAAAGACTCCTACGGCCGCATCTACGAATGCACGCCCGACGACATGCACCACCGCATCGCTGCCGAGATAGCTCGCATCGAAAAGAAATATCCCAACCCCGTGCCTGAAGAGGACATCTTCAGTCTGCTGGCCGACTTCCGCTACATCATCCCCGCCGGCAGCCCCATGACGGGCATCGGTAACGACCTGCAGGTAGCCTCGCTCTCCAACTGCTTCGTCATCGGCGTTGACGGCGATGCCGACTCCTACGGCGCCATCATGAAGGAGGACGAGGAGCAGGTACAGCTCATGAAGCGCCGCGGCGGCGTGGGCCACGACCTCTCCCGCATACGTCCCAAAGGTACGCCCGTCAAAAACTCCGCCCTCACCTCCACCGGCCTCGTGCCCTTCATGGAGCGCTTCTCCAACTCCACACGCGAGGTGGCACAGGACGGACGACGCGGCGCCCTCATGCTCTCCGTCAGCATCAAGCACCCCGACGCCGAAGCCTTCATCGACGCCAAGATGACCGAGGGCAAGGTGACGGGCGCCAACGTCTCCGTGCGCATCGACGACGAGTTTATGCGCTGTGCCGCCGAGGGACGCCCCTACCACCAGCAGTTTCCCATCGACGTGCCGGCCGACCAGGCCCTTGTGGGCAAGGACATTGACGCCGCAGCCCTGTGGAAAAAGATTGTACACAACGCGTGGAAGAGTGCCGAGCCCGGCGTCCTCTTCTGGGACACCATAGCCCGCGAGAGCATCCCCGACTGCTACGCCGATCTGGGCTTCCGCACCGTCAGCACCAACCCCTGCGGCGAAATTCCCCTCTGCCCCTACGACAGCTGCCGCCTGCTGGCCATCAACCTCTACGCCTACGTCGTCAATCCCTTCACCCCCGAGGCCCGGTTCGACTTCGACCTCTTCCGCCGCCATGTGCGCTGCGCCCAGCGCTTCATGGACGACATCATCGACCTCGAGCTCGAGAAGATAGACGCCATCCTTGACAAGGTCAACGCCGACCCGCAGGAAGAGGAGGTCAAGGCCACCGAGCACCGTCTGTGGGAGAAGATTAAGCACAAGACGGCGCTGGGTCGCCGCACCGGCGTGGGCATCACCGCCGAGGGCGACATGCTCGCCGCCCTGGGGCTGCGCTACGGCACGGACGAGGCCACCGAGATGGCCGTCAACGTACAGCGCACGCTGGCCCTCGCTGCCTACGCCTCGTCCGTCGAGATGGCCCGTGAGCGCGGCGCCTTTGCCGTGTTCGACGCCCGGCGCGAAGCCGCCAACCCCTTCATCCTGCGCATCAAGGAGGCCGACCCTCAGCTCTATGCCGACATGGCGCAGTACGGTCGCCGCAACATCGCCTGCCTCACCATAGCCCCCACGGGCACCACCAGCCTTATGACGCGCACCACCAGCGGCATCGAGCCCGTCTTCATGCCCGTCTATAAGCGCCGCCGCAAGGTCAACCCCGGCGACCCCGAGGTCCACGTGGACTACATCGACGAGACGGGCGACGCCTTCGAGGAGTACATCGTCTATCATCCTAAGTTCATCACCTGGATGCAGACGCAGGGCATCCCCACCGACGTGCGCTACACCAAGGAGGAGATCGACGAACTGGTACAGCGCTCGCCCTACCACAAGGCCACGGCCAACGACGTGGACTGGCTCATGAAGGTACGCATGCAGGGCGCCCTCCAGAAATGGGTGGACCACAGCATCAGCGTCACCGTCAACCTGCCCTCCACCGTCAGCGAAGACCTGGTCAACACCCTCTACGTCGAAGCATGGAAGTGCGGCTGCAAGGGCTGCACCATCTACCGCGACGGCTCCCGCTCGGGCGTGATGATCAGCGTCAAGAAGGACGAGAAGAAAGAGGCCGCTCCCGCCCAGCAGCCCTGCGCACCCCTGCCCGTCACCGAGCGACGTCCCGACGTCCTGGAGTGCGACGTCGTCCGCTTCCGCAACAATAAGGAGAAGTGGGTGGCCCTCGTCGGCCTGCTCGACGGCCACCCCTACGAGATATTCACCGGTCTGCAGGACGACGAAGAGGGCCTTGTGCTGCCCAAGACGGTCACCAAGGGCCGCATCATCAAGCACGTCTGCGAGGACGGCAGCAAGCGCTACGACTTCCAGTTTGAGAACAAGCGAGGCTACAAAACCACCGTCGAGGGCCTCTCCGAGAAGTTCAACAAGGAATACTGGAACTACGCCAAACTCATCTCGGGCGTCCTCCGCTACCGCATGCCGCTGGTCAACGTCATCAAACTCGTAGATAGCCTCCAACTGGGCAACGAGAGCATCAACACCTGGAAGGTCGGCGTGGCACGCGCCCTCAAACGCTACATTACCGACGGCACGGCGGCCAGCGGCGTCACCTGCCCCGAGTGCGGCCACGAGTCGCTGGTCTATCAGGAGGGATGCCTCATCTGCACCCACTGCGGAGCCAGCCGCTGCGGATAATGCCCCGCTTTTTGCTGAAAGAACCACGAAGGCCTCATGCTGCATTGCAGTGTGGGGCCTTCGTCCTATATCGCCCGTGCGCCACTCATGCAAAATAATGGTGGCTGTGAGCCGTTTATCCGAATTTATTCCCTATCTTTGCCCGTACTACGAAAACACGTTTAACCTAAATCTGATACACTATGGCACTTGAAAAAACACTCGTTCTGCTCAAACCGTGCACCATGCAGCGCTCACTGGCAGGCGAAATCATTTCTCTCTTCGAGAAGAAGGGCTTCAAAATTTGTGGCATGAAGATGATGATGCTCACTGACGAACTCCTCAGCGAACACTATGCCCATCTGGCTTCCAAACCCTTCTTCCAGCGCGTCAAAGACGCCATGATGACGGCGCCTGTCGTAGCCCTCTGCCTCGAGGGCGTCGATGCCATCGCTGCCGTCCGCGCACTGGCTGGACCGACCAACGGCCGCAACGCTGCCCCTGGCACCATCCGCGGCAGTTACTGCATGAGCTTCCAGGAGAATATCGTCCATGCCAGCGACTCGCCCGAAACGGCCGAGGTCGAACTGCGCCGCTTCTTCCGCCCCGAAGAGATCTTCGACTGGAATCAGGCCATCTTCCCCTACCTCTACGCCAACGACGAGTTCTAACCTCACAAGGACAGCCCCCTGCCCCCATCATGCAAACCAGGCACCGCAACTCATGCTGCGGTGCCTGGTTTTGTATGCACACGAAGGTGCATCAGAAGGTTATGATGCAAGACGCTGAGGCGGCGTCGAAGCTAGCCCATTTTCAACGTCTGTTTTCCGATATGAATTTGCACGTCATGTAGTTGCGTGTTGGCGATTTTCGCGTGGGTACTACAGATTTCGTTTTTGTAACGTGGATACATTC
>CAMGHE010000016.1 GCA_946055775.1 uncultured Bacteroidales bacterium
CCACGTTACAAAAACGAAATCTGTAGTACCCACGCGAAAATCGCCAAAACGCAACTACATGACGTGCAAATTAATATCGGAAAACAGACGTTGAAATTGGCTCAAGCGTCTTGACGCACTGCTTGAGAAGAATCTTGATGCTCGAGGAGCCGTTTGAACGTTTTCGAAAGGGTCTCGTCAAATGCAGAGACTACATCTTCACCTTTTATGAAGACCCCCTGATTCCCCTAGACAACAATGTCAGCGAACGTGGCATAAGGAAGCTGAAGATAAAACTGAAGAACTCGGCGGTCTTCAGGTCCGACTTGAGGATTGATGCTTTTCTTGACTTGCACTCCGTCGTTGAGACGGCAAAGAAAAATGGCCAGACGGCGTATAATGCAATCCGGGCACTGTTTGAGGCCACGGATAGCCCCCTTGTGCCTATCGCTGAATAGTTAAAAATCCCCCCCCCCCGTCAATTTAAGAATTATTCATACCTTTGCCGCCGATACTTTTCACACCCACCCTAACACCTTCTGTCATGAAGCATCCTCTACCCCTGAAGGCCGCGCGCCTGCTCCTCCTCACCCTCCTTTGCTGCACGGGCCTTGCGGCTCATGCCGATGTCGTCACCGGCCGTGCCGTCGATGCCGAGAGCGGCGAACCGCTGGCCGAGGCCCGCCTGAACTACCTCATCATGCCCGTCACCAACCAGGGTGTTATATTCTTAAAAAAGACTGAGGTGGACAGCGCCGGGCGCTTTGCCATCCCCGTGGAGTTCCTGGCCAAACTCACCATCGAAATCACCTACTTCGGGTACAACAAGTTTCAGAAGGAATATCACGTCGCGGGCGGCAAGGACACCATCGACGTGGGCGACATCGGCCTGACCCTCTCGGACGTGCTCCTGGGCGAGGCCGAGGTCAAGGCACGCGCCAAGCGCTTCACCATGCGTGGCGACACGGTGGTGTTCAATCCGGAGGCCTTCCACCTGGAAGAGGGCGAACGCATGGCCACGCTGCTCACCCAACTGCCGGGCGTGAGCATCAGCGACGGCAAACTCTTCTTCATGGACAAGCAGGTGCACCTCAAGATGAACGGACGCGACGTCACGGACGACAAACTCATCGGCCTGCTGCCCGCCGAAGCGGTGCAGAACGTCAAGAGCTATGAGCAGAAAAGTCAGGTCACCGAACTGACGGGCATGGACGACGGTGAGCGCCGCCAGGTGCTCGACATCGTCATCAAGCCGGGCTTCATGGACAAATGGTACGGCCAGACCAAGGCCAGCGCCTATGCCTCGGAAAACTACCGCGCGTCGGCCAACCTCCACTACCTCACCGACCGCGACCCCTTCAACGTGTACGTCCGCGCCTCCGACAGCGAGACGCGCACCTGGGGCGTCAGCGGCGATTCGGAGTACGACTGGGGCAGCCCCGAACCCCGCCGCCAGCAGTTCGGCAGCCTCTCCTACAAGCACTCCTGGCGCCCCGAAGGCGTCAAGACGTCGTTCAACGAGGACTATTGGAACCTGGGCTTCTCGCCCGACCACAACGATGTGCGCCAAAACACGTGGCAAAACCGCCAGACCTTCGCCGACATCACGCAGCCCGTGTTCAGCAGTCAACACGCCTACAACTACAAGCACAGCCTTGACCTGCCCCTCCAGGCCAGCCTTACCATGCACCTCGACCCACGCAGCTGGCTCCGCGTCGAGACCCGGGGAACACTGACGAAGGGCGACAACCGAAGCCGCACGGAGGAGGAGACCTATCACGCCGACCAATTTGCCGACGCCGACCGCACCATGGTCAACGCCTCCACCACCAAGACCCGGCGGCACAGCGACAGCCGCGAGGTGCGGGCCGTCATACAGTACAACCGCGTCTTCGACGGCGGCGACTTGGCCATCAGCATCGACCCCCAGTGGCGACGGGAGAAGGGAAACACGTCGCAGCAGCGCACCTACGACTACTTCGACCTCGGCACGCACCACGACATGCAGCAGACCGAACGCTCTGAATCGGAATACCGGCAGTTCAAGGTGGACGCCGTCGTCAACTACCAAATCGTCCCCAAACGCCTGAAGTCGAGCGCCGGCTACATGATGAGCTACAGCCACACCACGGACAACAGCCTGGCCACGCGCAACAGCCTTATTGACGACGCCAACAGCTTTGACCGCAGCCGAAAGAACGTGGACTGCCAGCCCTACCTCGCCCTGAGCACCTCGCTCGGCAGCCTGTGGATGGACGCACGTCTCGAGATGCAAAACCGCGACGAGCGCTTTGCCTACAGCCGCGGCCGCCTCGACACCCTCATCAACAGAAACACGTGGCTGCCGCGCCCCAGCTTCAACCTGCGCTGGACGGCCACCAAGCGCAGCGAGATGCTCGTGCGCGGCGGATGGAGCCGCTTCCCGGCCGACATGCTGGAAAGCAGCGCCTACACCGACGACACCGACCCGCTGCACATCAAGAAGGGTAACCCCAACCTGCGCTCCCAACACAGTTTCGACGGCGAAGCCACCTACAGCCTCATCATACCCAAAGGCCAGCAACTGCTCTCGGCCGGCCTCAGCTATGGCTGCACATCGGGCCACGCCATCCCTGTACAGGCCTACAACCCCAACACCGGCGGCTACGTCACCACCACGGGCAACAGCAAATCAAGCAGTCTCACCAGCCTGCGCCTGTCGTACGAACGCATGCTGGGCCTGTTCCGCCTCGTATCGCGCTCATCCGGCTCCACGCGCTCCGCCTACAACTTTCAGACGCTACGCTCGCTCAGCGACCCCTGGCTCCAGTTTGGCATCAGCGAAAAGAAGGCCATGCAGGAACTGGTGCTCACCCTCAACACCGAGCGATGGGAAGCCAGTGCCTACGCCAAAGGCTCCTACCGCAGCCTGCGCTACGACGACCCCACCATGGCCAACCAGTATCTGTGGGACTACGAAGGCGAACTGATGGGCAAATACAAATTGCCCCACTGGACCTTCTACCTCAAAGGCCGCCTCATCGGCGCCGAGGGCTACCTCTCCGACATGGCCAACCGCAAGCGTCTGGGCCTCGACGCCGGCATCACATGGAAAACCCTCAGAGGCAAGGGACAGTTCATGCTCATGGCCCACGACATCCTCAACCAGATGAAAACTGTGTTCAGCAACATCCAGCCCTACGAGCGCACCGACTACCGCCTCGAAACCATGCACCGCTACCTCTGCCTGACCTTCACCTATAACTTCGACGCCAAAGCCAAGGCCAAGACCAAGACCGGCCGTTGACGCCCGCCCGGCGCCGTGTGCAAAACGCCCCTTCGCATTCGTTAACGCCGAGAAGGCCCGCGAAACCCACCGCCCACCCGCGCGGTCGGAAATAACGCACGCACGCCGCCTTTGGTTTGTGCCATATTTTGGGAAATTCAGGCTCCGCGCCCCATCCGGCGTTAAATTCTCTGGAAATTCTCCGCAGTCACCCCGAGTAAAAAACAGAAGATTATTCTGCTATTTCCCCATTTTGTAGATAAATCATCTACGGCGGCGGAGGCGGGCAGGATTTTTCACTACAGTTGGCCTTGATAGGAACAACGCGAAGGCGGGTTTGCTCCTGCTTGAAGGTTAAAGGCGAGCGGTTTCGCGTTTGGTAGTTCTTACTTACCAAAGGCTCACCTTTCCGCCCGGTCCCAAGTCGAGCGTTGCCGTGGCGAAGCCCAAGGCGCGGAATACCCTGACCATTGTGGAAAGATTTATGGAACACTTCCACACCCTCATGTGATATTTTCTCCCCCTTGCGTTTGCCCTCACAACCTTATCCGGCACAGATTTGAAAAATACCGGCACAAAGCCCGCGCGGAGTGAAGTAAAAGGCGTATATTTGCACACAGCATACCCTATTTGTAACAAGCACCCTGTGCACCCTTTATAACGACAACCTAACCATCTACAATACCTAACAATCCAAACCTATGCGCAAACTTAGCATGACACTCATGGCCGGCGTCCTGGCCCTGCCTATGTGGGCAGGCGTGCCGCCCCTCGGTGGCTTCTTCTATGGCAACATGGAAGCCCCCACCGGATGGGAATGGCAGAGCCCCGACTCCGTAGCCTACAACAAGCAGCAGCCGCACGCTTGGTTCTTCTCGTTCGCCAATACCGACGAGGCACGCCGCGTGTTGCCCGAGAACAGCAGTCTGTGGCAGTCGCTCGATGGCAAGTGGAAGTTCCACTGGGCTTCCAACCCCTCTGAGCGCCCCGTCGATTTCTACAAGACGGACTACGACGTGGCCGCCTGGGACGACGTCACAGTGCCCATGAACTGGAACCTGGTGGGCATGCAGCCCGACGGATCCTACAAGTATGGCAAGCCCATCTACGTCAACCAGAAGGTCATCTTCCAGCACAGCGTCCGCGTGGGCGACTGGAAAGGCGGCGTCATGCGCACCCCGCCCCAGAACTGGCTCACCTACACCGACCGCAACGAAGTGGGCTCGTACCGCCGCTCCTTCACCGTGCCCGCAGCATGGAAGGGCAAGGAAATCTACCTCAACTTCGACGGCGTAGATTCCTTCTTCTACCTCTACATCAACGGCCGCTACGTGGGCTTCTCGAAGAACTCGCGCAACCTGGCCCAGTTTGACATCACCCCCTACCTCAACGACAAGGGCGAGAACATCGTCGCCGTCGAGGTATATCGCAACAGCGATGCCTCCTTCCTCGAAGCACAGGATATGTTCCGCCTGCCGGGCATCTTCCGCTCCGTATCGCTGACGGCCAAACCCAAGGTGCAGGTACGCGACATCAAGGCCATCCCCGACTATGACGCCACCTATACCGACGCCTCGCTGGCCATCACGGCCGAGGTGAGCAACCTCTCGGGAAAGAAGCAGAAGGGCCTGCAGATCCACTACTCGCTTTACGAGAACACCCTCTATGGCGACGACAACAAACTGGTGCAGGGCGTCAGCGCCGTGGCACAGGTGGATGCGATGGACAAGACGGGCGACGCCACCGCCCACGTCGTGCTCCATGCCGGCAAGGGCGTGAAGCCCTGGAGCGCCGAGGCGCCCCACCGCTACACCCTCGTGGGCGAACTCAAAGATGCCAAGGGCCGCGTCATCGAGACCTTCTCGACTATCGTCGGCTTCCGCAAGATTGAAATCAAGGAGACGGCAGCCAAGGACGACGAGTTCGGACTGGCAGGCCGCTACTACTATCTCAACGGCAAGCCCATCAAGATGAAGGGCGTCAACCGCCACGAGAACAACCCCAAGACGGGCCACTATGTCACCCGTCAGCAGATGGAGCACGAGGTGTTCCTCATGAAGCAGGGCAACATCAACCACGTGCGCAACTGCCACTACCCCGATGCCCCCTACTGGTACTACCTCTGCGACAAGTACGGCATCTACCTCGAGGACGAGGCCAACATCGAGAGCCACGAGTACTACTATGGCGAAGCCAGCCTCTCGCACGTGCCCGAGTTCCTCAACGCCCACATTGCCCGCAATATGGAGATGGTGCACGCCACCATCAACAACCCGTCGGTATGTATCTGGAGTCTTGGCAACGAAGCCGGCCCCGGCCAGAACTTCGTCGAGTGCTACAAGGCCATCAAAGCCTACGACACCTCGCGCCCCGTGCAGTATGAGCGCAACAACGACATCGTCGATATGGGCTCTAACCAGTATCCTTCGCCCGCATGGGTGGCTGCTGTGGCTCGCGGCAACGGCGGTGTGAAGTACCCCTTCCACATCTCCGAGTATGCCCACTCCATGGGTAACGCCGTGGGCAACCTCGTCGATTACTGGAACGCCATGGAGAGCACCAACTTCTTCATCGGCGGCGCCATCTGGGACTGGGTAGATCAGGCCATCGACGGCTATGTGCCCGGCACCGGCAAGACCTACTGGGGCTACGGCGGCGACTTCGGCATGGACAACAAGCCCAACGACGGCATGTTCTGCATGAACGGTATCATGCGCCCCGACCTCTCGCCCAAGGCCCAGTACTTCGAGGTGAAGAAAGTCTATCAGAACGTCGGCGTCAGCATGACCAACGCTGCCAAGGCCGAGATTGAAGTGTTCAACAAGAACTACTTCGAGCCCCTCACCGACTACAACGTGTTCTACTCCCTCTGGCAGGACGGCGAGCAGGTGGGCGAACTCAAGCCCGTGCCCGGCAACATCAGTCGTCTGGCCGCCCGTCAGCGTCAGAAGGTACAGTTGCCCATCGACATGAGCAGTCTGAACCCCGAGTCGGAATACTTCGTCAAGGTGCTCTTCGCTCAGGCCGCCGACAAGCCCTGGGCCGAGAAGGGCTACATCCAGATGGAAGAGCAGATGCCGCTGGCCGCTCCCACCGCCAAGGCGCCCGCCCTGGCTACGCTCCAGGAGGGCAAGGCCGCTCTGGCCACCAAGCGCGAGGGCGACGCCCTGACCATCGGCAACGACGGCTTCCAGGTGAAGTTTGACATGGCCTCCGGTGCTATCGCCGGCCTGTCTTACGGCGGTCTCGACGTCATCGTGCCCGGCAAGGGTCCGAAGCTCGATGCCTTCCGCGCCCCCACCGACAACGACGCCGGTGCCGGCTACGACGGCCCGTGGTTCTCCAACGGCCTTTACAACCTGCAGCACAAGGCCCTCGACAGCAGTGTGCAGACCCTGCCCAACGGCAACGTACAGGTGGTATTCACCGTCGAGAGCCAGGGTAAGGAAGGCTGCCGTCAGGTCTATGGCAACGGCAACCGCGACCCGCAGTCGGCCTACCGCTTCGACCAGGGCGTGCGCCAGCTCGGACCGAACGACTTCAAGTTCACCACCGTACAGGTATATACCGTCTATCCCGACGGCTCCGTCGAACTGCAGAGCAACATCTCGTCCAACAACCCCTCGCTGCTCCTGCCGCGCATCGGTTATTCGCTCGAGTTGCCCAAGGCCTTCTCGCAGTACGACTACTACGGCCGCGGTCCCGTCAACAACTATAACGACCGCCGCACCGCCTCCTTCATCGAGCACTACCGCACCACCGTGGAAAATGCCGATATCATGCTGCCCAAGCCCCAGTCGATGGGCAACCGCGAGGAAGTGCGCTGGTGCGCCCTGACCAACCCCGCCGGCCGCGGCGTCCTCTTCATCGCCGATGGTCAGATGAGCACCTCCGCCCTGCCCTGGACCCAGCGCCAGCTCGCCGAGGCTCCCCATCCCCACCAGCTGCCCGCGAGCACCTCTACCGTGCTGCATCTTGATGCCAAGGTGACCGGCCTCGGCGGCGCCAGCTGCGGACAGGGTGGTCCTCTGCGTCCCGACCGCGCCTATGCCTCCGACCGCAACTTCGGCTTCATCATCCGTCCCATCAACATCGGTCGTGCCGCACCCTCCATCATCGGTCAGCACGCCCATGTCAGCGGCAGCGGCGAGCAGCCCTTCGGCATCAGCCGCGACCGTGTGGGTAAGGTGACCCTCACCGCGCCCCAGGCCGGCCGCCAGATGATGTACCGCATCAACGGCGCCAAGCGTGCCGTGGCCTATTCGCAGCCCTTCGACCTGCGTGCCGGCGGTACGCTGGAGGTATGGTATAAGGACAACCCCACGCTCAAGGTAACGCGCTCCTATGAAGCCATCACCAGCGTGCCCCTCGAGGTGGTCTTCGTCTCGTCGTTTGAGCCCGGCGAAGGCGCCGAGCGCGTGGTCGATGGCGACCCCGGCACCATCTGGCACACTGCCTATGGCGTCACCGTCACCAAGTATCCCCACTGGATCGACTTCGACGCCGCTGAGGTCAAGAACATGAAGGGCTTCACCTACCTGCCCCGCCAGAACGGACCCAACGGCCGCATCAAAGACTACGAAATCTACGTCAGCATGGACGGCGAGAACTGGGGCGAGCCCGTATGCAAGGGCGCCTTCCCCAACGCCACAGCCGAGCAGAAGGTGATGTTCGCCAAGCCCGTCAAAGCACGCTACATCCGCTTCAAGGCCCTCAGCGCCCTGAGCGGCGGCGACTTCGCCTCGGCCTCCGAGTTTAGCCTCATTGGCGACTGATAATATCTCTCCCATAAACCAAGCGGGGGCCGGTGCTACACCAATGGCATCGGCCCCCGCTGTCAAATTACTCCCACCCTTCCCCCCCCCCCCTTACCTCATGCAATCCCACCTCCTCCTCGCTGCCGCCGGCGCCCTCGGCACTATCGCTGCCGCGGCCCAGCAGCGCCCCAACATCCTCTACATCATGTGTGACGACATGGGCTACGGCGACCTGGCCTGCTATGGCCAGCGCCATATCCTCACGCCCAATATCGACCGCCTCGCCGCCGAGGGCATGCGCTTCACACAAGCCTATGCCGGCAGTCCCGTCAGCGCCCCTTCGCGTGCCACCTTCATGACCGGCCAGCACACCGGCCACACCCACGTCCGCGGCAACCGCGAGTACTGGGGCAAGAGCGGCACCCTGCGCTACGGCGCCAACGACGACTTCTGCATCGTGGGCCAGGAGCCCTACGACACCGCCCACGTCATCCTGCCCGAGATACTCCGCGACAACGGCTACACCACCGGCATGTTCGGCAAGTGGGCCGGCGGCTACGAAGGCTCGCCCTCCACGCCCGATACTCGCGGCATCGACGACTACTACGGCTATATCTGCCAGTTTCAGGCCCACCTCTACTATCCCAACTTCCTCAATGCCTACCGCCGCGCCGACGGCGACCAGCGCGTGCGCCGCGAGGTGCTCACCGAGAATATTCCCCACCCTATGTATGGCCCGGGCTACGAGAAGCGCACGCAGTATGCCGCCGACCTCATCCACGAGCGCGCCCTCGAGTGGCTCGACCGCCAGACGCCCGACCAGCCCTTCTTCGGCATCTTCACCTATACCCTGCCGCACGCCGAACTGGCCCAGCCCAACGACAGCATCCTGGCCTACTACAAGGGCCGCCTCGACCCCGAGAAGACCTACAAGGGCAGCGAAGGCTCGCGCTATAACCCCACCGACTGCGGCCATGCCCAGTTTGCTGCCATGATCACGCGCCTCGATGCACAGGTAGGGCAGATTATGGACAAACTGCGCGAGAAGGGCCTGGCCGACAACACCGTCGTCATCTTCACCTCCGACAACGGGCCACACGAAGAGGGTGGGGCAGACCCCGCCTTCTTCAACCGCGACGGCCTGCTCCGCGGCCTCAAGCGCAGCACCTATGAGGGCGGCATACGCATCCCCTTCATCGTGCGCTGGCCCGGCAAGGTCAAGCCCGGCAGCGTCAGCGACCACCAGTTGGCCTTCTACGACCTCATGCCCACCTTCTGCGACATTGCCGGCATCGCCGACTACCGCAGCCGCTATGCCAACCCCCGCTTGGAGCAGGACCACTTCGACGGCCTCTCCTTCTACCCCACGCTCACCGGACGCGGCGAGCAGCAGAAGCATCCCTTCCTCTATTGGGAGTTTGCCGAGACCAATATGTTCGGCGTGCGCATGGACAACTGGAAACTCGTCGTCAAGGCCGGTCAATGCCGCCTCTACGACCTCGCCACCGACCTGCACGAAGACCATGACGTGGCCGCCGCACACCCCGACATCGTCCGCCGCATGACCGACATCATACGCCGCGAACACACCGACCATCCCCTGTTCCGAATTACCCTCCCCCAGTGAGGCCGCACTGGGCACTGGCCGGGACCCCATAATATACATTGGGGCGTATGCCCACCTCACGTTGTGCACCAGAGTTTTCTATCAACGCCTGTTTTTCGGGATGAAAACTTTAGGAATCTTTAACGCGCGGAGAGGCTCCAGCCGACCGGAAACACGACCTGGGCAACCGGCGACACGACCTGGGCGATAGAAATTACAACCTGGGCGACCGTTTTTACAATCCCAGGGACTATTCTACAGACTATTTAATACGTAAAAAGGGCCCGTTTGAGGGCCCTTTCTACTTTCCGGAGCAAAGATACAACAGGAAAGGGCGAAATGCAAATCGGCCTCTGCGGCCACTTTCCCGAAAAATAGTTTGCTTGGGGATGCGAGTTTCCTAACCGACGGCCACCATGGTAGCAGGTTCAACGCTTAAACGGCAGTGCATCGCTTAGCGGGAATCTCGTCGCTTGCCCTCTGCTTGATTGGCGTTGACGGTGCATCAAAAAGGGGTGGGGTGGTATATGCTTGCTCTTTTGCTGCGCGGGGATGGCCTTCTGCCTTCCTTTCCCCTCTTCTTATTGTGGCCCGCAAGTCTATGATTTGCCGCGTATCCCGAATTGAATATCCCCTCTTCGCGGCGTAAGAGAGCATGCGTATATGAGCAAGGCAATGTTGAAAAACCTCATTATATATATAAGGAGTACTCCCGATGAGAATCGAACTCATATCTACGCTTTAGGAGAGCATTGTTCTATCCGTTGAACTACGAGAGCGCCAGTGACGCCGCCTGCCAGTGCTGCATTAGGGCCAGCGGCGGGCATTAGCGGTGCAAAGGTAAGCATTTTTCGGCTATCGCTGGGGCAAAAGCGCCTCTTTTCCGCCGAAAGTGTCCGTCGCAGGGCCTCGCACCGACTTTTGTCGGCGTAATTCTTCGCCCCCTCACATTTTTTTGTTTTCTTTGCGCCGATATTGGCGCCGTCACGGCGCAGAAGCGTCAGCCGCAGCAACGTATAACCCATTCTTAACCCCTTCTGCATGGTTACAGCCATCGTCATCCTCTTCGTCCTGGGCTACCTGTGCATTGCCCTGGAAAGCGTTTTCAAGATTAACAAGGCCGCCCCCGCCCTCCTTATGTGCGTAGGGTGCTGGGTGCTCTACATGGTCAACCCCGAGCCCTTCGTCGCCCTGACCCACGGCAACGCCTGGAGTGAGTTTAGCCGCGAGTTCGCCGGCGGCGGAGCCGCCATCCAGGCCTTCGTCGGCGAGCACATCCTGCTCCCTCATCTGGGTGACACCTGTGAAATACTCTTCTTCCTCATGGGCGCCATGACCATCGTCGAGATTGTCGATGCCAACGGCGGCTTCAACTTCGTCCGCAACAGCCTGCGCACCGAAAACAAGCACAAACTGCTTTGGCGTGTGGCCTTCATGACCTTCTTCCTCAGTGCCGTTCTGGACAACCTCACCACCAGCATCGTCATGGTGATGGTGCTCCGCAAACTCGTGGCCACGCACAAGGACCGCCTCATCTACGCCGCCGCCATTGTGCTCTCGGCCAACGCCGGCGGCGCCTTCTCGCCCATCGGTGATGTCACCACCATTATGCTCTGGATTAAGGGCAACGTCTCCACCGGCGGCGTCATCGCCGAGCTTTTCCTGCCGTCCCTCGTCTCTGTCATCGTGCCCATCCTGTTACTCCAGCGCTCGCTCACCGGTCAGTTGCCCGCTCCCAAGGTGGCCAGTGCCGGTGATGCCCTCCACTTTACCAATGCTGAGCGCAACATCGTCTTCTGGCTTGGCGTCGGCGGTCTGGTCTTCGTGCCCATCTTCCGCATCCTCACCGGTCTGCCTCCCTTCATGGGCATCCTGCTCGTTCTGGGTCTGCTCTGGGCCACCACCGACCTGTTCTATCGTAACAAGTCGCACATCAAGGAGAATGCCCGCCAGCGCGTCACCCACCTGCTCACGCGCATCGACATGAGCACCATCCTCTTCTTCCTCGGCATCCTCATGGCCGTCGCCGTCCTCTCCGAGACCGGCGTCCTCACCGCCTTCGGCCAGAGCCTCAACGACGTCTCGGGCGGCAACCATTATATCGTCACCGGTGTCATTGGCGTCGTGTCGAGCATCGTCGATAATGTGCCCCTCGTCGCCGGTTGTATGGGTATGTACCCCATTGCCACTGACGCCGCCGTGCTGGCCAATCCTGCCATGGCCGACTTTGTTCAGGACGGCATCTTCTGGCAACTCCTGGCCTACTGCGCCGGTGTCGGCGGCAGTATGCTCATCATCGGCAGCGCAGCCGGCGTCGTCGTCATGGGTCTTGAAAAGATTACCTTCGGCTGGTACCTGCGCCGCATCACATGGATAGCTTTCGCCGGCTACCTGGCTGGTATGGCCGCCTACTGGCTTGAGAAGGTGCTCCTGTTCTGATACGTTTCCCCCACACCAACCATCATTATCCTTACCTGTTATGAAGAAGAAAATCCTTTCCCTGCTGCTCGTCCTCGCAGCCACCTTCAGCCTCCCCGCCCATGCCATCGACTTCGACTGGGGTGTGACCGGCGGTGTCAACATCACCAAACTCCGCCTCAAATCGTCCGTTAAGGACAACTTCTCGGCCGACAACAAGGCCGGCTGGTATCTCGGTCTTAAGGCCCACGCCTCCCTCGTCATGGGCTTCGGCTTCGACGGCGCCCTGCTCTACTCGCAGGAGAAATATGCCCTCGATGCACGCGGCGTAGGCTATGCTGGCGACAATAAGACCGCACGCTACCTCTCCGTGCCCATCAACCTCCGCTACGACATGGGCATCGGCAGCCTCGCCACCGTCTATGTAGCCACCGGTCCGCAGTTTGACATGGCCATCGGCTCAAAAAACTGGGACATCACCAGCCCCCAATACACTGGCGATGACGTCTTCCGCTCCGAAAGTTGGACGACATCGTGGAACATCGGCGCCGGCGTCAAGGTGCTCGATACCGTGGAACTTAACGTAACCTACAACTTCGGTCTGGGCGAAGTCACCAAGACCGTACTCAACAACTTAGGCCAGAATGTCCGCACCGACAACCTCAAGGCCAATACCTTCAAGGTGGGCTGCACGTTCTACTTCTGACCCCCACTCTCTACTCCCTCAACCCTCCATCCCATTCCCATGCTCAGACTCAACTGCTTCTTCAAGGCCAATGAGGGCGGCTATGCCCAGGCCCTCGAGGCCGCCAAAGCCCTGACCCTGGCCTCGCGCCAGGATGCTGGCTGTGTGGCCTATGACGTCTTCGAAAGTGCTACCACGCCCGACGTCTTCATGATCTGCGAAACATGGACCGACGCTGAAGCCCTCAAGGGCCACATGGCCGCTGCCCACTTCGCCCAGTACGTCGGCAGTCTGCAGGAACTCGGACAACTCAAACTCGAGCAGTTCGACTTCCCCGCACGCTAAGTGCCCAGCCCCACATTCCCGCCCCGCACCCTATGTGAGGAAGGCCCTCCGCCCTCCGCACGCAGGCTGCGGGGCTTTGCGTCAACTTACACCGCGTACGGCCTCTTTGCCGCCTGCGCACCCCTCTTTGTCCCTCTCCGCACCCCCTCCGCGCCCGTCTGACGATAAAATACGCACAAAGCACGCCGCTATTGAAAAGAAATCCGTATATTTGCGCGTTCATTGGCTTATTGTGGCCAAATAGCCCGACACGAAACAATTAAATCATAAAAATAAACCCCAACAAAGATGCAAAACAAAGGATTCGTCAAGTTTATCGCTGTGCTGCTGACCTTGATCTGCCTCTTCTACTACTCGTTCACCTATGTGACGAGCCAGTATCACAAGGAGGCCGCCGGGATCGAAGCCCGTGCAGGTAAGGATGCCGCACGCGAATATCTTGACAGCATGCGCCAGAAACCCGTATTTCTGGGCTGGAAGACGCTGGCCGACTGCGAGAAGATGCAGATTGGCCTCGGCCTTGACCTCAAGGGCGGCGTCAGTTTCTTGCTCGAGGTGTCCGTGCCCGACATGATCAGTGTCAATGCTGGCCAGCAGAGCAACGACCCCAAGTTTAAGTCCATCCTGGCCCAGGCTAAGGCCGAAGCCCAGCGTCGCGGTGCCGACGTTGTGGACGTGTTCATCAAGATGTATCAGGACTCGGTGGGCCAAAACCGTCTGGCCGCAGTGTTCAGTGAGATGATGGCCGGCGACGGCATCAACTATCAGAGCACCGACGCCGATGTCAAGAAAGTGCTTGAGGACAAGATTGCCAATGCCGTTGACCAGTCGTACGACGTCATCCGTTCGCGTATCGACCAGTATGGTGTGGCCCAGCCCAACATCCAGATTCTTCGCGGTAAGGGCCAGCTCGGTCAGATCCTCGTCGAGATGCCCGGTGTCACCGACCCCGAAGACGTCAAGCAACTGCTCACCGGTAGCGCTAACCTCGAGTTCTGGACCATGTGGAATGCCTCCGTCGTGGCCCGCGATATGGCCCAACTCTACCAGTGCGACATCCAGGTGGCTCAGCCTAAGAAGGGCGGTCTGCCCGGCGAGACCGAGATGGTCAGCCGCAAGCTCGGCGAACTGGTCAACACCTCGATTGGTGGCGGCTGCATAGCCGGTGGCGTGGCCGACAAGGCTGCCATCGCGGCTATCGAAGCCTTCCTCAAGACCGACGAAGCCAAGGATATCATGAAGAACTTCCGTCTGGCCTTCTCCAACAAACCTGAGATGGAGACCCCCGCCGGTAAGTACTACTCCCTCTATGTCCTGCGCGGCGAGCGCGGTGACAATGGCGAGGTCATCCCCTCGCTCTATGGCGACGTCATCGACGATGCCAAGCCCGACTTTGACCAAAAGGATGGCAAGCCCGTGGTGTCTATGCGCATGAAGAGTGATGCTGCCCGTATCTGGGCCGACGTCACCGGCGCCCACGTCCATGAGCCCATCGCCATCGTCCTCGACGGCCGCGTCTATTCTAACCCCGCACCCAGCGAGCGCATCGCCGGCGGTAGCAGCGTCATCTCTGGCTCGTTCACGCCCGACGACACCCGCGCCCTGGCCATCGTGCTCAAGAGCGGTAAGATGAACGTGCCCCTCGTCACCGTACAGACCGAGACCGTCGGTCCGTCGCTCGGCGAGGCCTCCATCAAGGCCGGCTTCACCTCCTGCGTGGTAGCCTTCATCCTGCTGATGGTGTTCATGTGCCTCTTCTATGGCTTCAAGGGGGGTATGGTGGCCAACTGCGCCCTGCTGCTCAACTTCTTCTTCACCTTCGGCGTGCTCACCTCGTTCCAGGCTGCACTCACCATGAGCGGCATCGCTGGTCTGGTGCTCTCGCTCGGTATGGCCGTCGATGCCAACGTGCTTATCTACGAGCGTATCAAGGAAGAGTTGCGTGCTGGCAAAAATATCAAGCAGGCTGTCGCCGATGGTTATGGCAACGCCTTCTCGGCCATCTTCGACTCGAACCTTACCTCTATCATCACCGCCGTCATCCTCTACAACTTCGGTACGGGTCCCATCCGCGGCTTCGCCCTCACCCTGGGTATCGGCATCTGCGTGTCGTTCTTTACTGCCGTATGGCTCACCCGCATCGTCTATGAGCACTTCCTCAACCGCAACAAGTGGAACGGCCTCACGCTGACCACCGGCCTCTCGCGCAAGTTCCTTAAGGCGCCCGCCGTGCCCTTCATGCAGATGGGCAAGCGCTCCGTCGTGGTCTTCGGCGTTATCGCCGTAGTCTTCGCCGCCATCATCGGTCTGCGTGGCCTCTCGGGCGGTATCGACTTCACCGGTGGCCGCAACTACGTCATCCAGTTTGAGGACAGCAAGGTCAAGAGCGACGATGTCAAGGCCGCCGTCCTCGCCGCCGTCAGCAAGAGCGACGAGCCCGCAGCCTCCGTCAACGCCATCCCCGTCGTGACGGCCGAGAGCGAGTGCATCCGCCTCTCCACCAACTATAAAATCAACGCCGACGACGAAGAGGTGGACCAGTTTGTTTATCAGGCACTGAAGGACAGCAAGCTCATCACCGCCGACTACGCCACCTTCAAGGACCGCGAAAACCGCAATGGCGGTTCCATCGTTTCCTCGCAGAAGGTGGACAGCAGCGTCGCTGACGATATGACCAAGGGCGCTGTCAAGGCCGTCATCCTCTCGCTCATCGCCATCTTCCTGTACATTCTGGTGCGTTTCCGCAATGTCGCCTTCTCGGTGGGCAGTATCGTGGCTTTGACCCTCGACACTCTCTTCATCATCGGTATGTATGCCCTGTGCTGGGGATGGATGCCCTTCTCGCTCGACGTGGACCAGACCTTCATCGGTGCTGTGCTGACCGCCATCGGTTACTCCATCAACGATAAGGTGGTTGTCTTCGACCGTATCCGTGAGAACCTTGGTCTCTATCCCAAGCGTGACACGCAGCGTCTGTTCAATGAATCGCTCAACAGCACGCTGACGCGTACCATCATGACGTCGTTGACCACTCTGTTGGTGCTCCTCTGCATCTTCTTCCTGGGTGGCGACAGCATCCGCTCCTTCGCCTTCGCCATGATTCTCGGTGTCATCTTCGGCACGCTCTCGTCCATCTTCCTGGCTGCCCCCGTGGCCTACCGCACCCTGGGCAAGAAGCGCATTGTAGAGCAGAATGCCTAAACCACGCAGCGCTCCTGCGCTCACTGCATAAACAAAGTCCGCCCTGGCCATCGCCGTGGGCGGACTTTCTTTACGGTGCCGCCACGCTGCCCGCCGTAGTTTCAACGACTTTCGGGAAAAATCGTCGCCTTGCTGCCGTTAGGAGATGCTCCGCCGCAGTCTTTACGCTCATAGCGCTGCCTTTCCTTCGCTCAACCTTCGCTCATCCTTCGCTATGCTACTGTCCATGGACGGCAACTCCCATAGACGCACTGCCGCAATTATCATGCTCGTTACGGTGTCTTCTTCGGCTTGCACACCGCCTTTCGCCGCGTTCAAACAAAAAAGAGCTCCCTTGCGGGAGCCCTTTCTTTATGCGTATTGCGATGGATGTTGTGAAACTGCGGTTATGCTTCGTTGATGATAGCAATAGCCTCGTCGATGGTCAGCAGTTGCTGCTCGCCCGTGGCCATGTTTTTCAATGTCAGGCGGCCCTCCGCCATTTCGTTCTCGCCCACGAGGGCAACGAAGGGAATGCGGTGGGCGTTGGCAAAGGTCATCTGCTTTTTCATCTTGACGCTGTCGGGATAAACCTCGGTGGCGATGCCAGCGGCGCGTGCCGCACGTGCGTAGCGCAGGCAGCATTGGGCCTCCTTGGTGCCGAAGTTGCAGAACATGAGGCGTGCGCCGCTCTGTGCCGCTTCGGGGTAGAGGTTGAGCTGTTCGAGCACGTCATAGATGCGGTCGGCGCCGAAGGATATGCCCACGCCGCTGAGTCCCGGCATGCCGAAGATACCCGTCAGGTTGTCGTAGCGTCCGCCGCCCGTGATGCTGCCCATCTGTGCGTCCAGCGCCTTGACCTCGAAGATGCAGCCCGTGTAGTAGTTGAGACCGCGTGCCAGCGTCAGGTCCAGTTCGATGACGTTGCGCAGGTCTGTTTCCTCCAGGGCGTTGAGCACCTGTTCTACCTCGTCGCAGCCCTTCAGGCCCACCTCGCTTGCCGCCAGCACCTGGCGCATGGTAGCCAGTTTCTCCTTGTTCGTTCCCTGCAGGGCAATCACTGGCTGCAGGGCATTGATGGCCTCTTCGCCCAAACCATTCTGACGCAGTTCGTCGTTCACCTTGTCCAGGCCAATCTTGTCCATTTTGTCGATGGCCACGGTGATTTCCACGATTTTCTCCGGAGCGCCGATGACCTCGGCGATGCCCGTAAGGATCTTGCGGTTGTTTATCTTGATGCAGACGCGGATGCCCAGGCGTGCGAACACCTCATCGACAATCATCATCAGTTCGGTCTCGTTGAGTAGCGAGTCGGAGCCCACGATATCGGCGTCACACTGGTAGAATTCGCGGTAGCGTCCCTTTTGCGGTCGGTCGGCCCGCCATACGGGCTGTATTTGGTAGCGTTTGAACGGCAGTTGGAGTTCGTCGCGGTGCTGCACGACGAAGCGCGCGAAGGGCACCGTCAGGTCGTAGCGCAGGCCCTTCTCGCAGAATGCTGCCGCGAGCGCTGCCGCCGACTTGTTTTGGAAGTCGTCCACGCTGGTACCTTGACGGAACTCGCCCGAGTTGAGGATGCGGTACAGCAGTTTGTCGCCCTCCTCGCCATACTTGCCCATGAGCGTGGAGAGGTTTTCCATCGCCGGCGTCTCGATAGGCCGGAAGCCGTAGAGCGAATATACCGAGCGTATGGTGTCGAAGATATAGTTGCGCTTGGCCATTTCGAGGGGGCCGAAGTCGCGCGTGCCCTTAGGGATACTGGGTTTTTGTGCCATGAGAATGTGATAAATGGAAATGAGAAAGCGTTGTTGTGCTGACGTTACGCGCCAAAGCGCTGCAAATTTACGCATTTTTTCCATACCTCCCTGTATTTCCCCGCAGATAGCGCCCGGACGCCGTGGTGCAGAAAACAAAGAACGTGCTGAAAAAAAGCCAGTTCTTTCACATTTGTTTAATCTGAATGTGCTATATTTGCCGTGCTTATGGGAAGCGGCCTGTCGCGTCCCGCCCATTCAGACATCTATTTAATATATGTATAGCACCCTACGAACCCTCTTTGCGGCAGCCGTTGTGGCCCTTGCGCTCAACGCCTGTTCTGCCGACACCGACCCGGTAGCGGCCGAGGCCAGCCATGTCATTACCTTCTCTGCCCCCGATGGTCACCGTGCCGTGGGCACACGCTGGGACGCCGGCGATGCCATCGGTCTATTCATGAAGAGCGCCGGTAAGCCCTTCGATGCCGCCACCCTCAGCGGCGCCGACGCCAATGTGCGCTACACCACCGTGGCCGGCGACGGCTATTTCACCCCCACCACCACCGCCCTCAAGATAGGCGCCGGCCAGTCGGCCGACTTCGTGGCCTACTACCCTTATGACGCCAATGTCAGCGGCGGTGTGCTCACCCTCGACATTGCCAACCGGCAGAACACCCCCGCCGCCATCGACCTGCTCTATGCCGACAACCTCCGCAACGTGAGCAGTACGCAGAGCGCCCAGGCTCTGGCCTTCCGCCACTGCATGGCCAGCGTCACCCTCACCCTCAGTGCCGACGCCACCACCACCTGCGAGGGCGTCAGCGTCAGTTTGGCCGCCATGCCCACGCGGGGCAAGTTTGACCTGACCAGCGGCACCTTTACCCAAACCAGCAACATCGGCAACCTGCCCATGCGCGTCGTTGTCAGCGGCAGCAGCGCCACCGCCACCGCTCTGGTCTTTCCCCAAGCCGAGGCCGACTACCTTATCGCCGTCGTCACCCTGGCCAACGGCAGCGTCAAGACCGTCGTGCTCAGCGAGAGTCAGGTCCTCGAGAGCGGAAAGAACTACGCCTATACCCTGCGCCTGACCGACAGCAGCGCCAACAAGGGCGAGGCCGAAGCCACGGGCTATGCCCGCTGGACCGAGACGCCGCGTATCACCGCCGCACAGATGGCCGACGCCAACCTGCGCTACGTCACCCACTCGTTCACCACCAGCGGCAAGACCGTGCGCAACTATTCCATGCTCTACGACACCAACCTCAAGATAGCCTATTGGGTGGCCTATCCCCTCTGCAACTTCTATACCCGCAGCAACGTCAGCCGCACCGATGCTTGGGGCTACGACCCTCAATTTGGCACCGCCGAACAGCCCAATATGACCAAGAGCATAGGTGGCTACGACCGAGGCCATCAGATACCCAGCGCCGACCGCTTGGTCAGCACCGAAGCTAACCGGCAGACCTTCTACTTCACCAACATGACCCCGCAGGTGGGCAAACTCAACCAGCAGGTGTGGGCCGAACTCGAAGGCAAGGCCCGCAACTGGTCGTCCAACATCGACACCCTCTACGTCGTTACCGGCGCCATGCCCTCGCTGCCCGGCAGCACCTCCGTCAAATATACCAACGACAACGACGGCAAGCGCATCGCTGTGCCCGCCTACTACTTTAAGGCCTTCGCCCGCATCGACCGCCAGAGTGGCACGGCCTATACCATCGCCTTCACCTTCAACAACGAAACTTTCAGCGGCAGCACCTTCATGAACCAGGCCATCAGCGTCAGCGCCCTCGAAGAGATGACCGGCTTCACCTTCTTCCCCAGCATCGACGGGAAGTATAAGGCCGCCTACGACGCCACCAAATGGAACTGACCCCCGCCGGGAGCATCCAGCCCCCACGGGAAGCCACATGATATTATTCACAACAACATTATCAACCCTCTTAAAAGATTTGCAGACATGACACTGAAATCCCTGTTCCTCGCAGGTACCGCCACCCTCGCTCTGGCCTCCTGCTCCAGTCTCGACGACAACAGTACGTGGGACATCAATGGTGGTGAGGTGAAGTTCACCTCCTACATCAAGGCTCACCGTGCCTCCGGCACCACCTGGGCCGACGGCGATGCCATCGGTATCTATATGAAGCAGAACGGCACCGACCTCGCTGCCGCCACTGCCGTCAACAAGACGTACATCACCGATGCTCTGGGCAACCTCAGCGCCGCTGCTGCCGACCAGGCCATCAGCTACCCCGCTGCCGGCAACGCCGACTTCATCGCCTACTATCCCTACACCGAGGCCATCAACGGTACGCAGATTGCCATCAACGTGGCCGACCAGAGCAACCCCGCAGCCCTCGACCTGCTCTACTCTAACAATGCAGCCAACGTGTCGGCTTCTACGAATGCCGTTAACCTGGGCTTCACCCACAAAATGGCAGCCCTGACCTTCACCGTCAATGCCGACGCCAGCGTATCGTCCACCACGGGCCTGGCCGTAACCCTCTCGGGCATCGTCACCGAAGCCTCGTTCGACCTGGCCACCGGCAACGTGCTCGTGCCCACCACACCCACCACGGGTAGCATCCAGATGAACGTCAACGCCGCTGGTACGCAGGCCACCGCCATTGTCGTTCCCGCCAGCGTCAGCGGTGTGAAGGCTATCTTCACCCTCAACGGCAAGAGCGTGGAAGTCAATGTTCCCGCCGCAGCCCTGGAGAGCGGCAAGAGCTATGAATATCCCGTCAACATCACCATCAGCGGCGGCGAGACCTTCGTCAGCTTCGGTCAGGCCAGCATCAGCGACTGGACCACCGTTCCCGGCAGCACCATCGACGTGGACTTCGGCGGTGAAGGCGGTGGCGGCGAGGTTGACCCCACGCCCGATCCTACGCCCGACCCCACCCCCGGCACCGAGCAGGTCATCTTCGAGGAAACCTTCGGTGAGAGCGTAGAACAGGATGGCAAATACTGGCCCAGCATCACCTACGACACCTGGACCTCGACCTCGGGCTTGACCTTCACCGACCCCATCATGGAAGAAAAAGGCTGGAGCTACAGCAACGCTTCGGTGCGTCAGACCTCGACGCTCAATCCCCACGTATGGTTCGCTGCCAACAAGGACTCTGAGATGAAGATCAGCGGCTTCGACACCACGGGCTACACCAACCTCAAGCTCACCTACAGCATCACCGCCAACAACAGCGGCGACCAGAGCGACATCAAGGTGGTATGGGGCGGCGTAGAAGTGGCCGTGCCCGCCAAGGCCATCGCCACGACCAACACCTACCAGGAAGTGGAACTCACCGGTCTGACGGCTGGTGCCACCACCCTCTCGTTCGTCTCGAACGCCAGCGACAACACCGCCGGCTTCCGCGTGGACAACATTAAGCTCGTCGGCACGAAGTAAACCTCTGCCGACGAAAGGACGGCCAGCGGAGCCCCGCCAAGCCCCCTCTCCGCCAGCGCTCTTCGTCAGCGCTGGCGGAGAGGACGGCCCGGGGCTCCAGTGGCCGCCTTTTCTTTCAGGAAAGCCCGGACGCTGAGCCCGCAAGCGGCGGCAGACGGCCACCCTGCACCCCTCCCTACCTATTCCCCCTTCCCTATCTACCTATCTTTATGAAGAAAGCGACCCTTCTGACCAGTGCACTCCTGCTGCCCGCCCTTGCCGGTGCACAGGCCGTGACACAGGCAGAGCAAGACTCACTCATCAACGAGGACTACTCGCTCATCGGGGTGGTTGACGCTTCCGTCTTTGACGCCGACGGCGAGGATGGCGACAACTCTACCTCGCAAGACATCAACACCACGGTGCTCACCTCGCACGACGTGTACCTCAACAAGATGGGCTACCAACTGTCGTCCATGCGCTTCCGTGTCCGCGGCTACGAGAGCATCTACGAGCAGACGCACATCAACGGCGTGCCCATGAACGACCAGCTGCGCGGCGTGTTCAACTTCTCGTCCATCGGCGCCATCAACGACTTCACCCGCAACGGCGACCAGACCGTCAACAGCGCCCCCGGCGCCTTCGCCTTCGGCTCACTCGGCGGTTCGGAGAACATCCTCATGCGCGCCGGCGACAATGCCGCCGGAGGCAAGGCCACCCTCACCTACACCAACCGCAACTACTGGATGCGCACCATGCTGTCATACAACACCGGCCTGTCGCGCCGCGGCTGGGCCTTCTCGGCGCTCGTCGGCGGACGCTACAGCGACGAGGGCAACATCGACGGCACCTTCTACCGCAACTTCTCCTACTCCCTGATGCTGGAAAAGCGCTGGCGCGGCGATGAGCACAGTCTGACGCTGACCACCTTCGGCTCGCCCGTCTGCCGCGGTCAGCAGGCCGGTACCCTCCAGGAGGTGTACGACCTGACGGGCAACAACCTCTACAATCCCAACTGGGGCTACCAGAACGGCAAGAAGCGCAACGCACGCACCGTCAAGGCTTACGACCCCACCACCATCCTGGGCTACACGTGGAAAATCAACAAGGATGTGACCCTCAACAGCGGTCTGGCCTTCCACTACGGACGCTACGGCAACACCTCGCTCAACTGGTTTGACGGTGCCGACCCGCGCCCGGACTACTACCGCTATCTGCCCTCCTATTTCCTCTACTACAACAGCACGCCCTCGCTCGCCGCCGCCGCCGACTATGCCGAGCGCTGGCGCAGCGGCGACCCCCGCTTCACGCAGATCGACTGGGAGAGCCTCTATGCCGCCAATGCCCAGAACAAGCGCATGGGCAACGGCCAGGCCATCTACCTCGTCGAAGAGCGCCGCAGCGACCTCTACGAAACCACCTTCAACGCCACCATCAACGCCCAGCTCTCGCGCCACAACCGCCTGACCGCCGGCATCGTGGCCCGCAACACCGTGTCGCGACAGTTTAAGGTGGTTGACGACCTCCTCGGCGCCGACTACGTCCTCGACATCGACAAGTATGCCGACACCGACTATCCCGGACAGGACGACCAGAAGCAGAGCGACCTCAACCGTCCCAACCGCAAGGTCTATGAGGGCGGCGTCTTCGGCTACGACTTCAAGATCAACGTCAACTCCCTCAAAGGCTGGCTCGTCAACAACTACAGCGTCGGCCATTGGGACGCCTACTACGGCTTCCAGCTGACGCACACCGACTTCTTCCGCCGCGGCGCCATGCGCAACGGCCACAACCCCGACAACTCCTACGGCGCCGGCCGTCACCACAGTTTTACGGACATGATGCTCAAGGGCGGACTGACGTACAAGTTCAGCGGCCGCCAGCTCCTCTCGGCCAACGTCGTCTATGGCACCATGGCCCCCCTGGCCAACGACGCCTACATCTCGCCCCGCGTCTGCGACGATACGCCCGACAACCTCAAGAGTTCGCGCATCTTCTCGGCCGACCTCAACTATATCTTCGCCTTCAACCGCCTCAAGGGCCGTGTCGGCGTGTTCCAGACCAACTTCTACGACCTCATCGAGCGCAACAGCTTCTACTACGACGGCGTCACCTTCGTCAACCACATGATGACCGGCGTCAACAAGGTACACCGCGGCATCGAGCTCGGCCTGACCTACAAGCTCGACGGCCACTGGAGTTTCGACCTCGCCGGTACGGTGTCTGAGTATTACTACGCCAACAACCCCATGGGCACCTACTCCATCGAGAACGGTAAGGACGTGGCCGAATACTCCCTGCAGGAATCCGAGCGCGTCTATCTGAAGAACGTCTATGTCGGCGGTCTGCCCCAGGTGGCCGGTACCTTCGGCGTGCGCTACTTCATCGACTACTGGTTCCTCGGCGCCAACATCAACGCCTTCGGCCGCAACTTCATCGAGGTAGCCCCCGCCCGCCGCACCGCCTCCATCTACAACGGCTACACCAGCGGCTCCACCACCATGCCCGCCGTCACGCCCAACGATTCCAAGCTCTACGGCGCCTACCAGACGCTCACCCATCAGGAGGAGTTTGATGCCGACTACACCATCGACCTCTCCATCGGCAAAATCTTCTACATCGGACGCAAGAACTCCATCAACGTCAATCTCGCCTTCAACAACATCCTCAACAACAAGGACGTCCGCACCGGAGGCTACGAGCAGGGACGCGTCCGCGTGGATAAGCCCGAACTCTTCAAGTCGAAGTACTTCTACATGCAGGGCTTCAACTGCTTCCTCAACGTAAGCTACCGCTTCTAATTCCTTCCCCTTTTCCAAGACAAGACACCTTATATATATAGTCCATCCTATGAAACTGATAAAGCACCTGATGTGCCTGCCCCTCCTGCTGCTGGCCATCGCCTTCACCGCCTGCGACCGCGACTACGACATGCCGCCGCTCAACGAGCCCCACTTCAGCCTGCCCGCCGACGCGCAGACCATCACCATAAAGGACCTGCGCGCCAAGACCGCCGCTGCCACGTCAAACAACCCCGTCCTCATCGAAGACAGCCTCTTCCTCGTGGCCCGCATCTGTGGCGACGACCGCTCAGGCAACATCTACAAGAGCATCTACGTCCAGGACGAGACGGGCGGCATCACCTTCCTCGTCGATAACAGCGGCGTCTATACCCAGTATGCCGCCGGACAGGAAGTCATCATCGACCTCAAGGGTCTCTGCATCTCCGTCTATGGCAACGAGCAGCAGATAGGCCACCCCGACGGCTACCTCTACCGCACGCCCTGGGCCTCGTTCCAAGACCATGTGCACTGCAACGGCTGGGCCGACGAGAAGAAACTCAACATCAAGGAGTTTGACAACATCAGCCGCCTCAGCGACGATGCCGAGGGCAATAAGTTCACCCTCATCCGCCTCACCGGCGTCCACTTCACCGAGGGCGGTCAGGCCACCTTCGCCGAGCCCTCCGGCTATGGTACGCACGACCTCTCCGATGCCTACGGCAACACCATCGTCGTGCGCACCAGCAACTACGCCGACTTCGCCGCCGACAAACTGCCCGTCGGCACGGGTAACGTCCTCGCCGTCCTCGGCCGCTTCAACGGCTCATGGCAGCTCACCATCCGCAGTGCCGCCGACTGCTACGGCTTCGATGGCGAAGCCCCCGGCGAAGGCGGCGACCAGCCCGTTGACCCCAACGCCCCCCAACGTCATCTTTAGCGAGAATATGGGCTCCGCCACCGTCAGCAAGGTCGATGGCTACTGGCCCTACCTCAACACCTTCACCGCATGGTCGTCCGGCCTGACCTTCACCGACGTCAACGACAAGACCCTCTCCGTCCGTTCCGTCAACGGCGTCAATAACATTTGGTTCCCCGCCAATAAGGCCTGTGACCTCATGATTACGGGCTTCAGCACCGCCGGCTACACCACGCTCACCCTGACCTACGACGTCGCCGCCAGTCTCTATAACGACGCTGGCGAGCAGGATGCTGCCGCCCTCACCGGCACCTTCAACGGCCAGCCCTTCGCCACACCCTCCAAGGTGCTCTCGGGCCCTGCCGGCGACAACAACAAGTTCTATACCTTCAGCGTCGAACTGCCCGCGTCGGTCGCCACAGCCCATTCGGAACTCCACTTCCGCACCACTGCCGCCGCCAACACCATGGGCCTGCGCCTGGCCAACATCAAGCTCACCGGCAAGAAGTAAAGAACAAGCCAGAACTGTCCGGCAAGTGATTGTTGATTGGTTATAACTATACTGTCGCTACGGCATCAATCTCCTATGGGCGATGAGGATGGCTGTAGGCCATCCCTCGACCTCCGCAGGAGGGCGAGCCTGTAGCCCGGGGCAAGCGACCGAAGGGAGCGACACCCCGGGTAGGCACGGATGAGTTCTCCTCGCCCTGTAAGGGCAAAAGCACTAAAAGGGGGCAACGCCCCCGGTGGGCGATGGTTAACGGCGCATGTTTTGTTCGCTTAGCGAGGGCGTTGCCCTCTACTCGGGCTTTTGCCCTTACAGGGCGTGGAGCGCTCCGGCCGCCCTACCCGGGGTGTCGTTCCCTTCGGTCGCTTGCCCCGGGCTACAAGCAAACCCGCCTTCGTCGGGTTTGGGATGGCCTTCAGCCATCCCCTCTAACCCCAAAATCTGCCCGCAAGCCTTCTTGCAGGACGCTTCACACCTCTCTCCGAAATTCCCACGGCCCTTGGGAACTCGATTCCCAGCCGCTGGGAATCGAACTCCCAGCCGCTGGGAATAATGTTCCCAGCCCTTGGGAATAATGTTCCCAGCCCTTGGGAATCGGAGTACCAGCCGCGGGCACTCGAAGTACCAGCCGCTGGCACTCGAAGTACCAGCCGCTGGCAATCGAATTGCCAGCCCTTGGCAATGGCATTGCCAGCCGCCGGCAATCAGATTGCCAAGCCCTGTGGCAACCGCATTGCCCGACTGCGTGGCAAACGCAGGGCCACCGCCAGGCCAATCGGCTTGACCCACGGCCAGACAGCATATCCCTAACCACACACCGACGGGCGGAACCGGCATGCCGCCGCTTCCGCCCGTCGTCATTTCCTATTCCGCTATGCACCGCAAACTCCTCCTCTCCCTCCTGCTCCTGACCCTCAGCATGGGGAGCGCCGCCGCCCAGCGCATCGGCGTATGGGCCGTGGCCTTCTACAACCTTGAAAACCTCTTCGACACCGAAGACGACCCCGACAATCCCGGCGACGACGAGTTTCTGCCCACCGGCCCCTACCAGTGGACGCAAGATAAGTATGAGCAGAAACTCTCCAACCTGGCCACCGTCATTGCCCAGCTCGCCCGCGAGCACTGCCCCGTGGGCCCCGCCGTCATCGGCATCTCCGAGGTAGAGAACGAGCGCGTCGTGGCCGACCTCGTCGCCCGCCCCGAACTGCGCGACATGGGTCTGCGCTACGTCCACTACCCCTCGCCCGACCGCCGCGGTATCGACGTCGCCCTGCTCTACAACCCCCGCCTGTTCCGCCTGACCGGTTCGTGCGTCTATCCCTTCGTCATGCCCGGCCAGCCCAACTTCCGCTCACGCGACCAGCTCGTCGTCACCGGCCAGATGGGTGGCGAGCCCGTCAGCGTCATCGTCAACCACTGGCCCTCGCGCTACGGCGGCGATAAGTCCAAACCCTCGCGCGCTGCCGCCGCCGCCATCTGCCGCCACATCGCCGACAGCATCACCGCCGCCTCGCCCGAGAACAAAGTCATCATCGTCGGCGACCTCAACGACGACCCCACCGACGAAAGCTGTGCCAAGGTGCTCGGCGCCACACGCCGCGCCAAGGATGTCAAGCCCGGCGGCTACTTCAACGCCACCTGGCCCCTCTTCGACCGCGGTATAGGCTCCCTGTGCTACCAGGACGCCTGGTGCCTCTACGACCAGCACATCATCTCCGCCTCCTTCCTGGCCGACAAGAGCGGCCGCACGCTGCGCTTCTGGAAGACCGAGGTGTTCAACCGCGACTTCATCACCACCGACGTGGGCAAGAAGAAAGGCTACCCCAAGCGCGCCTTCGACGGCAGCCGATGGCAGAATGGCTACTCCGACCACTTCCCCACCATCACCTACTTCACCAAGCAGCTGCCCTGAGCTACGCTGCACTTACGCCGCTGCTGCCCCGCTGCTGCCGCCCCGTTCCACGCCGTCAGCCCGCCCCACAGCACCGCTCCGACGGACCAAAGTTCGGCAAAATGCCCTCTGCAGACGGCAACTTAGGCACAAAGTTTGAGGCAATGTGCATTTTTTAGGCCAATTGCTTGCCTATCTTAAGAAATAGTCCTACTTTTGCACCGTCAATCAGAAAAACAACTCATCACATAAATTCTCAAAAATCAAGAACCATGTCTGAAATTGCAGAAAAAGTAAAAGCAATCATCGTTGACAAACTGAGCGTTGACGAAGCCGAAGTAAAGAACGAAGCCAGCTTCTCTAACGACCTGGGCGCTGACTCTCTCGATACCGTAGAGCTCATCATGGAGTTCGAGAAGCAGTTCAACGTAACCATTCCCGATGATCAGGCTGAGAAGATCTCTACCGTAGGTGACGCTATCAAGTACATCGAAGAGCACGCCAAATAATAGAGCTCTCCCCTCTTAATTCCCCCCAAGGGGGGAGGACACCAACCACCCACGCCTCGGCGTTGCCGGATTTGTGTCCTCCCCCTTTATCCTTATTTATACAACACCCCCTTTACATAATTATCCTTCTTACTTATGGAACTGAAAAGAGTGGTAGTAACCGGCATGGGCGCACTGACGCCTCTGGGTAAGACCGCCCCCGAAACGTGGGAAAACCTGAAGAAAGGTGTGAGCGGTGCCGGCCCCATCACCCATTTTGACGCATCGAAGTTTAAGACGCAGTTTGCCTGCGAAGTCAAGGACTTCAAGGTGACCGACTATATCGACCGCAAGGAAGCCCGCAAGATGGACCTCTACGAGCAGTATGCCCTCGTGGCCGCCATGGAGGCCGTCAAGGACTGCGGCATGGACCTCGAGACCGTTGACAAGAACCGCATCGGCGTTGTCCTCGGCGTAGGTATCGGCGGTATCCACACCTTCGAAGAAGAGGCCGGCAACTATGCCATCAACGGTGCCGAACAGGGTCCCAAGTACAACCCCTTCTTCATCCCCAAGATGATCGCCGACATCGCCGCCGGTGAAATCTCTATCAAGTACGGCTTCCACGGCCCCAACTACACCACCACCTCGGCCTGCGCCTCCTCCACCAACGCCTTCGCCGACGCCTTCAACCTCATCCGTCTGGGCAAGGCCAACGCCATCATCACCGGTGGTGCCGAGGCCGCCATCTGGCCCGCCGGCGTAGGTGGCTTCACCGCCATGCACGCCCTCTCCACCCGCAACGACGACCCCACCCACGCTTCGCGTCCCTTCTCCAAGAGCCGTGACGGCTTCATCATGGGCGAGGGCGCTGCCTGCCTCGTCCTCGAAGAACTGGAGCACGCCAAGGCACGCGGCGCACACATCTACTGCGAGGTGGCCGGCGTAGGTATGTCGGCCGACGCCCACCACATCACCGCCTCTCACCCCGAAGGCCTCGGCGCACACCTCGTCATGAGCAACGCCCTCGAGGACGCCGGCATGAAGCCCGAAGATATCGACTATATCAACGTGCACGGCACCTCCACCCCCGTCGGCGACATCTCCGAGGTCAAGGCCATCCTCAAGCTCTTCGGCGAGCACGCCTATAAGCTCAACATCAGCTCGACCAAGTCGATGACCGGCCACCTGCTCGGCGCTGCCGGTGCCGTTGAAGCCATGGTATGCTGCCTGGCCGTGATGAACGACATCGTGCCCCCCACCATCAACCACGAGGAGGGCGACGAGGACGAAAACATCGACTACAACCTCAACTTCACCTTCAACGAGGCACAGCAGCGTCCCATCCGCGCCGCCCTGAGCAACACCTTCGGCTTCGGCGGCCACAACGCCTGCTGCATCGTCAAGAAGTACGAGGCATAATCCCTCCCTCTCATTCCCTGAGTGGTGTGCGTCAAAGCCTTCGTGCCCGCCGCACACCCTCTTACCGGATGCCGCCGTCCGTCATCCCCGCAGCCTTCGCCCTTTTCCCGCAGAAGGCTCGGCGGGAAACGGGCAGCGGCATCTTGGAAAGCAGGGAAAACATAACGCTACAGAATGATCAACCAACTCATAGACCGGGTGCGGTTCATGTTCTGCAAGGACAAGCCCCTTGCCTCGGCCCTGCGCAATATCCTGGGCTTTTATCCCCGCAACCTGGACGTCTATCGCATCGCCCTGGCCCATAAGTCGGCCAAGTTTCGCCCCCGCCGCGGACAGCGCTTCGAGCGCCCGCTCAACAACGAGCGGCTGGAGTATCTCGGCGATGCCATCCTCGAAGCCGTCACCAGCGACATCCTCTACCACAAATACCCCCGTCAGGGCGAGGGCTTCCTGACCAGCACCCGCGCCAAACTCGTGCAGCGCTCCATGCTCAACCGCCTCGCCGACGAGATGGGACTGGATAAACTCATCAACAAGTCGCTCGTGGCCAGCACCCACAATGTCAACATCGGCGGCAACGCCTTCGAGGCCCTCGTCGGCGCCGTCTATCTGGACCGCGGCTACCGCTACTGCCAGTGGTTCGTCGGCCACCGCATCATCGGTTCGCTGCTCGATGTGGACACCGTGGCGCGCAAGGAAATCAACTTCAAGAGCAAACTCCTGGAGTGGTCGCAGAAGAACCGCATCCAGATGACCTACAGCGACACGCAGATCGACAAGCCCGGCAGCAACAGTGCCGAGTTTGTCAGCATCGCCCTCCTCGAAGGCGTCAAGGCCGGCCGCGGCACGGGCTTCTCCAAGAAAGAGAGCCAGCAGAACGCTGCCAAGGAAGCCCTCATCAACATGCGCGCCAGCCAGACCTTCTACGAGAGCATCTTCCACGCCAAGGAGCAGCGCACCGCCATGGAAGAGAGCGAAATCTGCGTCCTGCCCCGCATCCAGGAGATAGAGGACGCTGTACAGCAGCGCTTCGCCGCACAGGCCAAGGACGGCCAGCGCCGCCGCGAACGCAATGCCAAGGACGCCGACGCCAAGAATGCGCCCGCCAAGACTGCCGCTGAGCCCAAGAAGGGCGAGCCTAAGGCCGCTGAGCCCAAGCGTGAGGCCAAGAAGGGGGAGGCCAAGACTGCCGAACCTAAGCGCGAGGCCAAGAAGACTGAGACCAAGAGCGCTGAAGTGAAGGCTGCCGAACCCAAGGCTGCCGAACCCAAGCGTGAGGCCAAAGAACAGCAGTCCAAGCGCGAAGCCAAAGAACAGCAGTCCAAGCGCGAGGCCAAGAAGGCCGAACCTAAGCGCGAAG
>CAMGHE010000017.1 GCA_946055775.1 uncultured Bacteroidales bacterium
CACCGATAATGCGTATCTGCTTGCCATATATCCGGGGAGAGACCTCCTCATAGCTATAGTATTCCACATTGTCGGTTTGCTCGACGGCATCCTTGAACTTCTTAAAATCCTCAGCTCGCACGCTCATCGCCTCAAACTGCTTGCCACCACGCACATAGCGGTACTGCAACAGTTCCATCTTGCGGACGATGGGGTCAAGTTCTTCCTTGGACTTATGGACAAAGACAAGGTCGGGCATGTAGGGGATAAAGCGCACCACACGCTTCCCAAACTCCATGAACACATGTTGCTTGAGCGGCACAAACACGCAATCCTTCATCTCCGGCATCGCTTGCAGTTGCTTGTAGGCGGGATTCTTGGCGTTCGGACGGGCCAAATCGCGCAACACATACCAACGATCTTCTGACGTTATTTCAGTTCCCATGAATAAGAAATAAGGTAACCTTGGGGGGATGGGAAATGGAGGGTAAATGCACTTCTTTTATTCCTGCTTGTTTCTGTTTGCATTTAAGAAACAGGCAGTTACGTGTAACATATGTAAAAGCTGACTCCTGGAGCCATACTTTCTTTCTACTTGCAATTCCATCTAACCTTACATTCCGTTTTCTTTATTTCTTCACTGTTTTTGTTTCCGATTATCTTCATCTCTTGGTAAGAGATGTATCTAACCGCTAGCAAAGGTATGAAAAAGTTTCCAAACTGTCTAAAAATTATAAAATTATATTTGAATGACAAGCATAATTCTTCGTTTGACTCAAGTTGAGGTGCTTCTCAAAATGTAATACAAATGTTGAGCAAATAATCTGACCCAACTTTCTTTCTTGCTGATTACATGCATGTTACGTTATTAGATACATCTCTTACCAAGAGATGAAGTATTTTGTACAACTCCATCGTTTTCCCCTCATTCTTTATACTATCACACTGATTACCTTCTGGTTGGCACAGTCAACCAGGGTGTTCTCAAACGACTTCAGATAGATGCGCGTTGTGCGTTCAGAGGTATGTCCCATCGCTTCGCTGATAGCTGCCACAGGGACGTTTTGGCTCCTGGCGATACTTGCCCAAGAGTGGCGTGCCACGTAAGAAGTGAGTTTGGAGGATAGTCCCAACGCTTCGCCCAACTTTTTCAGATGATGGTTAATGAGGTGTATCTGGTTCTGGTATTGCCTTGCCTCGTCCTTACTGGGACATGAGATAATAGGGAACAGGTAGGGTGAGTCTTCGTTTTTGTATTTATCCACTAACTGCTGCATACATTCTTCCCAACGGATGTTGATGCGTTGTCCTGTCTTTTGACGACAGTAAGAAAGATAATCGCCCTGCAGGTTGTTTTTCTTTAGGTGGGCAATGTCGGTCAGCGACATGCCGCAGGTGTAGAGACTGAACAGGAAGATGTCGCGGGAAAAGTCTTCGATGGAGTCTGTGGGTAGTTTTTGAGCCTTAATTTTCTGCACCTCTTCTATGTTGACGGCTCGCTTCACGGTCTTGGCAATGCCCGTATAGACACGCGTAAAGGGATTGTTCTGTGGAGTGAGCCCCTGCTCGACCGCCAGATTGAAGATGGCACGCAAATTGCGCATATAAAAAGAAGTGGTATTCGGGCATAATCCTAACTTTTTCAAATAGTTCTCGTAACTCATCATCAGTGTGGCGTCGATGTCGCCGAAGGTGAGCAGACGACCATTGAGGAACCGGCTGAGGCTGTTGATTGAGGTCTGGTATTTGATGGCAAGGGACAGATGGCACTCCTCCTTTTTTTGACTAATAAGTTCTTCCGCAAATGCCACAAATTCATTTGACTGATCTTTCTTCAAGAACAGATTGACAACATCCTTTGCATGATACTCCGCACGGCTATGGTCGAGCGAAAGGATAATGAGCTGCAGACGGGATGTATCACGCCGCAACGCCTCCTGCACGGCTTGAAGATATGGGTTGCGGTAGGAGGTCACATCCTCCGGAAATACAACCGATTCCACAGCGGCATCCCATTCTTTAGGATAGAGTTTATACGACGTGCTGACCTGACGCACCACACGCTTGTGAATCACCTGAATGAAGAGTGTGCCTTGTTTTGCGGAAACAGAAGAGGCACGGAACTTGATTTTTGCTGAAGCCATAGAATGATTTAATGATTAAGGAGGGTGACGTCGGTGTCCCCTCCTTAATAATATAAAGGGCATCAGCCCAATCTTATTCTACAAGCTGACTCAGACTACTCTGCGTCCATAAATCTTCGCATTCTCAAAAAAATAAAATTCGATTCGCACCCTCCTTCCTTAAAACTTGTTGCATCTCAATGATGGCATTGGAGAAAGTCCTCACCGAAGTCTTTTTTATGGTCACCCTGTCAAAAACATATCGTATCTTTGCCGCATATACGGTGCCTCCATCACCCAATTCAGCCCCGAACACAGCAAGCTAATCTCTGGCGATATGATAAAAGTTGCTGAGATTACGTCTTTAACGGGCTTCACTTCCTGGCAGGAAGAGAACAGATAAGGGAGAGACAGGATGGTGCGGCGGCCGTATGGAAGGCGTGGATGGAAAACCAATGCATAAAGGATGAAGATAGAAGAAGCAATCGTATATGTGATCGTGCAGCGCAATGGCGGTATGACAACCGACCAGATTGCTGACGCCATCAATCGCCAAAAGCTGTACCAACGGAAGGATGGTCTGCCTGTGACAAGCAAGCAGGTGTATGCCACCATCTGTCGCTTTCCTGAGATGTTCACCAAGGAGGCTGGCAGGATTATGTTGATGATATAAGGGACGCGCTATAGAATAACGAGTGCTGTCCGGCAAACTATACTTCACAAGCATGTTTACCGGACAGCAACATCTAAGCATCCAAATTTATCTGAGGAATCACTCATCAGTCTAATCATGAACGCCCCCTATTAAAGAGTCAGGCGTTTTTCAACGCGTATCCAACTTATTCATAGCACACCCCATGAACGAACCAAGAATCACCATAGATACAACCAACATGTGCTCGCTCCTTCAGAAGAAGTTGTTTGAGCCCAATGGGGCTTATTATCCGATATGGCAAGCCATGCAGGATGATGAGACCTTAACGGCTGTGGTTCGAAACAGACAACTGCACATCTACCGGAATGGAAAGAAAATAATCATTCTGGCTAGCAAGGCACATCCCAAAGCGATCAGAAGATATACTGAATGACTTGATGACGCAATAGATGAAAGCAACGATGAAAGGACGATACGCTGAAAGCACTTTTAGAATTGTCTGGCGTCTCTGAGGAACGAGAAGTATCATTCATCGTCGGGACGCGACAACGCGATGCGATAGCCCAGGAACGCCACAAGAACGCTCATAAGCGGTGAGACGAGGTTGAAGATACAATAGGGAAGATAGGTGAAGGTGGCCACGCCCAGGACGGTGCTCTGCGTCATGCCGCAGGTATTCCATGGCACAAGGACGGAGGTGACGGTGACGGAGTCTTCGACACTGCGACTGAGCAGGCAACGGTCGTAGCCGCGGCGGTCGTAGATGTCGGCGAACATGTGGCCGTTGAGCAGGATGCACAGATACTGGTCGGCCACGGCGACATTGAGCATCAGACCGGTGGAAACGGTACTGGCTACCAACGTGACGCGGCCGCGGATGAGGCGGATGAAGAGGCGCGTGATGCCACCCACCATGCCGCCAGCCGACATGGTGGCGCCGAAGCACATGGCGCAGACGATGAGCCAGATGGTGTTCATCATGCCCTCCATGCCGCGGGTGGAGACGAGTTGGCTGAGCATGTCGTGGTCGGTGGGCACCTGAGTGGGGCCGCAGGCACTCATCATCAGCGCACGGAAGGGGTCGGGGTCGATGGCGGCAAGCACCTCGGGCTGGGCAATGGCAGCGGCGACGATGGCCATCAGGGTGGAGAGGAAAAGGGTGATGACGGAGGGGACACGACGGGCAATGAGCAGGCCGGTGAGCAGGGGGACAACGAGGAGCCACGGCGAAATGGTGTAGCGTTCCAGCAGTGCCGAAAGGAAGGCATCGGTATCGCTGCTGCCGGCGGTGGTGGTACAGAATCCGGCCACGACAAACACCACCAGAGCGATGGTCACGGAGGGGATGGTGGTGATGAGCATATAGCGGATATGCTTGAACAGCGGCACACCGACGCCGCCGGATGCGAGGACGGTGGTGTCGGACAGGGGAGAGATTTTGTCACCGAAGTAGGCGCCGGAGATGATGGCGCCGGCTATCCATCCCTCTGAGAAGCCCATGGCGCGCCCTATGCCCATCAGGGCAATGCCGATGGTGGCGATGGTGGTCCACGAACTGCCGGTCATGACGCTGACCAGCGCGCAGATGACGCAGGTGGAAAAGAGGAAAATGTCGGGATGGATAATCTGCAAACCGTAATAGATGAGCGTGGGCACGACGCCGCTGACCATCCACGTGCCGCTCAGCGCACCGATGAGCAGGAGGATAACCAAGGCGCTGGACACGCTGGACACGTTCTTGGTGATAGCGCGCTCGAAATGGTCCCAGGGCACATGGAGCACAGCCATGCCGATGAGGACGCAGAAAGCGGAGACGACGATGAGCGTGACCTGTGAGGCGCCCATCAGGGCATCGCTGCCGAAGGCCCGGATGGTGAACACCAGCATGACGACAAGGACCACAAGGGGCAGGAGGGACAACAGGGCCGAGGGGCGGCGGATGGGTGGTTTGCAGGAGGACATAAGGCGGATGGGAGGGAGTTCTGTGTTGGACATAACGGCCGTCACGCAGGGCGGCGGCTTATGAAAAGGGTCTGCAGGATGCGGTATTGGGGCGCCCTGCAGACCCTATGTGAAGAGGATGGGTATGCGTCAGACGCAGCCGATGATGTCGTGGACATCGGCTACACCATGGCGGTCGAGCCACTCGTTGATGCCGTCAATGACCTTGACGGTGACGGTGGGGTCGATGAAGTTGGCGGTGCCTATCTCGATGGCGGTGGCGCCGGCCATAAGGAACTCGATGGCGTCGGCGGCATTCATGATGCCCCCCAGACCGATGACGGGGATGCGGACGGCACGGGCCACCTGGTGCACCATGCGCACGGCGACGGGCTTGACGGCAGGACCGCTGAGACCACCGGTGCCGATGCTCAGGCGCGAGCAGCGGCGCTCAATGTCGATGCTCATGCCCATGAGGGTGTTGATGAGCGACACAGCATCGGCGCCCTCGGCCTCAACGGCGGAGGCAATGGCGGCAATGTCGGTGACGTTGGGCGAGAGCTTGACGATGAGGGTCTTACTATAGGCTTTGCGCACGGCGCGCACCACAGAGGCTGCGCCCTCGCAGGTGACGCCAAAGGCCATGCCGCCGTCCTTGACGTTGGGACAGGAGATGTTGAGTTCGATGGCGGGGATAGCGGGCAGGGCGTCAATCATGGCGGCACAGGCGGCATAGTCTTCGGGTGAATGGCCGGAGACGTTGACAATGGGGCAGGTGTCGTAGTCCTTGATGAGGGGATAGATGTGCTCGCAGAAATAGGCCGCGCCCTTGTTCTGCAGACCGACGCAGTTGAGCATGCCCTGTGCGGTCTCGGCCATGCGGGGATAGTCGTTGCCCTCGCGTGGCTGGAGGGTGGTGCCCTTGACAATGAAGCCGCCCAGACGGTTGAGGTCGATGAAGTCGGCGAACTCTATGCCGTAGCCAAAGGTACCCGAGGCGGTGAGGACGGGGTTCTTGAGGCTGAGGTTGCCGATATTTACTTGGAGATGAGCCATTGCAATTGTTCGATATTGAATACGGGACCTTCTTTACATACGCACAGGTTGTGGCCGTGGACGTCCTTTTCTACACAGCAGAGGCAGGCGCCCAAACCGCAGGCCATCAGGTTTTCGAGCGACACCTCGCAGGGGGTGCCGACGGCGGCGGCATAGCGTGCCACGGCCTGCATCATGGGCTTGGGACCGCAGGCGGCGACGGCATCGAAATGCTCTTGCTTCAGCACGCTATGGTTGGTGACGAAGCCTTTCTCGCCCATCGTGGCATCTTCGGTGGTGACGCAGACGCGGCCCAGGGCTTCGAACGATTCGGTCTGGAGAATGTCGCGACGGCTGCGGCCGCCGAGGAGGAAGGTGACCTGATGGCCACGCTCCTTGAGGCAACGGCCATAGTAGAGCAGAGGCGCTGTGCCCACGCCGCCACCGACAAGGAGGTAGTGGCTGGGGGCGGCATCGGCCTCGGGCATGGTAAAGCCGTGACCAAGGGGGAAAATGCAGTTGAGGCTGTCGCCGGCCTTCAGGTTGAGCAGAGCGCGGGTGCCATCGCCGACGGCGTGGACAAGCAGGTGCAGTTCGCCGCGGTCGGCCAGGAAGTCGTTGACGCTGATGGGGCGGCGCAGGAACGTGGTGGCCGACTGGCTGACGAGCACCTCGACAAACTGGCCCGGGGCGACGGGCGGCATGGGGGTGGAAGTGGGGTCGATGAGACGCAAAAGCACGTAGTCGTCGCGGAGGAGTTCGGCGGCGGCTACGTGCAGGTCTCTGACGGTTTTATTCATCAGTGATAGAGATTATAAGGTAAAAGGATGGCGTATATCTACGCGCTCATTCTTTCGGACGGTGGCTTAGAAGTCGGCCGTCTTGGGGGTGCGGGGGAAGGGGATGACGTCGCGGATGTTCTGCATACCGGTGACGAAGAGGATGAGGCGCTCGAAGCCGAGGCCGAAGCCACTGTGGGGGCAGGTGCCGAAGCGGCGGGTATCGAGATACCACCACATGTCCTTCATCGGGATGTTGAGCTCGTTGATGCGGGCCATGAGTTTGTCGTAACTCTCCTCGCGCTCGGAGCCGCCGATAATCTCGCCAATCTGCGGGAAGAGGACGTCCATGGCGCGGACGGTCTTGCCATCGTCGTTAAGCTTCATGTAGAAGGCCTTGATTTCCTTCGGGTAGTCGGTGAGGATAACGGGCTTCTTGAAGTGCTGCTCCACGAGGTAGCGCTCGTGCTCGCTGGCCAGGTCAACGCCCCACGAGATGGGGAACTCGAACTTGTGGCCGGCCTTGACGGCGTCCTCGAGGATACGGATGCCCTCGGTGTAGGTGAGGCGCACAAAGTCGTGCTCAACAACGAAGTGGAGACGCTCGAGCAGGCTCTTGTCGATCATCTTGTTGAGGAAGGCGAGGTCGTCCTGGCAGTTGTCGAGGGCCCACTGTACGCAGTACTTGATGAAGTCCTCGGCCAGGTCCATATTGTCCGTGATGTCGTTGAAGGCAACCTCGGGCTCAATCATCCAAAACTCGGCCAGGTGACGGGGCGTATTGGAGTTTTCTGCGCGGAAGGTGGGGCCGAAGGTGTAGATGGCACCGAGGGCCGTGGCGCCAAGCTCGCCCTCCAGCTGTCCGCTGACGGTGAGCGAGGTGGGCTTGCCGAAGAAGTCGTCGGCGTAATCGACGTTGCCCTGCTCATCGAGGGGCATTTGGGCCAAGTTCTGCGTGGTCACCTGAAACATCTGGCCGGCGCCTTCGCAATCGCTGGCGGTGATGAGGGGCGTATGGAAATAGAAGAAGCCGTGGTCGTGGAAGTAGCGGTGGATGGCCATGGCCATGTGGTGGCGGATGCGGAAGACGGCGCCGAAGGTGTTGGTGCGCAGACGCATGTGGGCATACTTGCGCATGTACTCAAAGGTCTGGCCCTTCTTCTGCATGGGGTAGTCGTTACCGCAGAGGCCCAGCACCTCTATCTTCTCGGCCTTGACCTCGACGCTCTGACCTGCACCCGGACTCTCGGTGAGCTGGCCTTCGACGGCGATGCAGGCGCCGGTGGTGATATCCTTGAAGAGGTCGGCAGGGAAGGCGTCGGCATCGGCGACAACCTGTACGTTATTGATGGTCGAACCGTCGTTGAGGGCAATAAAGTGGACGGACTTGCTGCCACGATGCGTGCGCACCCAGCCTTTCACCAGGACGTCGGCACCGTAGTCGGTACGGCGCAGCAGGTCAACGATGACTGTACGTTTCATGTTTCTGACTATAGGGTTTATGTGCTGAGACAAGCCGTGCCGTGGCTGCCAGTGCTTGCACTGCCGTACTGCCGTTGCTTGCCGGACGTACTGACGGTGCAATGCGCTGGCCGCAAGGCGGCCGGCTTTCTCGCTTGATTGGTTCGTAGGTATTATTCGTAGGCGCCCATGTGCAGCATTTCCACCTCTTTTTCGGTGAGGAAACGCCAGTCGCCACGGCGCAGGTTTTTCTTGGTGAGGCCGGCGAAATAAACGCGGTCGAGCTTGGTCACCTGATAGCCGAGATGTTCGAAGATGCGGCGGACGATGCGGTTCTTGCCCGAGTGGATTTCGATGCCTACCTGCTTCTTGTCGGTGGGGCTGGCATAATCGACGGCATCGGCCTTGACTTCGCCGTCTTCGAGCACGATGCCCTCCATGATTTTCTGCAGGTCGCCCACGCTGACATTATGGTCGGTGAAGACGTGGTAAATCTTCTTCTTCAGATACTTGGGGTGGGTCAGTTTGGAGGCCATCTCGCCGTCGTTGGTGAGCAGGAGCACGCCCGTCGTACCGCGGTCGAGGCGACCTACGGGATAGATGCGCTCGGGGCAGGCGCCCTGCACAAGGTCCATGACGGTCTTACGGTTCTGGGGGTCTTCGCTGGTGGTCACATAGCCTTTGGGCTTGTTGAGCAGGATATAGACCTTCTTCTCCATCTTGATGGCCTGGTCGTGGAACTGGACATTGTCGGAGCGGAGCACCTTCGTGCCAAGTTCGGTAACAACGACGCCGTTGACGGTAACGACACCCGAGGTGATGAACTTGTCGGCATCACGGCGTGAGCATACGCCGGCGTTGGCCAGGAACTTATTGAGGCGGACGGGCTCGTTGGGGTCGTAGTTCTTCTCTTTATATTCCAGACGCTTCTTCTGGCTGTACTTGGCATGGGGATTATATCCGTTGCGCTGCGGGCGCTGGCCGCCGAAGGGGCGTTCGCCATTGGCACGCTCGCCATAGGGGCGCTTGTAACCGCCTTCGTAGCGGTTGCCACCGCCCTGCTGCTCGCTGCGGGCGGGACGGCCTTCGCCGTAAGGACGGCGCTCACCGTAGGGACGTTCGCCATAGGGACGCTCACCGTAAGGGCGGCGCTCCTCGCCGTACTGTTCCTTGGCAGGGCGTGCGCCATAGGGGCGACGGCCCTCGTAAGAACTGTTAGCGCCATAGGGACGCTTGTTGAAGCGATTTTCAGCATTGAAGGGACGCGCCTCTCCCGAATTTCCCCCATAGGGGCGACGTTCGCCGTAAGGACGGGCATTGTCGCCATAAGGGCGTCGGCCTTCTTCTCTGCCGCTGTAGGCAGGACGTGTGTGTTTCACAAAACGCGGGCGGCCCGAGCCGCTGCGGTTTGCCGACGAACCGTCGCCCTCGCGGCGACCTTCGTCACTGTTCTTGAAGCTGTCGTAATTGTCGTAGCTCATAAAAGGTTAGAATAAATAAATGTATGTGCATGATAATCCACAAGCCCCTGCGCACCGTCTTGCTGTACGGAACACAAAGGGCCTGGATTAAGGTTTTCGGCTTACATACCGGTGTAGTTGTGGGGCGTGATGGCCATGAGTTCGGCCTTGACCTTGTCGCTGACCTCGAGGTTCTGGATGAAGTTGTGTATGCTCTCGGCGGTGATGGCGCTGTTTGTGCGGGTGAGGGCCTTGAGCGCTTCGTAGGGATGGGGATAGGCTTCGCGGCGCAGGATGGTCTGGATGGCCTCTGCCACGACGGCCCAGCAGTCGTCGAGGTCGCGGGCCAGGTTTTCTTCGCGGAGAAGGAGTTTGCCGAGTCCCTTGAGGGTGCTGGCGAAGGCGATGGCGGCATGGCCCATGGGTACGCCGATGTTGCGGATGACAGTGCTGTCGGTCAGGTCGCGCTGCAGGCGACTGATGGGGAGCTTGGCGCTGAGGTGCTCGAGGATGGCGTTGGCCAGACCGAGGTTGCCTTCTGAGTTCTCGAAGTCGATGGGGTTCACCTTATGGGGCATGGCGCTGGAGCCTACTTCGCCGGCCTTGATTTTCTGCTTGAAGTATTCCATCGAGACGTACTGCCAGAAGTCGCGGTCCAGGTCGATGACGATGGTGTGGATGCGCTTCATGGCGTCGAAGAGGGCGGCCAGGTTGTCGTAGTTGCTAATCTGCGTGGTCCACTCCTCGCGCTCCAGTCCGAGTTTCTCGCTGACGAAGCGGTTGCCGAAGGCGCGCCAGTCAAACTCGGGATAGGCTACGTGGTGGGCGTTGAAGTTGCCGGTGGCGCCGCCGAATTTTGCCGTCATGGGCACGGCTTCGAGCAGGGCCTTCTGGCGCTCCAGACGATAGACAAAGACCATGACCTCCTTGCCCAGACGGGTGGGCGATGCGGGCTGTCCGTGGGTACGGGCCAGCATGGGCACGTCCTTCCAGGCCTCGGCATCTTCGCGCAGTTTGTCGATAACTTGCTGCAGGGCGGGCAGATAGACCTGCTCCACGGCTTCCTTGACCATCAGGGGGAAAGAGGTATTGTTGATGTCCTGCGAGGTGAGGCCGAAGTGGATAAACTCCTTATAGGCTTCGTAGCCGCCGAGGCGGTCGAGCTGCTCCTTGATATAATACTCGATGGCCTTGACGTCGTGGTTGGTCACGCTCTCTATTTCCTTGACGCGGGCGGCGCCTTCTTCGGTAAAGTCGCGGTATATGGCGCGGAGTTCGTCGAAGCGGTCGTGGCTGAGGGTGGCGAGCTGCGGCAGGGGGAGCTCACACAGGGTGATGAAGTATTCTATTTCCACGCGCAGGCGGTACTTCATCAGGGCATACTCTGAGAAATAGGGCGCGAGGGCGTCGGTCTTGCTGCGGTAGCGCCCGTCGATGGGCGACACAGCGGTGAGGATATCGAGGTTCATGGGATTGGAGTAAAGGAGTTGTTCTGTGGTGTTTTGCTTAGCGAATCATGTCGGTGCCCATATAGGGTTGCAGGGCCTTGGGGATGCGGATGCCTTCGGGCGTCTGGAAGTCTTCGAGCAGGGCGGCCACGATGCGGGGCAGGGCGAGGGCTGAGCCGTTGAGGGTGTGACAGAGGCGGATGGTCTTGTCGGCAGCGCGGTAACGGCACTGCAGGCGGTTGGCCTGATAGCTGTCGAAATTGGACACGGAGCTTACCTCAAGCCAACGCTGCTGGGCTTCGCTATATACCTCGAAGTCGTAGCAGATGGCGGCCGTGAAACTCATGTCGCCGCCGCAGAGGCGCAGGATGCGGTAGGGCAGCTCGAGCTTGATGAGGAGGTTCTCCACGTGGTCGAGCATCTCCTGGTGCGACTGGGCCGAGTGTTCGGGCGTGTCGATGCGCACCAGTTCAATCTTGGAAAACTCGTGCAGACGGTTCAAACCGCGCACGTCCTTGCCATAACTGCCGGCCTCGCGGCGGAAGCACTGGGTGTAGGCGCAGTTTTTGATGGGCAACTGGTCTTCGCGCAGGATGACGTCGCGATAGATATTGGTCACGGGCACCTCGGCCGTAGGGATGAGGTAGAGGTCGTCCTGGTTGCAGTAGTACATCTGGCCTTCCTTGTCGGGAAGCTGGCCTGTACCATAGCCGGAAGCGGCATTGACCACCGTGGGGGGCATCACCTCAAGGTAGCCGGCGGCACGGGCTTCGTCGAGGAAGAAGTTGATGAGCGCGCGCTGCAGGCGGGCACCCCAGCCGATATATACGGGGAAGCCGGCGCCGGTGATTTTCACGCCGAGATCCAGGTCGAAGAGGTTGTACTTCTTGGCCAGCTCCCAGTGGGGCAGTGCGTTTTCGGGCAGCACGGTGTCGTGACCGCCGGTCTTGACCACGACGTTGTCTTCGGCGCACGAACCTTCGGGCACGATGTCGTAGGGCAGGTTGGGGATGATATAGAGCAGTTGCTTGCGCTCTTCGGTGGCCTGCTTCATAGCCTCTTCCAGGTCCTTGGTGCGCTGCTTGATGTCGGCTACGCGCTGCTTGGCCTGCTCAGCTTCGTCCTTCTTTCCTTCTTTCATCAGCGCACCGATACTGCGCGACAGTTGTTTCACTTCGGCAAGAAGATTATCCAGTTCGGCCTGAGCGGCCTTACGTTTCTGATCTGTGGCAAGAACGGCGTCAACGGCCTGGGCTGCGCCCTTGAAATGCTTTTTCTCCAAAGCCCGAATCACGGCCTCACGGTCATCGGTAATTTGTTTGATGGTCAGCATGAATAATGTAGTGTTTGTGATGTATCTGCCGGTAGGGAACACGCTGTCGGGCCGGTCTGTCCGGATATTTTCCCCTGATGGTACGGCATGCGTATGAGCGCTATATGCTCTTTCGGCAGGCTTGTATATATTCCGCCTGCAAATTTACACATTTCTTTTCAGAGCCTGAGCCTTGCCTTTCCCATTTTTTCGTAGCACATGCGCCAGGTATGGGCAGCCCAGACCTGGCACAAGGGAATGAATAGCGGTTTGACGCCCGGGGACTTGCCAGTACAGATTATTTTTGGCACCTTTGCAGCGCAATTATGCCATACCACAACTTTTATCCTATAATATGAGAAAGATTCTTCTTCTTTGCATGGCCTTCGCAGCCATGTGTTCGACGATGCGTGCCGACGAAGGCATGTGGCTGCTGTCGCTGATGAAGCAGCAGCATCTGGCCGACTCCCTCAAACGGGCGGGCATCAAACTGAAGCCAGAACAGGTTTATAGCGAAACCAGTCCGTCGCTGCGCGAATGCGTGGGCATCTTCGGCGGCGGATGTACGGGCGAGGTGGTATCGGCCGACGGCCTCGTGTTGACCAACCACCACTGCGGCTTCCAATATGTCCACGACATGAGCTCGGTGGGCAACGACATCATGAAGGACGGCTATTTTGCCCACAGCCGCAGCGAGGAACTGCGCACACCGGAAAACCTAACCTTCACCTTCGTGCTGGCTGTTGAGGACGTCACGACGGAGGTAGAGAACCAAGCCCGCCAAAAGGGCGCCGATGCCTACGACTGCCAGACGGACGGTTTTCTCGCCCCCATCGCCGACAGTCTGCTGACCGTCAGCCGCTTCAAAGACTTGAAGGGTATGCGGGCCCGCCTCATCCCCTACTTCGGCGGAAACCAGTTCTATATCTTCTACGAGCAGACCTACGGCGACATCCGCCTGGTGGCCAACCCGCCGTACAACATCGGACAGTTTGGCGGCAACTCGGACAACTGGATGTGGCCGCGCCACAACGCCGACTTCGCCATGTTCCGCATCTATGCCGACAAGGACGGACAGCCTGCCCCCTACAGCCCCGACAACGTACCCCTGCACCGCGACAAGTACCTGCCCATATCACTCAAAGGCTATAAGGAGGGCGACTTCACCATGATTATGGGCTTCCCGGGCAGCACCGAGCGCTACCTGACCGCCGCACAGGTGGCCTATCAGATGCAGAACATGAACGGTCCCATCGCCATGGCGGGCAACCCGCTGCTGGCGCTGTATAAAGAGGTGATGGACATGAGCGACGAGAACCGTCTGATGCTGGAAGACAGTTATTTCTCGCTGGCCAACATGATAAAGAACTTCAGCGGCGCCATCGAGTCGGTGGAGAAAACGCACCTGGTCGATGAGAAGCGGGCTGAAGAGGCGCGCTTCCGCGACTTCATCCGCCGCACGGGACAGGAGGCGGAATATGCCGGCGTCATAGACAGCATCGCGACCTATTGTGAGGCCACCGGAGACATGCTCTACAACAACATGCTCTATTTCATCACGGCGCGCCAGATCAAGGCTGGTGCAAACAACGCCTGGCTCAATCAATGGACGCAGGCCATCGCGGACAACGAACTGTCTGCGGCCGACTCTATCGCCACCAAGGCTGTGGCTGCTCTGGCTGAAGCACAGCGCCAGCCGACGTACGCGCCTTATGTGGACTTCGACCGTCGTCAGGCCAAACTGCTCATCCCCATCCTGGCGAAGCACATCAAGGGGGACATCCGTCCGGCGTACTGCACCTTGTCGGACAACGAACGCGAGGCTTTCATCGACTCGATGTTTGCCCACACCGTACTGACGGACACGCTCCGTCTGGCGCAGGCCCTGCAGACGCACAATGACGACCTTCTGCTCAACGACCCGCTGCTGCGCTTCCGGAATGACAACGCGGCGTACAGGCTGAAACTCATGAGCAAAATGAACGCACAGCAGGACCGCAGTCTGGTAGCACACGTCCGCACCTACACCCGCGGACTCTGCGACATGTACAACAATACGAAGGCGCCGGATGCCAACTTCACCCTGCGCATGACCTACGGACACGTCACGGACCTCATCCCCCGCGACGGCGTGCGCTACGACTGGCGCACCGTGCTTGACGGCATGTTCGAGAAGGAGAGCAAGACCAACAGCGACTACTTTATCAACGAGCGCTTGCGCTCGCTCTATAAGGCCGGCAACTACGGACGCTATGCCCGCAAGGACGGTAAACTGCAGACGTGCTTCCTCTCGAACAACGATATCACGGGCGGCAACTCGGGATCGCCGGTCATGAACGCCAAGGGCGAACTCATCGGCCTGGCCTTCGACGGCAACAGTGAGAGCCTCTGCTCCGACCTCAAGTTCAACGCCGCTCTTCAGCGCTGCATCAACGTGGACATCCGCTTCGTGCTCTTCATCATCGACACCTACGGCGGCGCCAAGTACGTGCTCGACGAACTGGACTTGCGCTAACGGTAGCACCTTCATATTTGGGGCGAAACTTCTCCCCCACCCTCTTTTCCCTGCTGGCGGCAGAGGCGGTAACTTCCGCCCCTGCCGCCAGTTCACTTATATTCACTCGGCACGAACCAAAGAATGCATAACTAGACAAAGGCTTGGTGAATACGTGTGTATCGTTTCAATAAAGGTAGCAAATAAGGGTCAGTGAATACAGGAAAAGAAAGACACTTGGCGATGTACCAGAATTATCGACCGCGGCTGGCATACGATGTACTAGGGGCTGGTACATGATGACCCGGGGCGGTGTATCATAATTTTGGAAAACAAGCCCGAAGTCCTTTTTTACGGGGCTTCGGGCTGGAGATTTTTCCTATTATGGGTTTTAGCGGACAGCAATAGTTAGCATCATTACTTGATTGATGACTTGCCGTACCATGCGGTCAAGTACGGCACGCATAGCCAACAGGTGCATCTTGCCGTTGTCCTTGGGTATCTCTATCTATCGGACGGAATTCGGACGGTTTCTTTTCGTCTGATAAGATGTTTGCCTCGGCTTTCCTTCAAATTTCCCCTCACGACAGACACCCTTTTCTCGCTGGCTATACGAAACCTTCTCTCAGGGCACATTGGAGACTTATACCCATTAGTCAAACTCATACCGAGCGTTTTAAAAGAATGCCGCCGCAGCATAGTTGCTACGGCGGCAAAAGAATTATGAATTGTCCGTCTTAAAAATTACTTCACCTGGATGGTGACACGGCGGTTGTAGCTGTAGGGCGAGATGTTGTTCACACCACCGGCGGCAACCACTTCGATGTTATCACGATTAACTCCCATCTTCACGAGTTCGTTGGCCACTACATCGGCACGCTTCTGAGAGAGCTGCTGGTTGTAAGCGGCGGAACCAGTCTTGCTGTCGGCATAACCCGTTACGACAATCTTGCTGCCGTTAGCCTTGGCATACTCAACGAGGTCCTTCACGTTAACGAGGTCCTTGCGGCTGGCGATGCGCGAAGAGTTGATGTTGAAGAATACGGAGAGGGGCGTGTTAACCACTTCCTTAACCACCTTCTCAATGGTCTGTGCGGGCTTCTGCTGAGCGAGGAGGGCACGGAGGCGTGCGTTCTCATCCTGCTGTTCCTTGAGCGAAGCGTTGAGAGCGTCCATCTGCTCCTTGTTCATAGCCATGAGGGCATCTACATCGGGAGTCTTCTCCCAGGTGTGGGTGCCGAGGTTGTAGGTAACACCGACGGTCAGGCCGACGAGCTTGTCATAGTGACGCATGGAGTACTTGCCGTAAGTACTGAAGGGATCAACGGGAGCACTGTCAAAGCCACCGTCAATGAAGGCGGTGTGGAGGTCGGCGAAGATCTGCACGCGGTCAGACACGCGGAAGTTGTTCAACAGACCGAAGTTGTAGGAAACCTCGTTATCCACATTGGACATGTTGCGAGCCCAACCAATACCTACATAGGGAATGAAATTCCACACGCGCTTCTCGTTGTAGCCATAGAGCAGGTTGCTCAGGTTGAACATTACATCCTCGTGGAGGTTCAAGTACTTATAGGAGTGATGATCAGTGCGGGTGTTAACCTGCTTTGCCCAAATACCATCGAACTTCGTGCGAAGACCGATGCCGGGGGTAAACCACTTACCAACTGCTACAGAGAAACCGAAGGTACCACGGTCCGAGCTGAAGGGGTTAACATTGCAGTTGTTCTCCTGAGAAGTGTAGGACGAGGTGAAGTTGGCACCTGCCGATACGAACCAGTTTGCCCAGAACGAATTGGTCGCTACACTATACTTTTTGCTCGGAACCTCTACGTTCTGAGCGACAGCCGTTGCAGAGCAACCTACAACAGCAAGCGCAAGTAATAACTTTCTCATGATTGATATTAAAGATTGAGTAAAACAATATTTTTCTTTCTCACAGCGGTTCTTATAACCACCGGCGAAACAGATGGGGCAGTCCGTCCATTCCAATTCACAATGCAAAGATATAAAAAAAGATAGAAACAAGCGATTTGCCTACAAAAATCACAAAATAAATGGAGACCGCCACACTGTTTTGCTAAGCACGTGTGGCAAATTGTGGTAATAGCGCACGGCCTCACCTGAAGAAGGACTCGATACGTGCGTTGGTAATGACGGCCTGAATGACGCGGCCGTCGGGAGTGTAGTTGGGATTATGGCTCGCGAAAAGGTTATTGACCAGTGCCTTCATTTCCTCACGGGAGAGTTCGACGCCTACGGGCAGCGCGGCGCGGCGTGCCATCATCAGAGCGATGTGGCGGCCCACAGCATCGGTGGCGGTGGGCACGTCATGGGCTTCGTCAACCATTTCGCGCAGGAAGACGACGGGATCAAGACCTTCTGTCCCTGCGGGAATACCATTGATGGTGTAGCAGCCTACCTTACCCTCTTCGGCATGGATATCGAAACCGACATCACGGAATGCGGAAAGGAGTTTTTTGAGGATATTGTCCTCCGAAGGCGACAGTTCCATCTCAGCGGGGAACAGAAGACCCTGAGAGACTCCCTTGCGCGAAGCCAACTGCTGCAGGTATTGGTCGAAGAGCACTCGAGCATGAGCAAGATGCTGGTTGATCAGATGGATACCGCGCTCGCTGGTGGCCACGATATACTGCCCCCTGTACTGGCAGCACACCTGGGGTATCTGCTGGTCTGACTCTTCATCGAAGGGCAGGGGCATAGGTTGCAGTTCTTTTTCCGAAGGAACCGCCATAGCCGCCATGTCGGCGGGGGGAGCACTGGCAGCAGCCGTGATGCCAGCACTCTGCCAGAGGCTATTATCACCGGCGGTGTCGGCAGAACCTAAGGCATTTTCTGCCGAGGAACTGGCTGGTTTGCCGAAAGCCTGGCCTGCAGCAGCCACCCAGCGGTCGCCCGCCTGTGCGGAAGAAGGCCGACGGGACGAACGGTCGTTATCAAATGGATTGAAGCCAGGCTGCAGATGTACCTGCGGCATATGTTCGGGCACGACGTTTGGGTTGAAAGCAGGGATGGATAGGGGCTCCGTAGCCGAGAAGTCGAGCGAGGGGATGGCATTGAATTTTCCCAAGGCTTCGCGCACGGAAGCCTGAAGAATCTGCCAAATGGGTTTATCGTCTTGAAACTTGATTTCGGTCTTGGCGGGATGGATATTGACATCCAAACGCGAAGGTTCCACCTCTATATTCAGAAAGAAGGGCACCTGCATACCTTCAGGCAGCAGGCGGTCGAAAGCCGTCTGGACAGCCTTGGCGAAATAGGGGTGGCGCATGAAGCGGTGGTTGGCAAAGAAAAACTGCGGTGCGGTTTTCTTCTTGGCGCTCTCTGGCGAGCCAACGAAGCCGCTGATGCGGACCAAAGGCGTCTCGACACTGACGGGGAGCAACTGGCTCTCCAGACGCTTGCCAAAGAGGCCCCGAATACGACCGCGGAAGGGTCCAGCAGGGAGATTGTACATGACGGTCTCCTTATTATAAAGGACGAAGGAGACATCCATATGGGCCAAGGTGAGGCGCTCAAACTCGGCCAGGATATGCGTCATCTCGGTTTGGTCACTCTTAAGAAACTTGCGTCGCGCGGGGATATTGAAGAAGATGTTGCGCACGGCGAAGTTGGCCCCGACGCTACAGGCCACAGGCGTCTGTTCCAAGACACGGCTACCCTCTATGCGTATAACAGTGCCAACCTCCTGGTCGGCCGTACGCGTCTTGAGCTCTACCTGCGCCACGGCGGCTATCGACGCCAGGGCTTCACCTCGGAAACCCATAGTGTGCAGATCAAAGAGGTCGGTAGCCTCTCGTATCTTTGATGTGGCATGACGCTCGAAAGACAGGCGGGCATCCGTTTCACTCATCCCCTTGCCATCATCTACCACCTGAACACAAGTCTTTCCCGCATCTACCACGACCACTTCTACACGGGTGGCTCCAGCATCCACGGCATTCTCCACAAGTTCTTTGACAATGGAAGCCGGACGCTGTATCACCTCGCCAGCAGCGATTTGGTTGGCCACGGCATCGGGAAGAAGGCGTATAATATCTCGCATGGGATTGAGGGAGTTGTAGAAATGAAAATCACTGTTTGCCAAGGGTCTGCACCGGTGCCTTATGGCGTATAACGGGCTTCAATTCGGAGCCGCGGCGTTTAGGTCGCCATTCGTAGATATCGTCCTTGTGCAACGGACGAATGTAGTCGAACCAGGCAAAGCCCGTCAGGCGGCGGTGCTCTTCGGGCGTGAGGGCAGCAATATAGAAACTACCTCGCGACCCAGGTGCCCATATGCGTTGCAGGCGCCGGTCGCGCATGTGCATACGCAGTTTGGCTGTCTCGGTATAATTCTGATAGAGGACAATGCTGTCTTTCTCCAGCGGGAAGTTGGCTACATAGACATTGCCATCCACACAGTTGAGACGCATTTCACCGGCCTTAAAATAAGATCGCATAAGGTTGCCTGCCACCTGATTGAAGTGAATAGAATCGACTTGTTCGATAAGCATAGCCTGCTGGCAGACATAGACGCTGTCGATGGTGGAGTCGTTGTTATAGACGTGTATCTCTTCGCCCACAATCTGACGGTTGTCGCTCCAGACGATGGGGTCACGGAAGAGTGACAGTTTGCGCTCAGCGCTGTGATAGACCAAGGAGTCGGCCACAGCCTGCACGTCGGTGCGGTAGGCGCGCGCGTGGAAGTAGCCACGCAACACGCGATAGACGCTGTCAGTACCGATGCTATAGGTGCGCATGCGCAGCGTGTCGGCGTGAACGTAGAGGGTGTCGGTGCCGTTGGAGTAGTCGCGTGCCAAAGCGCGACCGTAGGCCAGGGCCTCGCCCTTCTGCTCGTCATACCAGACATAGTCGCCGTTCATGAGGGCGTGCGACGCGCTGTCCTGATATTCGACATTGCGGAAGGCCTCCATGATGCCCGTCTCCTTATTATAGTAAAGGCTGTCGCCCGTCATGCGACTGCCATTGTTGTGGCAGACGGAGCGCTCGAAGAGTTGGGCCTGCTTGCTGGCGGTGTTGTAGCGGGCGTAGCGCGTCTCGATATGGTTACCGTCGCTGTAGATGTCAGAAGGCCCGCGCACCTCGGTCCATTTGTCGAGGGTATTATAGTGGAGTGTGTCGGTCACGATGCGGAAGTCGGGGTTGACCAGCAGCACGTCATAGACGAAGGTGGACTGCCGGGTGTCGGTATGATATTCGCCCCAGTCGGAGGTGAGGACGTTGTCGGCCTCGACCAGTCGCCCGCCGTCAAAGAAGTAGGCGTACTTGTACAGACGGTCGTAGTTGAGTGAGTCGGTGTAGAGCGTCTGCTCGCGATGGGTGAGCACGACGTTGCTGCGTGCTTCGGCCATCTGCTCGTCGCCGTAATAGGCCATGCGGTCGCTGGTCAGGGAGAGGGTGTCGCCCTGCGTCATCACCACGTTACCAAAGGCCTTGAAGGCATTGGCGTGCTCGAAATAGACGGCGCTGTCACATTTCAGACGCATGCCGCGGTGCAGAAACTGCACATGGCCGCTTAGGCGCTGTGCATCGGGAGCGACATATTCGTCGTAGTCCCATTCGTCGGCATGCACCAACTGTATCCTTTCGCCATCGGGCACGGGACGGCGGTCACCAGGCTGTACGGCGGCATGGCCGTTCGCCACAGCCATACGCAGGATGACGATGAGGAACAGGCAGGGCAGGAGAAGGGCCATAGTGGCCTGATGTGTCGTGGGTCTTTTCATGCAGACGCGTATGAGGGTGTGAAATCTGTTTGAGGAGCACACATCGCTGTATGCTCCTCAACGAATGATGTGGCGTTATGGCCGGAATACCGGCATGGTCTTCACCGCTGTAAGTCGGGGGGGATAGCGGCAGAATGGCATCAGTCGGCCTGAGTGGCTTCCTTAATCCATCCAGGATAGCGGAACTGTCCGTGGCGCCAGGCGGGGTTGATGCGGATATAGGTGCTCTTCTGCTTTTCGCGAATCCAGTTGTCCACCTTCTCGGCGCAACGGCGCTCATAGACAATGTCGCGTAGCAGTTGGAAGTCTTCGGTCATGCTGGCGCGGTGGCCGTCGATGCGGTTCTTCAGCCGAACGATGGCACATATCTCTCGACCGCGCTTGTCGATCATGCGGAAGGGAGCCGACACCTCGCCCACCTGGAGCGTATCGACGGCGCGGGCCACCTCGGCCGGCAGTTGTCCCATCTCGAAGCGCGAAGTGGGCTGTTCGGTCTCCTCGTTGACGTAGGCCATGATGCCGTGGTTGAGGCGCGTGTCCTTATCGTCGCTCAGGCGGAGCGCAGCCTCGTCGAAACTGAAGCGTTCGGCGCGGATATCGCGGGCTATCGAGTCGAGGTGTGCCAGGGCAGAATGGTAGGCCGACTCTTCAATCTCGGGCTTGAGCAGGATGTGGCGCACGTTGACCATGTCTCCGCGCTTGTCAATGAGTTGGATGATGTGGTAGCCAAAGTCGGAGCGGACTATCTTCGACACCTTGTTCTTATCGTTTAGGGCGAAGGCCACATTGGCAAACTCGGGTACCAACTGGTTGCGACCCATGTAGCCCAGTTCACCGCCGCGGCGTGCCGAGCCAGGGTCTTGCGAGTAGAATTTGGCAAGCGTGGAAAACTCCGTCTCACCGCTGGTCACACGATGCGAGAAGTCGCGTAGGCGCTCCTCGATGCGTTCCACCTCTGCCCGATCCACCTTAGGCACCGAGGTGATGATCTGCACCTCGACCTGTGTCGGCACGAAGGGCAGACTGTCCTGCGGCAGGTCTTTGAAAAAGGCGCGCACCTCGGCCGGCGTGACCTTGACATTGCGGGTAATGCTCTGCTGGACCATCTGGACGCGCTGTTTATTGCGTATCATGGTCTTCTGCTGCTCGCGATACTGGGGGATGCTCTTGCGAACCAAAGCGGCCACATTCTCACGCGAGCCAAAGTTTTGCACGGCGCGCTCAATCTGCATGTCGGCCATGCGGATGACGCTGGCCTCGTCCACCTCGATGCTGTCCAGTTCGGCCTGATGCAGGTACAGTTTTTCCACCGCCAGTTGTTCGGGAATCACCTCGTAGGGGTTATCTATATGCTCGCCGTAAAGTTCGGCGGCAATGCGAGCCTCCTCGACGTCGCTGCGCAGGATGGGCTGGTCGCCCACGACCCATATCACTTCGTCCACGACATTGTCGTGCTGGGCGATGGCGGCACCAGGTATCAGGACGGCCAATGTACAGGCCAGGGTGAGGAATCGTTTCATGTCGATCAGCGTATGTGTGGCGTTATTATTGTTCTTTGACGGTGGCCAGCACCTCGGGGAAAATCTGGTGGGGGATATCCTTGCGCAACTGCTCCACCCAAATCTTCTCCTCGCGTTCACGCACGTCGGCAATCACCTGCGAGCGCACATCAGTAAAGACAGCGGGCTTCTTGAGCGTCTTGCCGTAGAGTTTGGCATAGGCGTAGCCGTGGGTATTCTTGGGCTGGTCGGCCTTAAAGGCCAGAGCATCCACCCAACGGTTCTCACCCTTCTTGACCAGCATCGGTCCGCTGATGCGGGCCACTATGGAGTCGGCGTTGACCTCGGCACGGAGTGCGCGACGCCAGTCGCCCTTGATATTCTTCTTGAGCACTTTGAGAGCGGCCTTCAGCGCCTTCTTGTTCTTGGCAGTGACCAGGTAACCCTTATAGCGAGGTTCTTCCCAGGTATAGCGGTCTCGATGGTCGGCAAACTGCTTCTCGAGGGCTGCCGTATCGGCTTCGACAGGGCCCCAAACCGTGCGGTTGCACATTTCATAGAACAACAGGCCGTCGTGGTATTCGCCGATGAGATGCTTCAGGTCACTGTCGGTGGCCGTGGCAGCCTGCATGACGCTGTCGAGCACGGCTTCGCGGGTCAGTCGGCCCTTCGAGGCTTCCACCATGCGGCGTATGCGCTCTTCGGCGCTGCGGTTTTCCACACCTTGCTGACGCAGGGCGGTATAGATTTCGTCGCGGAGGCTGTCAAAAGGAGCCAACTGCTTACGCTCCAGCATCTTGATGACATGGAAACCCACATCGGTCTTGACCAGGCCCGACATCTCTCCGGGCTGCAGGGCATAGGCAGCCTCTTCATAGGGCTGGAGGGTCATGCCCGGTCCAATCCATGGCAGTTCGCCGCCGCGCCCCGCGGTGCCGCGGTCGTCAGAGGTGGTGCGAGCCACCTCGGCGAAGTCGGCGCCGTTGCGCAGCAGAGTCAGGATGGAGTCCATCTTGTGGCGACCCTGCTTAAACTGCTCCTCGCTCGATCCCTGGCGCACCATCACCAGGATATGTGCCGTGCGCAACATATCCTTACCCTGCAACTGGTTGGCCGTAGATTGATACACCATGTGAGCCAGCGAATCGACGTAATGCTGGTCCACCATGAACGGAGTGAGTTGCATGTCGCGATACTGCATAAACTCGTTTCGGAACGACTGCAGGGTGTCGAGGTGTGCAGCGCGGGCAGCAGCCACCTTGAGTTTATAATCCAAGTACATCTGGGCATACTCGGCCACCGTCTTCTTTTCTACGGCGCCGGCGATGCTGGCATTCTTGTTGTAGGCATACTCAAATTCGCTCTTCGTCACCGGCTGGCCGGCCACCGTCATCACCACAGGCTCTGCGGTCTGGGCAGTGAGGGCCGTTGCTGCGAGTGAGAACAACGCGCATAATACCGTCTTCTTCATGATTTTATTAGAGGTTGGGAAAAGGAGAAGGGGCCGCCTGCTCAGCGGCAAAGCGACCCCGATGTACGTTCTGCGCCCAGATTCGGGAAGTGGCGCCGTCGCAAAAGTCAAGGCGACATGTTGCTGCCGCTGCTCCGACGAACACTCCCTAAGTGGACTGTCTATTATTCAGCGCGGCTATAGTTGGGAGCCTCGCTGGTGATGGTGATATCGTGAGGATGGCTCTCCAGCACGCCAGCGTTGGTGATACGGGTAAACTTGGCGTGGTGCAGGTCTTCGATGGTGGCTGCGCCACAATAGCCCATACCGCTACGCAGACCGCCTACCATCTGATAGATAACCTCCTGTACGGAGCCCTTGAAGGGTACACGGCCGGCTATGCCCTCGGGAACGAGTTTCTTCACCTCGGCCACGCCCGACTGGAAGTAGCGGTCTTTCGAACCATTCTCCATGGCTTCCAGACTGCCCATGCCTCGGTAGGTCTTGAACTTACGGCCGTTGAAGATGATGGTCTCGCCGGGGCTTTCCTCACAGCCAGCAACGAGCGAACCAATCATCACGCAGTAGCCACCAGCAGCGAGGGCCTTGACGATGTCGCCCGAATAGCGCAGACCGCCATCGGCGATGAGGGGCACTCCTGTACCCTGAAGGGCGCTGGCCACATCATAGACGGCCGAAAGTTGGGGCACACCCACACCGGCCACAACACGGGTGGTGCAAATAGAGCCCGGACCGATACCCACCTTGACAGCGTCGGCACCGGCTTCGGCCAGCATACGTGCGGCATCGCCGGTGGCCACATTGCCGACAACGATATCCACGCCAGTAAAAGAGGCTTTAGCCTCGCGCAATTTGTCGATAACAAACTTAGAGTGGCCGTGGGCGGTATCGATGACGATGGCATCGGCACCAGCATGAATGAGGGCCTCCATGCGCTGCATCGTATCGGCCGTCACGCCGACGCCGGCGGCCACGCGCAGGCGACCCTTGTCGTCCTTGCTGGCCATGGGTTTGTCCTTGGCCTTGGTGATATCCTTATAGGTAATGAGGCCCACCAGACGGCCGTGCTTGTCCACGACGGGCAGTTTCTCAATCTTGTTTTCCTGAAGAATCTGGCTGGCAGCCTGAAGGTCGGTCTGCTGTGTGGTGGTCACCAGATTTTCGCTGGTCATCACGTCGTCGATGAGACGGTCCATATTACGCTCGAAACGCAGGTCGCGGTTGGTCACGATGCCGACCAGATGCTGCTCGTCATCCACCACGGGGATGCCGCCGATGTGGTATTCGCTCATCAGGGCCAGCGCATCGCGCACAGTCTTGCCACGCTTGATGACCACAGGATCATAAATCATGCCGTTCTCGGCACGCTTGACGATGGCCACTTGTCGCGCCTGGTCGTCAATGCTCATATTCTTGTGAATCACACCAATACCACCTTCGCGGGCAATGGCGATAGCCATCGGCGCCTCGGTTACGGTATCCATGGCTGCCGTTACGAAGGGGATCTGTAGTTCGATATTACGGGAGAAACGGGTGCGTAAGTCCACGGTGCGGGGCAGCACTTCCGAATAGGCGGGAACGAGGAGGACGTCGTCAAAAGTCAAGCCCTCCATCACAATGCGGTCACGGGCAAAGTCTGCAATCATAGCGTTTATGGGGTTTTAATTGCGTGCAAAATTACGGATTTCCCGCGAGGCTGACAAGCGCGTTTCATTTTTTTTACAATGGGTAGGAAGCGAGGGTATAGCGTGGGCGTGGACGTCCGTGGCGAGGCTCCAAGTAACCCCACATACGACGCCGCTATTCTTTGTCATGAGACCTACGCACCACCTTCTACATCGCCATGTGTGCAATGCCAAATACCCCTATCAATTAACGGCGAGAATGCCCGCGAAAATCACGAGCCGATCGGCGATTGGAAATATCGCCAGCACGACGCAATAGGTTTTTGACAGGATAAGGTAGATTCGAGGAGCAAATGCTATACTTTAGTTAAAATCCCTTGAATTTACGCGCTTTCACCACGGAAATCGGCCTTTTCGGGTCGCCATTTGGCCTTTACGACTTGGGCGACAGAAATTACAGTCGCCCAAACCGTAATTTCTGTCGCCCAGACTGTAATTTCTGTCGCCCGAATTGTGGCGATGGAAGCCTTTTCAGGTCTTTCCAAGCGCCGTTCTGCTTCTATTTACCCTGAGTGAAAATGTCAAGATTATTTACCAAAATCCATACATTTCCAAAGGAGTGTGCAATTGTCCCGGGGGTGAAGCAGAGAGACGCGAGGTGTGTGTGGTTATTCCTGAGAATAGTCGTAGAAGAGGGGATACTGCTCCATCGTCTCGTTGACGCGGGCACGCACGGCGGCGATGACCTTGGGGTCTTCCGGACTGTTGAGCACCTGCTCGATGAGTTCGGCAATCAGTTCCATCAGGTCTTCCTTGGCACCGCGTGTGGTGATGGCGGGCGTGCCGAGACGGATGCCCGAGGTCTGGAAGGCCGAGCGGCTGTCGAAGGGCACCATGTTCTTGTTGACGGTGATGTCGGCAGCGACGAGGGCGTTCTCGGCCACCTTACCGGTAAGGTCGGGATATTTGCTGCGCAGGTCAACGAGCATGGAGTGGTTGTCGGTACCGCCGCTGACGATGGTGAATCCGCGCTTTACCAGAGCGGCGGCCAGGGCGGCGGCGTTCTTCTTCACCTGCTGGGCATAGACCTTAAACTCGGGCTGGAGTGCTTCGCCGAAGGCCACGGCCTTGGCGGCGATGACATGCTCGAGCGGTCCGCCCTGTATGCCGGGGAAGACGGCGCTGTTGAGCAGCTGGCTCATCATCTTCACCTCACCCTTGGGCGTGGTGTAACCCCAGGGGTTGGGGAAGTCCTCGCCCATGAGGATGATGCCGCCGCGCGGGCCGCGGAGGGTCTTGTGGGTGGTGGAGGTGACGATGTGGGCGTACTTGACGGGGTTGTCCAGCAGACCGGCGGCGATGAGGCCGGCGGGATGGGCCATATCGATCATCAGGATGGCGCCCACGCTGTCGGCGATGCGACGCATACGGGCGTAGTCCCATTCGCGGCTGTAGGCCGAGCCACCGCCGACGATGAGTTTGGGTTTGTGTTCAAGAGCGAGGCGCTCCATCTCGTCGTAATCCACACGGCCCGTGGCGCGGTCGAGATTGTAGCCCACGGGGTTGTAGAGAATGCCCGACGTATTGACGTGCGAGCCGTGCGAGAGGTGGCCGCCGTGGTCGAGGTTGAGGCCCATGAAGGTGTCGCCGGGCTTGAGGACGGCCAGGAAAACAGCGGCATTGGCCTGTGCACCCGAGTGGGGCTGCACGTTGGCATAGGCAGCGCCAAAGAGGCGGCATACGCGGTCGATGGCCAGCCGTTCCACCTGATCCACCACCTGGCAGCCGCCATAATAACGTTTGCCGGGATAGCCTTCAGCATACTTGTTGGTCAGCCACGATCCCATGGCGTGCATGACCTGCGGACTGACGAAGTTTTCCGAGGCAATCAGTTCGATGCCGCGCAACTGGCGGCGGTATTCGCTCTCTATCAGATTAAAAAGGGTTTGGTCTTGTTTCATACGAAAATTATTTGTGCCGTTTTAGTTTATAACGGCTGTTTTACTTTGCTTTTATGTATTCTCTGAGCCAATGACACAAAAAGAGAGAGCACTCACTTTTGGGCAAGTGCGCGGCTGGCATGTTCGGCAATTTATATTTATACTGCTGAGTTG
>CAMGHE010000018.1 GCA_946055775.1 uncultured Bacteroidales bacterium
AGCCCGAAATCAAGGCCATCCATGCCGGTCTGGAGTGCGGCCTCTTCAGCGAGAAATACCCCGGTCTCGACATGGTCAGTTTCGGCCCGACGCTGCGCGGCGTGCATTCGCCCGACGAGAAACTCCTCATACCCACCGTCCAGATGGTGTGGGACCACCTGCTCGACATTATGGTCAACATCCCCGAGTAAGCGATAATGAGGGCGTGTCAGGAAGCCATTCCCGACACGCCCTCAACGCTTCTTCATGTCCCCCAAACATCGGTGGTAAAGTTTGGATTTTTTACACCGTGTGCAATGCTTGGCGTGGTACGCTGTGCGCCTTCGCCACCGCGCTTTGTCATGACTTTTCATGTAACGAGCCGAGCCATGGTTTGCTGCGGCGATGCGTCGCAACGAAAGCCCTATGGTGTCGTTACGTCCAGAGCGAGGTGATGAACATCGGCGTCTCGTTCTCGGCCTTCGTGAAGCCGCAGCGCTCGTAGAAGGCGCACTCCTTATTATATGCCATGAGGGCGATGCGCAGGTAGTCTTTGTATTTCGCCTTGACCTGTTCGATCAACTGCCGCCCGATGCCACGGCCCTGACAGTCGGGCCGCACCAGCAGATAGTGGATATAGGCCGTCATGACGCCGTCGTCCATGGCGCTGATGAGGCCGACGAGGCGGTCGCCGTCCCAGGCGGAAAAGACCGTGGCGTAGTTTTGCATAGCCCTTTCCAGTTTGTCGGGATAATGTCCCGACGACCATTCCACGGAGAGAAACAAGTCCTCCAGCTGGCCGGCCGTCAGCGTTTGTTCTTTACCTTTAAGGGTGATTTGCATGTACTCTTTAATGTATCCTTCGTGTGGCGGATTTGCCCGCAAAATGCACTAGCAAAGGTAAGCAATGTTTCTCAGAAAGGCGTCGGGACGGGCGAAAACTGTGCTGAACCCGGTGGAAATCTTTCTTTTTTCGGGCGATTTCCACCGGGTTCAGCACTATTTTTGAGGCAGAGGCAAGGCCACCGGTCCTGTCTGAGGCGCGAGGGATGCACGAGGGAAGCGCAAGGGGAGCGCGAGGAAAACCACGGAAAATGCGCAAAGAGGCTGTGCATGCCGCGCTTATAAAGAAAAATTGCTAAATTTGCAGCATCCTGTGGGGCGGCCCCATTGAACGCTTCGGTCCACAGCCTTTTTTCAAACAACACAAGACTTTCCATGTTTAGGCATCTTCTCAGACTTACCTTTGTATCGGCCCTCGCTCTGTGGCCGTCCGTGGCGGCATTGGCCGACGATGCCACGGTTGAGATAACCATTGCCAACCCCACAGACTATCAGCGTCAAGAACTTGTTGAAATCGATGCCGACAAGGTGTTGCGCCTGCTTGGCGTCAAGACCGACACGGCCATGGTGCTACAGAACGACCTGGGGCAGGAACTGGCATATCAGATCACTTACGACCGCCGTCTGCTGGTCGATGCCGCCGTGCGTCCCAAGGGGCGTTGGGTGATTTATGCGCGGCACGGTCGCCCCAGCGCCGTACGTCCTGCCGTCTATGGCGCCCAGTATCGTCAGCGCAAGGACGACTTGGCCTGGGAGAACGACCGCTGCGCCTACCGCGTCTATGGGCCGGCACTGCGGAAGAGCGGCGAGAAGTCGTTCGGCATCGACGTGTGGGTAAAGAATACCCCCGACCTCGTCGTTGATCAGCGCTACAAGGGCGAGTTTGAAGCCGTGGCCGACGCCCGCCGCTGCCGTCAGACCGGCGACAACGACGGCGCGCGCCGTGCCCTCATTGCCAAGTCCATCCACTACGACCACGGCAACGGCATGGATGGCTATAGCGTTGGTTCGACGCTGGGATGCGGCGCACCCGCCCTTATCGACGGCGACACGATACTCATGCCCTATTGCTATACCTCCTATCAGATACTCGACAACGGGCCGCTGCGCTTCAGCGTCCGTCTGGACTACGGCGCCAACAGCCGCGGCATCTTGGAGCACCGCATCATCAGTCTGGAGAAAGGCAGCCACTTCAACCGCATCCTCGTGTGGTACGACAACGTCCGCACGCCCCTCACCTTCTGCGCCGGCATCGTGAAGAACGGGCAGGGCACGCTCAAGACCGAAGGCCCCGTCGTGGCCTATGAAGACCCCACCGACCGCCCCAAGGTGCATGGCTCGTCCATCTATACCGCCGTCTTCTTCCCCCATGATGCTGTCGCCACGGGCCTCACGCCCGACGGCCGCAACGCCGTCTGCACCATCGGCGGCTACCGCGGAGAAGAAGTGACCTACTATGCCGGCGCCGCCTGGAGCCGCTACGACGTGCCTGACTTCACCGTCTGGCAGCACGTTATCCGGCACGAAATGACCGCCATACAGCAGCCCCTCCGCGTGACCATCAGCAGGAAATAACTTCTTTTTCAACCATACAACACAAAAAACACACACAGTAAAACCCCATGAAGAACAAAATCAAACTGATGCTTCTCGGTTTGGCCTGCTCCCTGACGGCAGTGGCTCAAGACGTGGCCAAAGAGAAGGCTTTTATCAATGACAACATGACGTTTGCCACCCAGCAGTACGCCCTGATGATGAAGACTCCTGCCCAGGGCAAGGACGGCAAGGCCGTGATGCCCCATAGCATGCGCAAGGACGGCAAAGTGTCGAAAGGCAGCATCTACCTCTGGACCGCCGGCTTCTTCCCTGGTTCGCTGTGGTATCTGGCCGACTATACGGGCGACAAGGCCCTGAAAGACTCGGCCCTGGTCTATACCACCTACATGGAGCCCGCCAAGACTTTCACCAGCAACCACGACATTGGTTTCATGATGTACTGCAGTTATGGCAACGCCAACCGTTTCGCTCCACAGCCCGCATACGAAGATATCCTGACCCAGTCTGCCCGCTCGCTCTGCACCCGTTTCCATGCCAATACCGGCGTCATCCAGTCGTGGAACGGTTTCCGCAGTTGGCATGGCGACAAGGTGTACAACTATCCTGTCATCATCGACAACATGATGAACCTCGAGTTGCTCTTCCATGTGGCCAAGGTCACGGGCGACGACAGCTTCCGCAAGGTGGCCGTATCGCACGCCGAGACCACGATGAAGAACCAAATCCGCAAGGACTACAGCCACTTCCACGTCGTGTACTACGACAAGGAGACCGGCGCCCCCATCAAGGGCGAGACCTCGCAGGGCTTTGCCGACAACTCCTGCTGGTCGCGCGGCCAGTCGTGGGGCATCTACGGCTTCACCATGTGCTACCGTGAGACGGGCGACAAGCGCTTCCTCAAGACGGCACAGGGCATGGCCGACTTCTACCTTGACCACCCCAACCTGCCCAGCGACAAGGTGGCCCTCTGGGACTTCAACGCTTGGGAAGAAGGCTATGTGCCCGGCGTACGTTCGCGTGCAAGCATCACGCCCATCCTTTACCGCGATGCCTCGGCAGCCGCCTGTACGGCTTCGGCCCTGCTCGAACTGAGTACCTACGTGAAGGGCAGCAAGAGCAAGAAGTACTTTGACGGTGCCGTTCAGATTCTCCACTCGCTGGGTAGCCCTGCCTACCGCGCCAAGCTCGGCGAAAATGCCAACTTCATCCTGATGCACTCCGTTGGTGCCATCCCCCACGGCTCGGAGATTGACGTGCCTCTGACCTATGCCGACTACTACTTCATCGAAGCCCTCTACCGCTACAACCGCCTGCTTGACGGCAAGCCCCTGTTCTGACAGTAAGAAGAAGGATAAACTAAAAGGCCGGGGCCGGCTGCGCTATCGTCGCAGCCGGCCCCGGCATCGTTGTGTAGAGGCTGTGTCAGGCGTGCCGGATTATCGGCCGCGCTGGTAACTGATTTCGTAGAAGCAGGGGTAGATGTTGTAGCCCGCGTCGCTCTGTCCCTGTGCTGCCGGCACGATGAGGCGCACCAGGGCGGTGCCGCCCTCGGGCGTGTCCTGACGGCCCAGGTTGATGAAGGGCAGGGGGATGAGCCAGCCCGAGGGAACCGTAGAGGTGCCGTAGAGCGTGTACATCAGGCCCGACGTGAAGCGGCCCGACATCAGGCCCGACGTGTTCGTGCACGTCATGACCTCGGGGTAGGGCGCGTAGTAGGTACTCTTGTTCGAACTCTGGATGGTGTCGTTGGCGATGTTAAACTCCACGTAGCGGCTCAGCACCGTAGCGCTCTCGCCATCGGCCAGCGGGCTGCCGCTGCCCTTGCGGACAATCTGCATATAGACGCCCGAGCCCTCGAAGAGGACGAACTCGTTGCGGCTGACATCCGTCGTGCTGTCGTTGGCATAAAACTGATCCTCCGAGATAACATTGATGGGGCCCGGCACGTTAAGGATGTAACTCAGCGAATCGTCCGCCATCACCTGTACGCCCGTTTGCAGAAAGCCCTGTATCTGTTTGCGTTCGCGCTTCAGGCGGTCGGCATAGGTATCTTCGTCGTCGCAGGCGCAGAAACTGACGGCGCAGAGAAGGAGTAGGGGGAGAGCGAGAAGAGTGGTCTTGAGAGTCTTCATGAAATGTGTGTGAGGTGAAGAGAGAGTGGTGAGGGCCTTAGTCGAACGATACTTCCGGCGCCTTGTCGGCACCCGCCTGTGCTTCAAAGTTGGGCAGGGCCTCGTAGCCCAGCATACCGGCAAAAACATTGGTGGGGAACATGCGGCGCGCCTTGTTGTAGTTGCGCACGGCCTCGTTATACTTGCGCAGGCTTTCGGCGATGCGGTTTTCCGTACCCTCCAGCTGGGCCTGCAGTTCGGAGAAGTTTTGCGAAGCCTTCAGGTCGGGATAAGCCTCGGTGATGGCGATGAGGCGACCGAGCGCCTGCGAGAGTTCGCCCTGTGCTTCCTGAAAGCGGCGCATGTCGGCCTCGCTCAGGTTGTCGGCATCGACGCGGATTTGCGTGGCCTTAGTGCGGGCCTCTGTCAGACCCTCGAGCGTCTGCTTCTCGTGCGAGGCATAGCCTTTGACCGTGTTGACCAGCTGCGGCACCAGGTTGGCGCGGCGCTGATACTGTGCCTGCACGTCGGCCCAGCACTGCTTGGCCGTTACGTCCTTGCCCGCCAGACTGTTCTGCGTGGAGATGAAGGTGATGAGGATGAGCGCCACCAGTCCGCCGATGACACCCCAGGTGATTTTAGATTTCTTGGTCATGATGTTGAGATTGTTTCTTGGTTAAGTATAGGATACGTATGAGTCTGTGGGCCGTCTGAGGCCCGTGAGGTTAGAAGCGTCCGCTGCTGCCACCACCGCCGAACAGGCCGCCGCCGAAACTGCCTCCGCTGAAGCCTCCGCCGCGTCCGCCGCCGAAGCCCCCGATGGGGATGATGGGCGGCACGGCACCGCCGCCGCTGGCGCCACTGTTGTCGATGGGGTCGTCTTGCGTGATGGTGTGTCCGCAGGTCTGGCATGTCAGCGTCTTGCGGGCATAGGGCCGTTTGTTTTTCAGGATGGCTTTCGTGCCCGTCACGTGCATTGTCTTTTTTCCGCCACACTGCGGGCAGTCGCGGCGCTGCTTCTTGTCCGCCTGAATGATGACGATGACGGTAAAGAGGACGAAGATGGCTGCCACCGACAAGCCAGCCAGTGCGCCCCAGTCGTCGTCCTCCTCGATGTCCGCCTTGATGGTTTCATCGTCGCGGATATAGCCGTCGAGGCTCTTCAGCGTCTCGAAGATGGCCCGGCTCCATTCCCGCTTCTTGAGCAGCGGCACCATGACGCGGTTTTGTATGCGCCGGCAAATGGCGTCGGGCAGAGTGCCCTCCAGTCCGGTGCCTGTCAGAATGGTATAAGAGCGGTCCTTGGTGGCCAGCACCACGATGAGGCCCGTGTTGCTCTGCTTGCTGCCGATGCCATGTAGGCGGCCCAGGTTCATGCCGAAGGTGTAGGGGTCGTCCGGATCCAAATGCTCCACCACGACGACGACCGTCTGCACCCCCTTGTCGCGCTCCAGAGCCGCCAGCACACTGTCGGCCGCCGCTACGGTGGCGGCGTCGATGATGCCTTCGGGGTTGCACACATAGCGCCGGGCATCCTTGAGGTGGACCATTTCTATGTCTTCTGCGCGCCACCGCTTCTCCGCCTGTACTCCGCCCGCGAAGGGCAGCGTCAGGAGCAGGAAGGTGAGCAGCAGGATGATTCTTGTCTTCATGAGTGAGGATTGTCAGAGAGGTTGGTCGGTGTCGTCCATCTGCCAGATGCGCCAACTTTCCAGCGCCTGGAGGTGCAGCATCTCCAGGCCGTTCTTGACCTGTGCGCCCTGTGCGACGCCGCGTCGGAGAAAGAGTGTCTCCAGCGGGTTATAGACCAGGTCGAAGAGCAGGTGGCGCTCCGTAAGTGCCTCGTAGGGGATGGGTGGGCAGACCTCCGTCTTGGGGTACATGCCCAGCGGGGTGCAGTTGACGATGACCGTGTGCGCCGTCATGACCTCGGGGGTCAGGTCGGCATAACTCAGGCGCCCTTCGCCCGCCGTGCGGCTGACGTACTGCGGCGCGATGTGCAGTTGGCGTAACGCCGCCACCACCGCCAGCGAGGCACCGCCCGTTCCCAGGACCAGAGCCCGCGTGTGGTGCGGGCGCAGCAAGGGGCGGAGGCTTTCACGGAAGCCCACGACGTCTGCGTTGTGACCCACTAACCGTGTGCTGCCGTCCGGACGCCGCACGATGCGTATGACGTTGACCGCTCCCACCTGACGCGCCTCATCGCTGAGGGCGTCCAGCAGCGGCAGTACCGCCAGTTTGTGCGGGATGGTCACGTTCAGACCCCGCAACGTCGGTTCGCGGCGCACCAGATCGGGGACGAAGGTCGTCACCTCCGGCGTCTCGAAATTGCGGTATTCGGCGTCGATGCCTTCGGCGGCAAATTTGTCGGCGAAGAAGCGTGCCGAGAACGAGTGGCCCAGGGGGTAGCCCAGCAGGCCGTATAGAGTGGACATGGTTTGGCTTGGGAGTTGGTAGGTGATGGTATGGCGTGGATGGAGAGGGTGGGGGAGGACGGTGCCCTATTGTTCCCTTCTTACTTCTCCCCCTTCTTACTTCGTAGCGACGTAGAGCGTCGAGAGGCCGAAGGTGAAGCGGCGGAAAGTCACGGCGCTGAAGCCCGCCTTCTTGAGGATGTCTCTCATCTTTTCTCCCTGCGGGAACACCGCCATCGTGGCCGGCAGATAGGTGTAGGCCCGTGCGTCGTGCGCCACCAGACGGCCTGCTGCCGGCATGAGGCCGCGCGAATAGACCTTAAACAGTTGCTTCATCGGGAAGCGCCGCGGCGTGGTCAGTTCGAGGATAACCAAGGTGCCGCCGCGGCGCATGACGCGGCACATCTCGCGCAGTCCGGCGTCAAGGTCCTCGAAGTTGCGAATGCCGTAAGCCACCGTCACGGCGTCGAACACCTCGTCGGCATACGAGAGGTGCAGGCAGTCCTCCTTGGCAAACGTCACGCGGTCGGCCACGCCCGCCTTTTCAATCTTGCGTCGGGCCACGTTGAGCATCCCCTCCGACAGGTCGATGCCCTCCACCGTGCAGCCGGCGATGTGGCGGGCAAAGAGCAGGGCAAAGTCGCCCGTACCCGTCGCCACGTCCAGGATGCGGCGTGGGGCGTGGGGCTGCAGCGCCTTGAGGGCGGCGCGTCGCCATCGGCGGTCGATGCCAAGCGACAGCGTGTGGTTGAGCAGGTCGTAGGTAGGGGCGATGCTGTCGAACATCTGTTCCACCTGCTGCCCTTTGGCGCCTTCTTGGCTATAAGGTTTTATCTGTTCCTGTTGGTAGGTCATGAGGAGGTGTGTGTGGCGTTTGTCAGTAGGCGGGCGTCGGACTTCTCAGCTGCCGCTGAGAGACATGTCGCCCCGCCCCACCGGCTAAATTCTCTGCAAAAATACAGTAATTGTGCGAGATGGGAAAGCCGGTGGCCCTTTTTGCTTCACCCCCGCCACTGTGTTAAGGAGATTTAACCCCGCAGGCCGCATGGCTGATGCCCCGTAGAAGATGGGCCATAAGTTGCCCCTTGTAAAGGCAATAGGGCGCTGTGGCTGTAGCCCATTGGAAAAAAAATACTAAATTTGCAGCAACGAAGGTGGGGCCGCCGTGCCGCCCCGCTGTAATCCGGTCTGAAAGGACCATGACCCATGTATAGAAAAGATAAGCAAGAAAAGGAAATAGAGGAACGTGCCACCAGCCGTCCGCAGCGTCCGACACCCATGCCGCGCGAGTGGCAGGACGATATACGTCAGGCCGTCGAGGTGATGAACCGCGGCGGCATCATTCTCTACCCCACCGATACGGTGTGGGGGCTCGGATGCGATGCCACCAACGACGATGCCGTGCGCCGCATCTTCGCCCTCAAGCAGCGTGCCGAGGCCAAGGCCATGATTAGCCTGGTGGACAGCGAGGCCAAGGTGGCCTTTTATGTGCGCGAGGTGCCCGACCCCGCCTGGGACCTCATCGCCCTGAGCGAGCGCCCGCTGACCATCGTCTATGACGGAGCCCGCAACCTCGCCCCCTCGCTTATCGCCGACGACGGCAGCGTGGCCCTGCGCGTCACCCGTGAGCGCTTCAGCAACCACCTGTGCATGCGTATGCGGCGCGCCGTGGTATCTACCTCGGCCAACATCAGCGGACAGCCGTCGCCGCGCTGCTTCTCTGAGATTGCCCCCGAGGTCATCGCCGGCGTCGATTACGTCTGCACCTCGCGGCGCGACGAAAGGAATCCCGCCGCCTCCAGCATCATCCGCCTTGGTGCTGGCTGTGAGGTGGAGATTATCCGCGAATGATAGGGACGCAGGTCTTGCCCGCAGGCCATTTGCGCAGACAACCCCATCCTCACTTCCGACTAAAGATTACACAGATTCATGCCAACCGACTATCATACCACATCCCCTGCAGCCGACGCCGCCCTCGATGATAGCCAGACTACGCCAGTGAGCCGCGGTCTGGCGGGCCGTCTGTTCGACCTGTTGCACGAGCGCCTTACCGACAGACAGTTTATCCTGGTGCTCAGTTTTCTGGTCGGCGTGCTCACCGCCATCGCCGCCTACATCCTGAAGTGGCTCATCCATACCATTGAGACGCTGCTCACCTCCGGCTTTGACATGACTGGCAGCAACTGGCTGTTTCTAGTCTATCCCGTCGTGGGCATCCTCTTGACGGCCCTTTTCATCCGCTACATCGTGCGCGACGACATAGGCCACGGTGTGACCAAGATACTCTATGCCATCTCGCGGCGTCAGGGCCATATCCGTCCGCACAACCGCTGGTCGAGCGTTATTGCCTCGGCCCTGACCATCGGCTGCGGCGGTTCGGTGGGAGCAGAGTCGCCCATCGTGCTGACAGGCTCGGCCATCGGCTCTCACCTGGGGTCAATATGTCGTCTAGACCACAAGACGCTCATGCTGCTCATCGGCTGCGGTGCGTCGGGCGCTGTGGCCGGCATCTTCAAGGCCCCCATCGCCGGACTGGTGTTCACCCTCGAAGTGCTCATGATCGACCTGACGATGGCCTCGCTGCTGCCACTGCTGGTGTCGTGCCTGACGGCGACGTGTCTCACCTATGCCCTGACCGGTCCCGAGGCGATGTTCTCCTTCTCGCTGGTTGATCCCTTCACCGTCGAGCGCGTGCCGACGGCCATCCTGCTGGGTGTCTTCTGCGGCCTGATGTCGCTCTACTTCACACGGATGATGAATGCCTTCGAGCAGGTGTTCGGCCGGCTGGGCAATATGTACGCCAAACTGGCGCTGGGCGGCAGTGTGCTGGCCGTGCTCATCTACTTTTTCCCGCCGCTCTACGGTGAAGGCTACACCACCATCTCCCAACTGCTCAATGCCGGGCAGGGCGCCGATGCTCAGGAGGTGTTGAGCGGCTCCTTCTTCTACGGCCACGCCGACAGTCTGCTGCTCTTCCTCGGTCTCATCATGCTCTTCAAGGTCTTCGCCACGACGGCTACCAATGGCGGTGGTGGCTGCGGCGGTACCTTTGCCCCCAGCCTGTTTCTGGGCTGCATTGCCGGCTTCGTCTTCTCGCAGGTGTGGAACATCTACCAACCCTTCGGCCTCCATATCCCCGAAACGAACTATGCCCTGCTGGGTATGGCCGGCGTGATGAGCGGCGTATTCCATGCCCCGCTGACGGGCGTCTTCCTCATTGCCGAACTCACGGGCGGCTACGCCCTGTTTATCCCACTGATGATTGTCTCCGTGGCCTCGTATCTGACCATCCACGCCTTCGAGCCCCACAGCATCTACTCCATGCGTCTGGCCCGCAAGGGCGAGCTCATCACGCACCACAAGGACCGCGCCATCCTCACCCTCATGACCCTCGACGCCATCATCGACAAGGAGCGGCCGCGCCTCAAGCCCGACATGTATCTGGGGCAGGTGGTCCAGGCGATTTCGTCCTGTAAGTCACTCCACTTTGCTGTGGTCGATGAAGGCGGCAAACTGCTCGGCGTCATCAACCTCAACAAGATACGCAAGGTTATCTTCCGTAGCGAACTCTACCGCATGTTCCGCGCCGAGCAACTGATGCTCAAGCCCATCATGACGCTCTCCACCGACGACTCGATGGCTGTCGTGATGGACAAGTTTCAAGACTGCGACGCCGGTACCCTGCCCGTGCTGCGCCCCGATGGACAGTTTGTCGGCTTCGTGTCGCGCACCCGCCTCTACGCCTCCTACCGACAAATTATGAAAGACTATTCGGAAGAGTAAGGCACGCCGCCTTGCCCCCTCCCTCTACACCATATTATATATAAGTAAGAACAATGACGAAAGAATCGCTGAGAATAGTATATATGGGCACGCCCGACTTCGCCGTCGAAACCCTTGACCGTCTGGTCTGCGGCGGCTATAACGTGGTCGGCGTCGTCACCATGCCCGACAAGCCCGTCGGCCGTCACCAGACCACGCTGCAGGCATCGCCCGTCAAGCGTTACGCCCTTGAGCACGGCCTGCCCCTGCTGCAGCCCGAACGTCTGCGCGATGAAGCCTTCCTGCAAGCCCTCTCTGACCTGCGTCCCGACCTTGGCATCGTCGTGGCCTTCCGCATGCTCCCCGAAGTGGTGTGGGCCATGCCCCGCCTCGGCACCTTCAACCTCCACGCCGCCTTGTTGCCCCAGTATCGCGGCGCCGCTCCCATCAACTGGGCCATCATCAACGGCGACACCGAGACTGGCGTGACGACTTTCTTCCTCGACCACGATATCGACACCGGCCGCGTCATCCACCGCCGCAGCGTGCCCATCGCCGATACCGATAATGCCGAGGACGTTCACGACCGTCTGATGCACCTCGGCGCCGACCTGGTTTGCGCCACCGTCGATGACATCATTGCTGACCGCGTGACGCCCATCCCGCAGGAGCAGCTCACCACCGACGCCCCCTTGCGCCCGGCTCCCAAACTTTTCAAGGACAACTGCCGCATCACCTGGAGCGACGGCACCAAGCGTTGCTACGACTTCATCCGCGGTCTCGCGCCTTATCCCGCGGCCTGGACCACCCTCGTCGAGGAGGGCGGCAAAGCCCAGGTGATGAAGGTCTATGCCGCGCACAAAGACCTCACCCCTGCCGACGAGGCCCCCGGCATCGTCACCATCGCCGACGGTGAGATGCGGATTGCCCTGGCCGATGGCAGCCTGATCATAGACAGCCTGCAACTTGCCGGCAAGAAGCGCATGGCAACGGCCGACTTCCTGCGCGGCTTCCATCCGCAGGGGCTGCTGCGCGTGGAATAGAGCACCAACTGCCGCAGACTGTTCCGGCCGCTATACTACGATATGCCCGAAAACGGGCATTAGTCGGCATTAACTTTGTTAAATACGGGAGGATGTTAAGAAATCCTCCCGTTTTCTTTGTCCCCCATTCGTGGCTTCCGCCTACATTTGCATCATCACCGTTCATCCAAACTTGAGAGCATGAAGAAATCAACGATATGGATAATCGCCGGCGTGATGGGTGCCTCGCTGCTCACCCTGCTCTACTTGCAGTTTAGTTACTTCCGTAACGTCTATGACATGCGCAAGGAGCAGTTTGACCAGGCCGTCGTGCGCAGTCTGTCGCAGACCGCGCAGGATTTGGAGGTCTTTGAGACCCAGCAGCGTATTGACGACGAACTGGGCTTCCCCGACAGCATCCGCCAAGACAGCGCTCTGGCCTCCGCCCATCCCGTCCTGCCCCCCAAGGGTAGCACCCTGCGCGACTCCATCAAGCACTATCTGCATCGCCAGGACATCATCGACCAGATGCTCAGTAATCTCTACCGGCCTTCCGACGTCCCCCTCGACCAGCGTATCGACTATCAGCGCATGGACCGCACGCTCAAGGTCCAACTTGACCGCAACGGCATCAACCTGGTCTATCATATTCGCGTCACCACGTCTGACGGCCGCGAGATATTCCGCTGTCGCGACTATGACGCCACCGGCGAAGACGACGCCTATCGTCAGGAACTGTTCTGCAACGACCCGCAGCCGCAGGTGGGCCTGCTCTACATCCACTTCCCCGACCAGCGGCAGTACCTCTTCTACGGCGTGCGCTTCATGATACCCGCCTTCATCTTCACCCTCGTGGTGATTATGCTCTTCTCGTTCACCATCTACACCATCTTCCGCCAAAAGAGGCTGTCTGAGATAAAGAACGACTTCATCAACAACATGACGCACGAGTTCAAGACTCCCATCTCCACCATCTCGCTGGCGGCGCAGATGCTCTCCGACCCCACCGTGGGCAAGAGCGAGGCCATGTTCAAGCACCTCAGCGGCGTCATCAGCGACGAGACCAAGCGCCTGCGATTCCAGGTAGAGAAGGTGCTGCAGATGAGCATGTTCGACAAGCGTGCCGCCACCTTCAAGAAGACCGAGGTGGCCATCAACGCTCTCGTTGGCGACGTGGTCAACACCTTCCGCCTCAAGGTGGAGAGCAGCGGCGGCAGCATCCATTTTGCCCCCGACGCCGAGGACGACCTCGTCTTCGTGGATGAGATGCACTTCACCAACGTCATCTTCAACCTCATGGACAATGCCGTCAAGTACAAGCGCGACGATACGCCCCTGAGCCTCACCCTCACCACGGCCAACAAGGCCGGCCATATCATTCTCACCGTAGCCGACAATGGTATCGGCATCCGCCGCGAGGACCTCAAGAAAATCTTCGACCGCTTCTACCGCGTCCACACTGGCAACCGACACGACGTCAAGGGCTTCGGCCTCGGACTGGCCTACGTCAAGAGCGTCGTCACCAATCTGGGCGGCACCATCCATGCCGAGAGCGAATACGGTAAGGGCACCGCCTTCATCATAAGTTTACCAACCATTAAAACATAGCGCACTATGAAATTTGACAACATGAAAATCCTTCTCTGCGAAGACGACGAAAACCTCGGTATGCTGCTTCGCGAATATCTCCAGGCCAAAGGCTTTGGCACCGTACTCTGCACCGATGGCGACGCCGGCTACCGCGCCTTTGTCAAGGAAAAGTTTGACCTCTGCGTCTTCGACGTCATGATGCCTAAGAAGGACGGCTTCAGTCTGGCCCGCGACATCCGTCAGATTAACCTCGACGTGCCCATCATCTTCCTCACCGCTAAGGTGCTCAAGGAAGACGTGCTCGAAGGCTTCAAGATAGGTGCCGACGACTACCTGACCAAGCCCTTCTCTATGGAGGAACTCACCTTCCGCATCGAGGCCATCCTGCGCCGTGTCAAGGGCAAGAAAAACCGCCTGCGCACCTTCTACCACCTGGGCATCTACACCTTCGACACGCAGAAGCAACTTCTCACCCACGGCGACGTGGCCACCAAACTGACCACCAAGGAGTGTGAACTGCTCAACCTGCTCTGCTCGCATGCCAACGAAATCCTCCAGCGCGACTACGCCCTCAAGACCATCTGGATTGACGACAACTACTTCAACGCCCGCTCTATGGACGTCTATATCACCAAGTTGCGCAAGCACCTCAAGGAAGACCCCACCGTCGAGATTATCAACATCCACGGCAAGGGCTACAAACTGGTCGTACCTAACGCAGACGAGGACGAGGAGGAGGAAGAACAGGCCATCGTCGTCAATGGCCTGCCGCAGGACGGTCTGGTGGGCGGTCCCGCCAACTCCGAAGACGAAGAAACGGCCGAACTCATCGGCGCAGCGCCTCAGCCCGAAGACCTTTAACCTGAATCACAGACTCTATCATCGCAGCTCCACGCCCTTGACGTGGTAGCCAACTCCCCATCGCGGCGCAGCAGCGAACCTATATATAATAGGTATCGCGGCTGCGCCGCTACGTTTAGTTTCCTATCCCCATGCCGAGGACCGTAGGCAGCATGGGCCGTCTCCGGCACAGATAAGTGGGCAAAAAATTGGCGGTTTGCCTTTCATTTCCTAATTTTGCATATTGTTTGGCCCTGCATACACGACGCGGAGGGCGGTTTTCTGCCCCTGCTGAAGGCGTACCGGCCGCAATAATCATGAACACAGCGATACGAAACAGGACGATAGAATGGTAAACTTTATCTGCTTTGGAAGCGGTAGCAGCGGCAACTGCTACTATCTCAATGCCGACGGCTACGGGCTGCTCATCGATTTGGGGATAGGCTTGCGCAAGTTCCGCAAATACATGAGCGACTACGGCCTGTCCATGGCGCAGATAAGAGCCATCCTTGCCACCCACGACCATGCCGACCATGTAAAGTCGGTCGGCGCCTTTGCCCAGTCGTTTCACCTGCCTGTCTATACGCAGGTCGGCACCTACGTCGGCATGGACCGCAACCGCTTCATGCACAAGAAAGTGCCCGCCGAACTGCGCCGCGTCGTCACCGACGGCGAGCCCTTCGTCCTGGGCCCCTTCGTCATCACCCCCTTTGCCGTGCCCCACGACAGCGTGGCGAACTGCGGCTACAGCATCGAGGTGCAGGGCATCCGCTTCTGCCTCGTCACCGACGTGGGCGAGGTGACCGATGCGGTGCGCCGCAATCTGCGCGATGCCGACTACATCGTGGTCGAGGCCAACTATGACGCCCAGATGCTGGAGCACGGTCCCTATCCCCGCTATCTCAAGGACCGCATTCGCAGCGGCACGGGTCATCTGGACAATGCCGACACGGCGCGCCTGCTGGCCGAAGAACTGACGTCGCGCACCCGCCATGTCTGGCTCTGTCACCTCAGCGAGGAAAACAACCATCCCACGCTGGCCCACCGCTGCGTCAGCGACGCGCTCAAGGCAGCAGGCCGCCTGAGCGACGGCGGCCCCCTGGTGGTCGAGACCCTCAAGCGCTGCCACCCCTCGTGCCTCTACACGCTGGCCGAATAGCCATGAGGAGGACGCAGGGATGAAAAGTTTTTTCGGGACACGGACCGCCGTTCATACAAAATAGTGTTAACTTTGCTACGCAAGCGATGCGCAGGCCATAGGTCCGCCGCATGGCTGCCAATCAACTGCAGAAATCTTGAAAGAAGAAAAGCACACAAATTCACCAAAGACCACACCGGACGGTCTGCCCAAGGAGATAGGGTGGATAGACATTGAGACCTATGCTGACGAGCGCGGCACGCTGAGCGTTGCCGACGGTGCCAATGGCCGTTTCCCCTTTGTGGTGGAGCGCGTGTTCTGGATAACCGATGTCCCTGCCGACCGGAGCCGTGGCGCCCATGCCCATCGCACCTGTGCTGAGGTGGTGGTACCCCTGCGCGGCAGCCTCGTTGCCTGCCTGCACGACGGCGAGAGGGAATATCGCTACGTGCTCAACAACCGGCAGCGCGGTCTGTACATCCCGCCCATGGTGTGGTGCTCGTTCATCGACTTCTCGGCCGACTGTCTCTGCCTCTGCCTCACCCCCGCCCCCTACGAAAAGGCGGGCTATATCGACGCCTTCGAGCAGTTTAAGGCCCTGTTCTGACCCATCCGCCCTTAAGCGCCCTCCCGTTCCGAATCCTGAGAACCCATGTACACCATCCCCTATCTCCCGCTACAGGCGCTCAACGGCCGTCAGGCCGAAGCGCTGACCGCCACCGCCACCGAGGTGGTGCGCTCGGGATGGTATCTGCGTGGAGAGCGGACCGCCGCCTTCGAGGCAGCCTTTGCCCGCTATACCCGCCGCGCCCACTGTGTGGGGACCGCCAACGGCATGGATGCCCTCACGTTGTTGCTCATGGCCCTCAAGGCCCGCGAAGGCTGGGCCGACGGCGACGAGGTCATCGTGCCCGCGCTGACCTTCGTGGCCACCGCCGAGGCCGTAGAGCGCGCTGGGCTGACCCCCGTCTTTGCCGACATCGACGCCACGTTCGTCATGTCACCCGCCGAGGCCGCCCGCCGCATTAGTACGCGCACCCGCGCCCTGCTTCCCGTCCACCTCTATGGTGCTGCCGCCGACATGCCCGCTCTGCTCGCGCTGGCCCAGGAGCACGGTCTGGCTGTCGTAGAGGATGCCGCACAGGCCCACGGCCTGCAGAGCGATGCTGAGGCTCACGGCATAGCCGCCGCCTATAGTTTCTACCCCGGGAAAAACCTCGGTGCGCTGGGCGACGGCGGCGCCGTATGTACCGACGATGCCGACCTGGCGCAGCGCATACGCTGCATGGCCAACTACGGCGCCGAGCAGAAATACCGCCATGTGTGCAGCGGCCTCAACAGTAGGCTCGACGAGATACAGGCTGCCTTCCTCAGTGTCAAACTGCCCCTGCTCGATGCCGACAACGCCCGCCGCCGCCAGATTGCCGCACGCTACGCCGCCGGCATACGCTCGCCCCACGTCAGTCTGCCCTACGGCGGACGTACAGACCACAGCGTCTTCCACATCTACCCCCTCTGCACCCCGCACCGCGAGGCTCTCCGAGCCCATCTGGCAACTCAAGGGATAGAGACTCTGATCCACTACCCGCTGGCGCTGCACCAGCAGCCCCTCTATGCCCGGCATCACGCGGAACGCTACCCCGAGGCCGAGCGCGTGGCAGCCACCGAGGTCAGTCTGCCGCTTCACCCTCTACTCACCGACCAAGAGGCCGACCATATCATAGAATCTGTCAATTCCTTCCAGCCATGACTCTCGACATCCTTATCTGCTCCATAGACAAAGGCATCGTCCGCCTGACGGATGTGCTGCTGCCTCAGCGCGACGATGTGCGCTACGTCGTGTCGTACCAATATACCGACGAGCGCTACCTCGACCTCGTGCCCCGCTGCCTTGACGAGCGCACCGACGTCACCCTCTACAAGACGGCCGGCAGCGGTCTCTCGGCCAACCGCAATCTGGCCGTCGAGCACGCCACGTCTGACCTCATCATGTTTGCCGACGACGATACGCGCATCCATCCCGAAGCCATCGACGATGTCAAGCGCGTCTTTGCCGACCACCCCGACCTGGACGTGGCCTTCTTCACGGCCTCCACCTACACCGGCCGGCCGCTGAAGGAATATCCCCCCGAGGCCTTCGACTTGCACGAGATTCCCCGCATGTACTCCATCTCGACCATTGAGATGGTGGCCCGCCGCGAGAGCATTCAGGGCAAGATACGCTTTGACGAGCGCTTCGGCCTCGGCACGAAGTTCCTGACCTGCGGTGAGGAGGAGATATGGTTGGAAGATGCGCTGCGCGCCAAACTGCGCATGCGCTATTTCCCCCTCAAGACCGTCGAGACCTCCACGATGCTCAAGAAGTCGATGATTTATGTCGATGCCGGCGTGCAGCGCAGCCGCGGCGCCTTCACCTATTATGTGGCCGGTGGTCGTGCCTGGTGGCGTTGCTTCCGCTTCGCCTTAAAGTCCGCCACCGAGGGCAAGTGCCACTTCTGGCCCATGATGCGTCACCTCTGCGAGGGCATACGCTACATGCAGCGCACGTCATAGTTCAGGCTGTACAGACGCCCGTCTGGTCCGCCTGGCATACTGGCATAGCCCGCAGAACCCCCGTTGCCAGGGATTCTGCGGGCTGTGGCTTTTCGTTGCGGGCCAGCCATCGTCCGTCCTTTTCATTATCTTCCCCTCCTCCCTTTCCACTCTCCTCCGCCCGCACCCCTTCCCCCGCCGATGTATCACCCTACACTCGAAGTTCTCGTCTGTACCTGCGGCGACGGCATACGCCGCATCGCCGCCATGCTGCAGGCGCCGCGCCCAGACGTGGGCTACGTCGTGTCATGGCAGACCGATGACGCTGTACCCGCCGTGCCCGAGGCGCTGACCCGCCGTGCCGACGTGCGTGTGGTGACGATGGAGGGACGCGGCCTCTCGCGCAACCGCAACAACGCCCTGCGCCATGCCGTGGCGCCCCTCATGCTCATCGCCGACGACGACGTGGCCTTTCTGCCCGACGCCTTCGGCCACATCATCGGCGCCTTCCGCAGTCAGCCCGAGGCCACTCTGCTCCTCTTCCGCGCCCTGACGCCCGACGGCCGTCCGCACCAGACCTATCCGCCCACGCTCTGCGACTACGCCCGACGGCCCCGCGGCACCTACGTCATCTCGTTCGAGGTGGTCTGTCGTCGTTCCGCCATTCTGCCACCCTTCAGTGAGCAGATGGGCATCGGCGGTCCGCAGTTGGGCTGTGGAGAAGAGGAACTGTTCGTCCACCAGGTCTGGCAGCGCGGCGGCATCGTGCGCTATGTCCCCGTGTCCATCGTCGTCACCAACGACGACACCACTGGGCATCGCCTCTATGCCGACCGTCGCGTGCAGGCCGCCAAGGGTGCCGTGCTGCGCCTGATGCACGGTGCAGTGGGCACCGCCCTGCGTCTGGTCCTGACCGTCTGGCGCGCTCCCCGCGGCCTCCGCCGGTCCATGTGGCACGCCATGTGCGACGGTGCCCATGCTGCCCGCAGCGTGCGGCGCGAGGTGGAGCAGGCTTTCCCCATGGCTGGTGCGCCTTACCTGCGCCTCCAGACTGCTCTCCATGCCCATCCCCGCCAGCAGACCGTGGTCACACCAGCCCCCAGAGCCGCCGTCCCCCCGCTGGCCGTCGTCATCCCCTGTTACAACCGTGCCGCCACCCTGCCGCGCCTCTTCGACAGTCTGCGTGCCACCACATGGCGCCCGCTGCATGTGGTGCTCGTCGATAACGCCTCCACTGACGCCACACCAGCCCTGTGCCAAGCCTTTGCGGCCAGTGCGCCCCGGGGTATGGCCGTCACCTGTCTTACCTGCGAACGCCCCGGCGCTGCCGCGGCCCGCAATTGTGGTTTGCAGCAGGTCGATGCCCCCTGGGTCTATTTCTTCGACTCTGACGACGAACTCTCGCCCACATTCTTCGACGCCGTCATGGCCGCTGTGCAGCCCGATGATCTCGACATGCTCTGTGCCCGCACCCGCATGGTCTTTGCCAATGGTCACGAGAAGGCGCGCACCATCTTTCGACACGGCGACGCCACCGACCAACTCCTCACCGCCATGCTCGGTACGCAGGGTATGGTGTTCCGCACCGCCTACCTGCGTCGCCTCGGCGGCTGGAACGAGGACCTGCGCATCTGGGACGACTGGGAACTGGGGCTTCGCGCCCTTCTGGCCCATCCACGCCGCCGCTGGCTCCCCGGTATTTGGCACCGCCTGTACCAGCACCCCGACAGCCTCACCGGCACCGACTTCGCCTCGCGGCTGCCCCAATTGACCGACGCTCTCAGCGCAGCCCTTTTGGCCCTCCATGGGGCCGCCCCCCTCGCCGCCGCTGCCGAACGCCGCCGCCGTTCGGCCTTTCTCTCAGCCTTCTATGCCCGTGTGGCCCTCCTCAGCGGCCACCTGCGCCGCGAGGGCCATCCCGACGCCGCCCGCCAGTTGATGCAGCACTTCGCTGCTCTTCCCCTGCGCCGCCCACACCTTATATACAATACGCTCGCCTTCCTCACCGCCCGCGGCCTGCCCGGCATCTGGGCGCTGGCCCGCTGGCTCTGCTGACGGTCGCTGGCTTTGCAGACCTTCGTTGGCTTCGCTCCACGCTGGTAGTGCCCGCCTGCTGCTTACAGTCGTGTCCGCCCGCCTTTTCTTGCAGGTCCCCCGCCTCCCCCGGATGTTGCCAAATGTTAAAATGGACTTTTTGCGGCGGCCGCGTCATTTTTTTGCCTTTTCCCCTTTGTCCGTTCCGCACCTTTTCCATACCTTTGCCGCCGTAAGTGTAATAGATGGATAGTACACCGATAAATTGTTCCGTAGTTATGATAAGAAGACTGATTATGCTGGTGGCGCTCGTAGCAGCCGCCGTCAGCGGGGCGCAAGCCCAGACAAGCAACCGCGTGGTCACTGGTGAGGTAAGAGACTCCCTGACCAATGAGGCCGAAGCCTATGTGACCGTAACCTTGGTGGCCGACAAGGCCAAACGCGCCGCCGCTGTGGCGACCACCGACTTGCAGGGGCGTTTCCGCATCGCTGCGCCCGCGGCAGGGAAATACACCCTGCACATCGTGGCTGTGGGTCGCCGACCCTATACCCGCGTGATGCGCATTGAGGACGGCAAGACGCAGGACCTTGGCGTGATACGCACCACCGACAGCGACGGCCGGCTGGGTACGGCCACGGTGACGGCACAGCGGCCCATCGTGACGGCCGAGCCCGACCGCATCGGCTACTCCATGGCCGACGACCCCGAGGCCAAGGCCAGTATGCTCACCGACATGCTGCGCAAGGTGCCGATGGTGACCGTCGATGGCGAAGACAAGATACAGGTGAACGGCAGCAGCAACTTCAAAGTCTATGTCAACGGCAAGCCCAACCCCATGCTGAGCAGCAATCCCTCGCTCATCATGAAGAACATGCCTGCCTCGATGGTCAAGAAGGTAGAGGTCATCACCAATCCTGGTGCCCGCGAGGACGCCGAGGGCGTGAGCGGCATCCTCAACCTCGTCACCGAGGGCGAGGCAAAGACCACGGGCTACACCCTGACGCCCAGCATCCAGATGACGACGATGGGCGCCGTGGGCTCGCTCTACGGCCTGGTCAAGACCGGACGCCTGACGCTCTCGGGTACCTACGTCCTGGGCCGCATCTTCCAGCCAGACTACAAGAGCGGCAGCGAGCGCGAGGACTTTGCCTCGGGCACCCAGCTCGAGACGTGGGGTACCGGCCACGTGCAGGGCACCTTCCACTATGCCTCGCTTGAAGCCAGTTACGAGTTTTCCGACCGCGACCTGCTCAGTCTCTCGGGCGGCTGGCACGGTTGGCGTGGCTCGGTCTATGATTTCAACACCACCGGCATGTACGACCTGCGCGCAGACCGGACGCGGCTCTACGGTTACGACCTGTTCACCCGCACCCGCATGCAGATGTTCAACTATTCGGCCAACGTCGATTACCAGCATACGTTCAAGCGCGAGGGCCAGATGCTTACCCTGTCCTACCGCCTGAACGACCAGCCCAACGAGAACGACATGCGCATGACGTTCAGTAACTTGGACAATGTGCCCTTTGCCCAACTGGACCGCATCCAGAACCCCGACAACCACGCCGCCGAGCACACCGCTCAGGCTGGCCTCGCCCTGCCCTTGGGCAAGGCCCATACGGTGGCCACCGGTGTGAAGTATATCTACCGCCAGAACAACAGCGACAACTACGAGGCTTGGCGCATCTCAGGCACGGACGACGCCTTTGTCGAAGACGCTGCCGCCAGTCCCGACTACCGCCATCGCTCCGACATCGGTGCCGCCTATGGCGAATATACCTTTAAGCAAGGTCCGTGGATGGCCCGCGCCGGCTTGCGCTACGAATACACCCACTACAAGGCCTCCTATCCAGATGGCAACGCCGAGGGCTTCACGCAGCACTTTGGCGACCTGGCCCCCTCGGCCCTCATCAGCTACAACCTGTCGGCCACGAAGAGCATCAAGGCCAGTTACTCGCTGCGCCTGGGCCGCCCCGACATCTCCTTCCTCTCGCCCTATGTGCAGCGCCCCACGCCCGAGAGTATGAAGTATGGTAACCCACAGTTGGAGAGTGAGCATTCGCACAATTTCGAACTGGCCTTCAACTCGCTCAACCCCGTGTTCAGCACGGGCGTCACGCTGGGCTACAGCATGCAGACCGACGGCTTGATGCAGTATTCGTTCATCGACGGCGATGTGCTCCACACCACCTTTGGCAACTTTACCCACAGCAAGAAGTGGAACCTGACGCTCTTTGCCAACTGCATGCTTAGCAAATCTACCGTACTGACTTTCAACGGCTCGGCAGCCTATACCGACCTAAAGGCCTACCGCTATGTCAACGGCATGACGGCGCGCCACAGCGGCTTCTCGGCTACGGGTATGGCTTCGCTCTCGCAGCAGTTGCCCGCCAAACTGATGCTGCGCGTCATCGGCGGTGGCAACACCAAGCGCCCCGAACTGCAGGGCTATGCCGCCGGCAACCTGTTCTATGGCATGGTGCTCTCGCGCAGTTTCCTCGCCGAAGACCGTCTGACCCTCTCGCTCTCGGGCCGCAACTTCTTCACCCCGCGCCAGACCTTCCGTACCACGCAACTCACCGAAGCCTTCCGCACCGCAACGTGGCAGCGCCACAGCACATGGGCCGTGGCCCTCGGCGTGACCTACCGCCTGGGCAACCTGCGCACCACGGTGAAGAAGACCCAGCGCACCATCAACTCGTCCGAGACCGTCACCAAGCAGGAGGATAACAACGGCCAGAGCAACGGCCAACAGGGCATGGGCGGCATGGGCTTCTGAAAAAGCATCCGCCGGCAACGACCAACCGTTAAATCATTCATATCTATCACATGCAGGACGCAGAGCCAAGTGTGGCCTCCTGCGCCTGTCCCACACAGCGAAGGCTTCCCCCCGCGGAGGCCTTCGCTGCTTTGATAAAGGCGCTTGGCTCGCACAAATTTCCACGGCGTGCTGGATTTTCAATGCCTACTGTCTATAGAATCAGTATGGCTACGATAGAAGTGTCCACTGTTTCAGACCATGTACCACAAAAGTGTCTAGTGAAATCAAGAAAAGACACTGTATTGGGCACTTACGCGAATCCTCAAGGACACTCAACACGCGAATCCCCAAGGACAAGCGATTGCCAGCCCTTGGTAATTGGATTGCCAGCCCTTGGTAATTGGATTGCCAGCCCTTGGTAATTGAGGTGCCAGCCCTTGGTAATTGAGGTGCTTGGTGCGCCCATATCCGCCGAAAGTCGTACCTTTGTGCCTCACAACAACAATTTGGCATGACACCCTACCTTGACATACAGCACCTGAGTAAGCGCTTTGGCGATCTTGTGCTCTTCGAAGATATTTCCTTCTCCGTCGGCGAAGGCCAGCACGTGGGCCTCATCGCCCGCAACGGCGCTGGTAAATCGACCCTGATGAGCATCATCGCGGGTAAGGAAGACTATGAAAGCGGGCAGGTCATCTTCCGCAACGGTATCCGCGTGGCCATGCTCGAGCAGACGCCGCAGTACGACCCTGCACTCTCTGTCATCGATGCTTGCTTCAGCCGCGCCGGCGAACTGGCCGACCTCATCAGTCGCTACGAAACCTGTCTCCAGACGCCCGGCAACCCCGGACTGACCGAACTCATCGACGAGATGGAACGCCGCGAAGCCTGGGACTTCGAACTGCGTGCCAAGCAGATCCTAACCAAACTGGACATCACCGCCTTCTCGAAGCCCGTGGGACAGTTGTCTGGCGGTCAACTCAAGCGCGTGGCCCTGGCCAACGTCCTGCTGGCCGACCCCGACATGCTCATCCTCGACGAGCCCACCAACCATCTGGACATCGCCATGATAGAGTGGCTCGAAGACTACCTGCGCCGTAACAACAAGGCCCTGCTCATGGTCACGCACGACCGCTACTTCCTGGACCGCGTGTGCAGCGTTATCCTCGAATTGGACGGGCAGGCGCTCTATGCCTACAAAGGCAACTACGCCTATTTCCTGGAGAAGAAGCAGGAACGCATTGACGCCACCAACGCCCAGATAGCGCGCGCCAGCAACCTGTACCGCCGCGAACTCGACTGGATGCGGCGCATGCCCTGCGCCCGCGGCACGAAGGCGCGCTATCGTAAGGAGGCCTTCGTCGAACTAGAGCAACTGGCGCACCAGCGCATGGAGGAACGGGCGGCACGCCTTGAGGTGAAGAGCGCCTATATCGGCAGCAAGATTTTCGAGGCGGAATATGTGTGCAAGGCTTACGACAATGGCAACGGCGGCACGCTGACCATCCTCAAAGACTTCTACTACAACTTCGCGCGCTACGAAAAGATGGGTATCGTCGGTGCCAACGGCACGGGCAAGAGTACCTTCGTCAAAATGCTTCTGGGCGAGGTCAAGCCCGATGCCGGCCGCTTTGTCATCGGCGAGACGGTGCGCTTCGGCTACTTCTCGCAGGAAGACATGGCCTTCGACACGAAGATGAAGGTCATTGACGCCGTGCGCCGCATCGCCGAGGTGATTGACCTGGGCGGCGGTCGCAAGATGACGGCCATGCAGTTTCTTACCCATTTCCTCTTCCCCCCGGCCCGCCAGCAAGACTATATATATAAGTTGTCGGGTGGCGAGCGCCGGCGCCTGCACCTCTGCACCGTGCTGATGCGCAACCCCAACTTCCTTATCCTCGACGAGCCTACCAACGACCTGGACATCGACACCCTGCAGCGTCTCGAGGAATACCTGGCCGACTTCCACGGCTGCGTCATCGTGGTCAGCCACGACCGATACTTCATGGACCGCGTGGTCGATCACCTGCTCGTCTTCCGCGGTGAAGGTCGCGTGGACGACTTCCCCGGCAACTATTCGCAGTATCGCGAATGGCAGAGCCTCAAGGAGCGCGACGAAGAGGCCGAAAAGGCCGCCGCCCGTCCGGCTGCCAAGGCTAAGGCCGAGGCCGAGGCCGCCACACCCGCCGACAGCGGTCGCAACGCCACGCGCAAGCGCAAACTCACCTTCAAGGAGGCCCGCGAGATGGAAGCCCTTGAGGCCGACCTTGAAGTCCTCGAGGCTGAGAAGAAGGCCATCGAGGAGGCCCTCTGCTCTGGTACGCTGACTACCGCCGAACTCACCGAGAAGAGCGTGCGCCTGCCCAAACTGGAGGAAGAACTGGAAGAGAAGTCCATGCGCTGGCTCGAACTGGCCGAATGGGCCTGAGACGTCCCGGCCAAGTCCTTTTTCTTTTAGTTTTCCAATCTGAAACAAGTTTCCCAAAGGCCCTAATACAAGTCCACCAACAGCCCTCAATATGACACCCCTTGCCGAACGCCTGCGTCCATCGACGCTCGACGACTACATTGGCCAGAAGCACCTGGTCGGTCACGGCGCCGTGCTGCGGCAGATGATTGAAACGCGACGCCTGTCGTCGTTCATCCTGTGGGGGCCGCCGGGTGTGGGCAAGACCACGCTGGCCCGCATCGTGGCCCACACCCTCGAAGCCCCCTTCTACACCCTCTCGGCCGTCAACTGCGGCGTCAAGGATGTGCGCGAGGTCATCGACAAAGCCGCCAAAAGCCGCTTCTTCAACACCCAGAGCCCCATCCTCTTCATCGACGAGATACATCGCTTTTCCAAATCGCAGCAGGACAGTCTGCTGGCCGCCGTCGAAACGGGTGCCGTCACCCTCATCGGCGCCACCACCGAAAATCCCTCGTTTGAAGTCATACGTCCCCTGCTCTCCCGCTGCCAAGTGTATGTGCTGAAGAGTTTGGAGAAGGACGACCTGCTCCAGCTTCTCCATCGTGCTCTCGACACCGACACTTACCTGCTGCAGCGCGGCGTGGAGGTTCGAGAGACCGATGCCCTGCTCCGCTTCAGCGGTGGCGACGCACGCAAACTGCTTAATATTATTGACCTCATCGTTGCCGCAGCACCCGAAGGGCAGTCCGTCGTCATTGATAACGACACCGTGACGCTGCGCCTACAACAGAATCCCGCTGCCTACGATAAAGGGGGCGAGATGCACTACGACATTATCTCGGCCTTCATCAAGAGCATCCGCGGCAGCGACCCAGACGCCGCCATCTACTGGCTGGCGCGCATGATCGAGGGCGGCGAAGACCCCAAGTTTATCGCCCGTCGCCTGGTCATCTCCGCCGCCGAAGACATCGGTCTGGCCAACCCCAACGCCCTGCTTCTGGCCAATGCCGCTTTCGATGCCGTGCAGAAGATAGGCTGGCCCGAAGGCCGCATCCCCCTGGCCGAGGCCACCGTCTATCTGGCCACCAGTGCGAAGAGCAACTCCGCCTACAAGGCCATCAACGGCGCCCTCGACTTCGTCCGCACCACCGGTGCTGCCCCTGTGCCGCTGCACCTGCGCAACGCCCCCACCACGCTCATGGCCGACCTGGGATATAGCGACGGCTACCGCTATCCCCACGACTTCCCCCACCACTTCACGCCGCAGCAGTACATGCCCGACAGCCTCCAGGGCAACCGTTTCTGGCAGCCCGCCGACAACGCGCAGGAAGACAAACTGGCCGAACGTATGCGCCGCCTGTGGGGCGAAGCGTGAAACAGCGTTAGGAGGAGGGTGCGTCAGAATGAAGAAGTTTGCGGGACGGCACCTCCTAACGTTGCCGTCCCGCAAACCCAATTTCAACGTCTGTTTTCCGATATTATTTGCACGTCATGTCGTTGCGTTTTGGCGTTTTTCGCGTGGGTACTACAGATTTCGTTTTTGTAACGTGGATACATTCTCGCTGC